>NZ_JAKKRN010000051.1:0-17993 GCF_025654245.1 Shewanella sp. SM29
GGTGTGCCACCCTGGCGTTCTAGTTTTAACTGTCTCACCGGTGTGCCACCCTGGCGTTCTAGTTTTAACTGTCTCACCCATTTATCCATAGTGGATTTACCTACGTTCATCGCCTTTGCAGCTTCGATGATGCTATGGTTTTTATCGAGGACTAATTGGGCAGCTTCAAGTTTGAATTCAGCACTAAATGTTTTTCTGGTTGTCGATCTCATGTGTTCACCTAAAGTCATCTACGAGGTAATAATATCACCTCTATTTAGGTGGCCAAAATTAGTGTGCCACTACAGACAACCCTTATGGCTAAGTTGATGTGGCTTATAGGCTAGGCTTGCAGCGATTTAGTTCGGAATGTTACAGTCTAGAGACGAATATTTGGTATACTCTTAAAATATAATTAAAAGCTGGCATATCAGTCAGATATAACCCCCTACTTTAGTGGACTTTTTCGGTCTAAATCTCTGCGTTATATCATTTTGATGCGAGATATCAATGCTATGGTTATTTTTAAGCGATGATTACGCTAACCATAGTTGTTCACCGAAAGTTAATATCATTGTCGTAAACAGCTTAAGGCGACTTCCATGTTAGAACTGTTAGAACCTATTGCGATTTTTACTCATGTGGCCAGAGCAGGTAGTTTTAGTGCCGCCGCAAGAAGGCTTGGGATCTCTAAGTCTAAGGTCAGTACACAAGTCGCCGATCTTGAACATAGACTTGGTGTTCAATTAATTCAACGTACCACCCGCAGCTTAAGCCTGACTGAAGCAGGGCATTTGCTGTATCTGCAAGGTGAAGAACTGCTGCGTGACGCTGAACAAGCGATAGCCAGCGTGCATAACTTAAATGATGCGACCCGCGGCGTGCTCAAGGTGGGTATTTCCCAATCCTTTGGGGTGATGCATATCATTCCTGCGTTGCCATCTTTTATGGCAAAACATCCTGAGCTTGAGCTACAAGTGAGCTTACTGGACCATAAAGTGGATGTCGTGAGCGAAGGCTTAGACTTACTGTTAACTATGTCTGAGCAATTACCGCTTGGCATGGTTGCTAGACCGCTGATGAAGTGCCAATTCCTGTTAGTTGCTTCGCCTGGCTATATTGCTCAACATGGCGAGCCAACTCGACCTGAGCAGCTAGTTGACCACAACTGTTTGGTCTATCAAGGCGAGTGGCACGAGCACAGCATGTGGCAATTTAAGAAGGGTGATGACTACTGTGAAATTGGCGTATCGGGTAATTTCAGGGTGGATAATGCGCCTGCATTAAAATCTGCTGCAATCAGTGGTCTTGGCGTTGTGTATCTTGCGAGTTATCTGATGGAAGATGAAATTGCCAAAGGGACATTAGTGCCTTTACTGAAGGATTGGCAATTGACCCACCATCTGCCATTGCAGGCGGTTTATCCCCGTCGTAAGCACTTAGCACCTAAGGTCAGTTCTTTTATTGAATTCATCAAAGATCACATAGGAACGCCGCCGTATTGGGATGCTCCCTATGTCGAATTATTCAGTAAACGTCAGTAAAATAGGAAACATTGTTCTCAAAAGCAGTCTTATGTGGTTTTAAATTGAGCAGACACTTTTCTGGTCATTTAAAATCAATATGTTAGATTCGGTTGTTAAGTACATTTGTTGATGGTTTTTTAGGGGTTCCTAAAGCACTTTTTTATAACATCCTTGAACTCTGTTCTTAATTGAATACAATGGTAACAGTTGATTCGGAATGACCTGAGTCCTATACGTTTATTGGAAATGACCCCTTTCAATTTTTGTATACAGGTCGGCGTTAATGCAGTTTTGGATCACAGCCAACAGAAGTTTGAGAACTAAAACAATGTTGGCTCTTTAAACCATCATCCTAGTTTTTGGTTTACCTCAGCCTTATCGTTGAGGTAATTTTTTTATTGATGGTTTGTAGCCTTGAGCACAAGTTTTGTCTCCCTGTACCCTAAAGTCGCAACTGTGTGTTAAATGATGTGAAGGCGAGTGCTAAAGCATATATTAATGCAACAAATATAGTGACCCACAGTGAGAAGGGTTCCGTTATCTAACGGGATAATGGTACCAATAAAAAAGCCACTTTCGAGTGGCTTTTTTATTGGGCGCAGCTTAAGACTTTCACTTATGTCGCTTTAGTCGTGAAGCAAGTTAACAGTGCTTCACGGCTAAGCACTTAGGCATTAAAGCATTAGTGCATTAGGCCTGCTTCTTACTGGCTATCCAGAGATCGACTTGTTGCTCTAACACATCCAGTGGCAATGCGCCGTTAGCAAGTACTAGCGTATGGAAGTCGCGGATATCAAATTGACTGCCAAGCTGTTGCTCTGCTTTATGTCTTAGCTCTAGTAGTTTAATCATACCTACTTTATAAGCTGTCGCTTGCGATGGCATAACGATATGGCGTTCAACCATTTTCACCGCATCTGATTTAGCATTTGGCGTATTATCCACGTAATAGGCAATGCCTTGCTCGCGGGTCCACTTCTTGGCATGAATACCGGTATCAACGACTAAGCGACATGCACGCCACAGTTCCATTGCTAGACGACCAAAGTCAGAGTAAGGATCGGCGTAGAGTCCCATTTCTTTTGGGAAAGATTCGCTATATAAACCCCAGCCCTCAATATACGCGGTATAGCCCCCAAACTTACGGAACTTAGGAATATTTTGCAGTTCTTGGGAAATGGCGATCTGCATATGGTGACCCGGAATACCTTCGTGGTAGGCCAGCGCCTCCATTTGGTATTTTGGCATGGCTTTCATGTCATATAGGTTTGCATAGTAGCTACCTGGACGAGAACCATCCGGTGCCGGTTGTTCATAGAAGGCTTTACCCGCGGATTTTTCCCTAAAGGCTTCAACCTGCTTCACTACCATGGCGGCCTTAGGTTTTACTTTGAACACTTCATCCAAGCGCGACTTCATATTGTCTATGAACTTAGTCGCCTCAGCTAAATAGGCGGCTTTGCCTTCGGCGGTATTGGGGTAGTAGAACTGGGGATCATCACGCATAAAGCTAAAGAATTGCTGCAAATCGCCTTTAAAATTGACCTTCTTCATGATGGCACGCATGTCATTGTGAATACGTTCCACCTCAGAAAGACCTAAGTCATGGATTTGATCGGCGCTCATGTTTGTCGTGGTCGTTCGTGCCAAGGCATTATTGTAATAGGCGGGGCCGTTAGGGAGTTTCCACGCACCATCGCGGTCATCAGCTTTGGCTGCTAAGGTTTTGACGTAACTGATTAGCTTGTTATAGGCGGGTTCGACTTGAGTAACGAGTGCTTGCTCAGCTTGTTGAAGCAGTGCTTGCTTCTCTGTCTCTTTAATCGCTAATGCGTTCACTTTACGGCGAAAATCTGCGAGTAGCGCACTATCGTCGCCCTTATCAAAAGGCGCACCTTTGATAATGTTTTGGCTGTCTGAAATCACATAAGCGAATACAAACTTAGGCGCGATAATGCCTTTATCTGCGCGAACGGCTAATACTGTCTGCAATTGACTTAAGCGTTTGGGCACGCTATTCAAGCGACTGATATAGGCCTTAGCATCGCTGACATCTGTGATTTGATGTTGGTTAATCAAGAAGGAGGCGATCATAGAGTGGCCGCCATACATCTGATTCACAGGGTAATTATGATAGCGCCATTGGTCATCTTCGATATCATTTTGCAGATTTTGCTGCAGTAACGTGAGGCTAAGATGAGTTTGTGGATCGAGTTTGGCCGCATCAATCTGATTGACCCGCTCCAGTTGTTTTTTTGTGCGATCTAGGGTTTTATCATCTGCGGCATCACCCAGTTCATCCCATTTATCATAGTCTTGCTTGATCCCCATATAGGTCTGCGAAATGGGGCTCGCCATAATATTTTCCATGAAGATGGTTTCGAACAGAGCATTGGCTTTTTCTGACTCGGTTTGCGCTACTGCATTCACAGGTTCGCTTGCACTGTTTAAGGCTGGCGCAGTTGATGCTGCATACGCGGGAATGGTCAGTATAGCTGAAAGGGTCAGTGCGACTAAGCTGATTTTAGTTTTTATTGGCATGATCAGGCTTCCTAGATTGATTTGCATTAATACTAAAGAAGCGGAACAAGAATGTATGGATATTAGTGTTAGAAAATGTGTTAGCAGTAATAGTATTAAACGACACTATTTGTAACTAACACATTATTTATATAGATATTTTAGCGAATAACTCAGCAGAATTGTGTCAGTAAATCATTAACAAACATATGACCTTTACTGGTTAATTGCCAATGTTCAGCGGATTCTGTGAGTAAACCGCGTTGTTTGGCTTTTTCCATTCCTTCGGTCAATGTGTCTCTGTGTTGTCCGGTACGCAGTTCAAATTCTTGCTTAGGGATAGGTGTCATCAGACGCAGGCGATTCATTAAATATTCGAGCGCGCGGTCTTCCTCTGCAACTTCAATCGATTCGAAGGTGTAGTTGCTGGCACTCAGATATCCCTTGGGATGTTTAATTTTTACCGTGCGTATGATGCGGTTTTCTTTTGGCAGCGTCACTTTGCCGTGTGCGCCACAGCCTATGCCTAGATAATCACCAAACTGCCAGTAGTTGAGATTGTGCCTACATTGGTAACCAGGTTTTGCGTAGGCAGATATTTCGTATTGCTCATACCCTAATGCGGCCAGCTTTTGTTGACCTTGCTCATAGATATGCCAGAGCGCTTCGTCATCGGGCAGCTGCGGCGGTTTTGAGTGGAATAGGGTGTTGGGCTCAATCGTTAACTGATACCAAGATAGGTGTGGCGGGTTAAGCGCCGCTGCCGTGTCGATATCGGCCATAGCTTCAGCAAAACTTTGGTTGGGTAATCCATGCATTAAATCGAGGTTAAAACTCAAGTATCCCGCTTGGCTGGCTTTTTGAGCGGCGACTTGTGCCTCGTTTTGATCGTGAATACGTCCGAGTAAGTTGAGTTTATCCTTAGAAAAGCTTTGCACCCCGATAGATAAACGAGTGACGCCCGCTGCACGATAGGCACTAAAGTCATCGTGTTCTAAAGTGCCAGGGTTAGCTTCCATGGTGATTTCGATATTGTCACTAAAGGGAATTAGCGCATTGGCACCATCGAGTATGCGTTTGATTTGCAAAGCATCGAATAAGGATGGCGTGCCGCCACCGATAAAGATGGTATGGATTTGCCGCCCTTGGACGAGATGTAAATCTTGGCGTAAGTCTTCCAATAGCGCATCAACATAAGCCTCTTGTGGCAGTTCGCCATTTTGGCCATGGGAATTAAAGTCACAATAGGGACACTTTTGTACGCACCAGGGAATATGGATATACAGACTGAGTGGTGGCAGTTCGAGCTTCATTGCAGTAGTCACGGCAGTTGACGACATTATTGTGCATTCCCGCCAGTTAACACGCCTTGGGCTTGCATGGCGGCGATGAGTTGCACTAGGGCTTTACCACGATGGCTTAAGGCATTTTTCTCGTTGCTGCCCAGCTCCGCCGCGCTACATTGATAATTTTCAGGGATAAAAATCGGATCGTAACCATGGCCATTAGCGCCGCGTTGGCTAAAGTCGATTTGGCCTTCCCATGCGGCTTGGCAAATAATTGGGGTTGGATCTTTCGCGTGGCGCATATACACCAGTACGCATTGGAATCGCGCACTGCGAGGTGCAGGCTGGTCTTTTAATGTCTCAAGTAGTTTCAATACGTTGTCTTGATCTTTGGCATTTTCGCCCGCGTAACGTGCTGAATAAATGCCTGGAGCGCCTTGGAGTAAATCCACTTCTAAACCCGAATCATCGGCAATGGCCGTAAGTCCGGTGATTTCGGCGGCATGCCTTGCTTTGATAATGGCATTCTCTACAAAAGTGGTACCCGTTTCTGCTACTTCGCTGACATTAAACTGGCTCTGCGGCAGTACAGTGACACCGTAGCTTGCGAGCATTTGATCGAATTCGGCGAGTTTGCCTTTATTACCGCTGGCGAGGACGATTTGTTGCATGGAATACCTATCATAAATGGGACGACGTGCGTTGGCACTATGATACCCAAGCTCAATAGTAAAGGACAGGGAAAGGGGTTGGCGCAACAGGAAAGCAACGCCAACAAAGGTATAAAATAGGTTTATTCAACGTAGAATTTTTGCTTGAACTGTAAGTTCGTGTTCAGTTGATTGCCATATTTAATTGCGACATTGAAGTTGATTTCCTGATCATCGCGGTAGGGCACTTCGGCAATGTAATAAATCGCATCACCTTCGCGGATCTCTTTAAACGTTAGATTGATTCGCGCATCTAACAAATTATTAGCAACTCCAGTAATTTCAACGGGCACTGCGGGCTTATTCGCTTCGCTAATATCTAATACGGCAATATTGATGATGCCAGTGTAGCTACTGCGCTTAATACCATAGGATTTGGCTATGCTAGGCGTTAAAAATGTACTGCCAAGTGCCATGTAATGAATATCAAAATTGCCGACAGTTTCTTTTTGCTCGGCATTTGCAACACCGCAAAGGCTGGCCGTGAGGGCTAATACAGCGAGAAGATTACGGAACATGATGGGATACCTCATATTAGGGAATGTTGGATTATAGGGCCGCTGTGACTATTTTTTTCAATAAATTAATAGCATTCAAAGGATTAATTCGTTTTCAGTTGTACGATTCTTTAACTGATTGATCTTTCAACTGAATTACTTTTCACTATCTTGCCCCATCAGTTCAGTAATGACACTTGGGATGATCTTAGGGTCAATAATGCGGATTTGTTTATGTCGGCCAAGTTCACCTTTTATTATGTGAATGTCGCTCTTTGGCACTTTAAAAGCTTTTGCTAAGTACTTGCTTAAATGGGCATTGGCCTTGCCATCAATAGGCGGAGCAGTGATGGCTACTTTTAGCTCATCACCGTGCAGCCCTACAATTTGATCTCGGCTTGCCTTAGGCTGAATATAGAGATTGAGCAGCAGGTCACCCTGCTGCAAAGTCACTGCACTCATTAGATCACTGCCCAATAAGGGATATATTGAGCAAGTAACATATTGAGGAAATTCATACCAATAATGACCAGCATTACGGATAAATCTAAACCACCAATTGGCGGTATGATACGACGTATTGGTGCTAATACGGGTTCAGTTAACTGACCCATGATCATTACAATTGGATTATAGCCTTGGTTAAACCAGCTTAAGATTGCGCGTATTAATAGCATCCAAAACAGCAGTACCCCTGCTTTTTTGACCACAGATACAACGGCAAACAGCAAAAATAACAGTATGTCTATACCACCGCCCGCAATGAGACTAATTAGTAGCAGCTTGGCTATCACAACCAATAATGCGAGGACGAAAGATGCGGTATCAAATCGCCCTAAGGAAGGCAAAATACGGCGCATTGGTGCGATGAGCGGATGAGTTGCTTTAACAATAAATTGGCTAAAAGGATTGTAAAAATCAGCCCTTGCCAGTTGTAACCAAATCCGCAAAATCACCACCATCAAATAGAGATCGAATAGAGTGGTGATTAAAAAGGTAAATGCATTCATCGAGATTTCTACCTATTAAAGTTCGATATAAAAACGTGTTAGTGGATCAAAATGTTTTAGCCATTTCTTCCGCACGATTAATACAGTTTTCCATGGCTTTTTTTACTAAGCCGCGCATATCCGCAGCTTCAAATGTCGCCAGCGCCTGTGCGGTGGTGCCGCCCTTTGAAGTAACATTCTCCCTTAAATTACCTAAGGTCAGTTGTGGGTTTTGCTTTGCCATCATAGCAGCGCCAAGCGCAGCTTGCTGCACTAAACTTCTGGCTTTTGTTTCATCCATTCCCATTTCTTTGCCTGCATCTATCATAGACTCCATTAGCAAAAAGAAATAAGCCGGTGAACTGCCCGATAGTGCAATCACTTGATCTAAATCTGACTCTTCATTTACCCACACTATTTCGCCGCCGCTTAACATCAAACGATCGCAAATGGCTTTCTGCTCGGTAGTAATGCTTTGAGGCGCATAGAGGCCAGTCATACCAACATTAATTTGCATCGGCGTATTTGGCATGGCGCGGATAAGCTTGATGTCTTGTGCCAGATAGTCGGTATATCGCTTTGCTTTAATGCCCGCAGCGATAGTGATGACTAACTTATTCGACAGCTCGACTGTCTGTAATGCTTCACAAACTTGTTGCATCAATTGTGGTTTTACCGAAAGTACTATGACATCGGCAGCTTGCGCCGCGGCTAAATTATCCTGAGAAACCAAAATCCCAAAATCGTCTTTTAGTGCATCGAGTTTACCTTGGCTGGGATTAGTCGCTTGGATGAGTTGAGCTGGATAGCCGCTATTGACTAAGCCACTGATGATGCTGCGCGTCATATTGCCGGCACCGATAAAGCAGATTTTCTGTTGATCCATTTGATTCTCTTCAGTGTGTTAACCGTTAAGTTGTAACATCTTCACCTTAAATTAAGATGATAAAACGGTTAGTCATTTGAATGACTGAGCCTGATTATCGACTCTCGCTAATTGCTCTTAAATCGTTAATGTTCGGTGTTCTTAAATACAGTATTTGGGCATAAAGTGCTAAAAACAAGGTTAAACTGACCTCTAACTAAATGCCTAACGTGGATTTTACGCAGCGTAATTGCGCTCACCAAAAATGGCACTGCCAATACGCACCATAGTTGAACCGCAGCTAATCGCTGTATCTAGGTCATTACTCATCCCCATTGAAAGCGTATCTACTGCGGGATAATGCGATTTAAGTTCTTGAAATAGATTGTTTAACATGGAAAACTCTTTAAGCTGTAACTCTGTATCCGCGGTTGCCGTTGGAATTGCCATTAGGCCCCTCAGTGCTAAGTTAGGTAGCTGAGTTATCAGTTCAGCCAGTGGCAGCATTTGAGCCGCATCTATGCCAGATTTTGTGTCTTCAGCACTGATATTAATTTGAATACAGACGTTTAATGGCGCCAATTCGGCCGGACGTTGCTCATTGAGACGTAGGGCAATTTTGTCGCGTGAGAGGGTATGCATCCAATCGAAATGCTGGGCGACTATGCTGGTTTTATTGGATTGGAGTGGGCCGATAAAATGCCATTCTATGTCCGGGAAATCCCCCTTGAGCGCAGTAATTTTTTCAGCGCCTTCTTGGACATAGTTTTCGCCAAAGCAACGCTGACCCGCTTGGTAGGCTGCTATAATGTCTTCAATAGGTTTAGTCTTGCTGACGGCAAGTAAGCGAATACTGCTGGGGTGGCGGGCACATTTTTGCGCTGCTTGTGTGATCCTGCGCTGTGCGATTGCGAGTCTGTCTGCTATTGTTGTCATGATGTAATTATCTAGTTGCAAGGATATCCCAAACGATGGAAATCACTGAGTTATTGGCATTTAGTGTAAAACACAAAGCCTCGGATCTACACCTTTCTGCAGGGATATCTCCCATGATCCGTGTTGACGGTGAAGTGAGAAAAATTAACCTGCCCGCGCTCGATCATCAAGGTGTACACAGTTTAGTGTACGACATAATGAATGATAAGCAGCGTAAGGACTACGAAGAACATTTAGAAATAGATTTCTCGTTCGAAGTCCCTAATCTTGCACGCTTTCGTGTTAACGCATTCAATCAATCCCGTGGTGCAGCGGCTGTGTTTCGTACCATTCCAAGTGACATTTTGTCACTTGAGCAATTAGGTGCGCCGGAAATTTTTAAAAAAATTGCCAGTTTCCCTCGGGGATTAGTCCTAGTGACTGGACCTACTGGGTCGGGTAAGAGTACCACACTTGCCGCTATGGTGGATTACGTGAATGAAAATCGACATGATCATATCTTAACCATTGAAGATCCTATCGAATTTGTTCACCAAAATAAGCAATGTTTGATTAACCAACGTGAAGTTCACCGCCATACCCACAGCTTTAATGCGGCGCTTAGAAGCGCACTGCGTGAAGACCCAGACGTAATTTTAGTCGGTGAGATGCGTGACCTTGAGACCATTCGTTTGGCGATGACCGCCGCTGAAACAGGCCACTTAGTGTTTGGTACCTTGCATACTACTTCTGCCGCGAAAACGATTGACCGTGTGGTCGACGTATTCCCTGCTGGTGAAAAAGACATGGTGCGCACTATGTTGTCTGAATCGCTGCAAGCGGTTATTTCGCAAACCCTGATTAAAAAGGTGGGAGGAGGCCGTGTCGCCGCCCATGAAATCATGATGGGCACGCCCGCTATCCGCAACTTAATTCGTGAAGACAAAGTGGCGCAGATGTATTCGGCAATTCAAACAGGTATGGCCCATGGAATGCAGACCTTAGAGCAATGTTTACAGAACTTAGTCAATCGCGGTCTTATCACTCGTGAAGATGCAATGGCGAAAAGTTCGAATAAACAAGCGACATTTTAAGGATTTATGATGGATGTTCGTCCGTTTTTAAAAGTGATAGTGGAACGCAAAGCCTCCGACTTGTTCATCACAGCGGGTTTTCCGCCGAGTGCCAAGATTGACGGTGAATTGCGTCCCTTGGCAGAAAGTGCGTTTACACCAGCACAATCACTGGATTTTGTTGAGTCGTTAATGACAGAGGCGCAGAAGCAAGAGTTTCATTCCACTCGTGAGTGTAACTTCGCTTTTGCGGCAAAGGATTTAGGTCGTTTTCGGGTGAGCGCTTTTTGGCAGCGTGAATCGCCTGGCTGTGTGATGCGCCGTATCGAGACTAAAATCCCGGATGTCGATGATTTAAAATTGCCGCCAATTCTAAAAGATCTGGTGATGAGTAAACGTGGCCTCATCATTATGGTAGGCGGAACGGGAACGGGTAAGTCAACGTCTTTGGCGGCCTTGGTGGGTTATCGCAATGGTCATGCTCGTGGGCATATTTTGACTATTGAAGATCCGGTTGAATTCGTTCATGACCACAGAAAAAGCATAATCACTCAGCGAGAAGTGGGTATAGATACTGAGTCTTTTGATGCGGCGCTAAAAAGCTCCCTTCGCCAAGCTCCCGATGTGATCTTGATTGGTGAAATTCGTACCCAAGAGACGATGGAGTTTGCGCTGTCATTTGCAGAAACGGGTCACCTTTGTATGGCAACCTTGCATGCCAACAACGCCAACCAAGCGTTAGACCGGATTATGCATCTCGTGCCTGAGAGTAAGCATCAACAGTTATTGTTCGATTTATCATTGAATTTACGCGGTATTGTGGCGCAGCAATTGATACCGAAAGTCGATGGCACAGGGCGTCGCGCCGCGATTGAAGTATTGATTAACACCCCAAGGGTGGCGAGTTTAATTGCGAAGAACGAGCTGCATTTGCTCAAAGAAACCATGGCAAAATCCAACGAGCAGGGCATGCAGACGTTCGATCAGGCCTTGCTGAAACTTTATGTCGATGGCGAGATTAGTTACGCCGATGCGCTGCACCATGCTGATTCACCAAACGATTTACGTTTGATGATTAAATTGCAGAATAAAGAATCCACGGGCTCAGGTTTTATGGAAGGTGTCACCTTAGACATGGACTAGCGTGATAGTCAGGTTCTGGGTTAGGCAGCTCTTTATGGGCTGCTTTTTGTTTGTGTATTAGATTTTCGTTCAGCTCAATCGGTTCTACTTTATCGCTATGTTGCCATTATCCATAGCTTTTATTTTTTAATTCAATATGATCTTTACCTAGTGCGTTTACGTAATGTACTGGTAAAGGAGAAAGCAATGAAAAAATTACCTATGATATTCGCTATGACAGCGAGCTTGACGAGTGTTGGCGCTATGGCGGCCACTTGTCCCGAGTATCTGAACCTTGAAGTACGAAAATTACATTCTGAAGAGACGGTTAATCTGTGTGAATTGACTCAGGGAAAACCAGTGTTGATTGTTAACACGGCCAGTAACTGTGGTTACACCCCGCAGTTTAAAGCGCTCGAAACATTGCATGAAAACTACAAAGATAAAGGCTTAGTGGTCATTGGTTTCCCATCGGATGATTTTTTCCAAGAAGAAAATGATGAGAAAGATACGGCTAAGGTGTGTTACATCAATTACGGTGTCACCTTTACTATGCTGTCAACATCGCCAGTACGTGGTAGTGACGCTAATAGTGTCTTCAAATACTTAGCTGAAAAAACTGGTGCGCCTAAGTGGAATTTTTATAAGTATGTCGTCAGCGGTGATGGTGCGGTTGTGCAACAGTTCAATTCTAAAGTGAAGCCAGATAGTGAAGAGCTTAAGCACGCGATAGAATCTGTACTTTAATCTTACGAATATTTATTAATTAAGAGGCTGTTTTGGCTAAATTTTCAGGCTTATCCAAAGAAGTTGGACACGGGCAGCGCGGCAAAGTAGGCGTGTTGTTGTTGAATTTAGGTACTCCAGATGAACCCACAGCATCTGCTGTTAGACGTTATCTTGCAGAGTTTTTAGCAGATCCCCGAGTCGTCGAGATCCCTAAGTTAGTGTGGATGTTGATTTTACACGGGATTATTTTGCGGGTACGGCCAGCAAAATCGGCAGCATTATACCAAAAGGTATGGACTGCGGCAGGTTCACCGTTAATGGACATTAGTTTGCGTCAAACGGCAAAGTTAGCGGATAAGCTTAAAGCCGATAACTATGATGTCTCTGTCCATTTAGCCATGCGTTACGGTAATCCGTCGGTTGCTAGCACCTTGCAGAATATGCATCAAAATGGCATAGATAAAATCGTGGTGTTACCTCTGTATCCCCAATATGCGGCGCCAACCACAGGTTCTGCATTTGATGCGATTGCGGCTGAGTTGTCCAAGTGGCGCTATATTCCAGCACTGCATTTTATTAATACTTATCATGACAATGCTGACTTTATTAATGCTTTAGCCAATTCGATCTCGGCTGATTTTGAAGCCCATGGTAAACCGCAAAAATTGGTGTTGTCATACCATGGTATGCCTGAACGTAATTTGCATTTAGGCGATCCGTATTACTGCTTCTGCATGAAAACGACTCGACTGGTTACCGAGAAGCTTGGGTTAGGTAAAGATGAGTTTGTGATGACATTTCAATCGCGTTTCGGTAAAGCCAAATGGCTACAACCTTATACCGATGCGACTTTGAAAGCGTTGCCGCAACAAGGCGTGCGTGATATTGCTATCGTCTGCCCAGCTTTTAGCGCCGATTGTTTAGAAACGCTGGAAGAAATTGTTGGGGAAAATGGTCATCTCTTTGCCGAGGCGGGTGGTGAGAAGTTCCGCTACATTGCTGCATTAAATGATGATGATGCGCACATTACTATGATGGCAAACTTAGTGAAGCCACATTTTTGATCTGGTAATTTATCGGGTTAAATATCAAACTAAAAGGATAAGGCAACTTATCCTTTTCTTTTTATTGTAGTTTTATTTATTGTGGCATTACTTGCTGAAGTTATTTTCGAAGTAGCTTTCGATGATAAGGACGGCAGACACCGCATCGACTTGACCTTTGGTCAGTGCCTTAAACCCGCCCAATTCGAATAATCTGGCCTTAGCATCAGTGGTAGTTAATCGCTCATCTTGAGTGGCTATTTTGACTTTGAACTTAGCATTGATGCGATTAGCAAATTTACGCGCCCTGTGGGTCATATCTTGCTCTGTGCCATCCATGTTTAAGGGCAGGCCAACGACGACTAAGTCGGGTTGCCACTCCTTGATTAAGTCGCCTATCTGATCCCAATTTGGGATCCCATCGACGGCTTTAATTGACAACAATGGCGTGGCGCTAGCGGTGATTTCTTGGCCTATAGCCACACCAATGCTCTTAGTGCCAAAATCAAAGCCTAATACGGTTTTCGAATTCATAGTGTGCTGACTTATATTAATAAATAGACTTAAGCGTGACCCGCTTGAGCTGAAACTTGCCAAGCATCAAATCCGAGAGCACGACTGGCCTGTGGCCAACGGTCTTCGTGTTTAATGTCAAACAAGAGCGCATTCGTTGCTGGAATTGTGAGCCAAGAATTATCGGCAAGCTCTTGTTCGAGCTGATCTTTACTCCACCCTGCATAACCTAAGGCGACGAGGAACTTCTCGGGCGATCTGTTGCTTCCAATCGCGGTTAACACATCACTGGAAGTGGTTAGCATTAAACCACAACCCAGATCTGTGCTATTGGCCCAATAGGGCTGAGAGGTATGCAGCACAAAGCCGCGATCTTGGGAGACGGGGCCGCCCATCATGACATTGGTATTGAGCACTAAATCCGCGGAGACTTGCTCTGCCAGCAAATCCATTTGTTCTAATAGCGAATTAACTTCGATACCGAGCGGTTTATTGATCACCAGCCCCATGGCGCCTTTGGCATCATGTTCACAGATATAAATGACTGAGCGTTCAAAAAACGTACCGTGTAGTGAGGGCATAGCAATTAAGAAATGGTTCTGCAAACTCTCCATTAAACTACTCCGTTTGATGTGGCTAAGTTGATCTAGCTTGCTGCTATATTGCTAAGTCGGGCGAGATTAACCGCCAGCTAATTTAACTTTGTAGTTTTGTTTCTCAAGTAATATCTTTAATTGCTCGCGGTTGTCCGTTTGGACTTCAATAGTGAAATCTTTAACCGTACCACCACAACCACATTGTTTCTTAAGGGTTTGTGCCATTGCTTTTAACGCTGCTTCATCGAGACCTAACCCAGAGATAATCGAAACGCCTTTACCTTTGCGGCCTTTACTGTCTCTATGGATCCTGACTATGCCATCGGATTCAGGAATCGCTTTAGTGACGGGCTCTGCATTTATACGGCCTTTGTCGGTACTGTACACTAAGGATACATTAGGATCTGCTTTCATCGGTTTCATTCATTGATATTAGAAGGTGACTTATACCGACTCAGTTTATCAAATTTGCAGAGGTTCTGGGAGGTAAAAAAAGACCACTTGAGGATTCTCCTTAAGTGGCCAATACAAAATGCTAACTCTTTGCAGGGAAGTAAGCATATTTTTGAAAAGTAAGCTTAAAGCTCGGGATTAATTCATTCGCATGAATACCATGGCTATCAGCGCCACAGCGGTGAGTAATGCACTGGGCATAATAAATTTATGTAACTTAGGTAACGCAATTAAGCAGGCTGTTGTAACAAAACCAAATGCGGCGACTGTCGCATAGTTAGTACCATTAGCAATGGTATCAATAACCAACCAGCCAAGCACTAGGAGGGGTAATATCAGTAAACTGGTAGGCAAATGACGTTTAATTTTGGCGTTATTGGCCTCGAGAGAAATTTTTTCTGGTGCAAGGAAAAAAATGGCAGATGCAACCATAAACGCGCTAATAAACCAGTACATTTCAACACCCCTCTAAATCTCAATTGATAATCATTATCATCTTTGGTTTTGCTGAAGTCAAGCTGAATGAGATGCCGCTTTTTAATCAATTGAGTTGTAGATTAGGCTATTGCTCTGTAAGCTAAATTCATATCTCTGATACTTGTCTTTGTTCGGGTCGAACATCTGAGGAAATTAAGATGAAAAATATTTTTGTAGCATTAGCTGTGTTGGCACTCAGTGCCTGTAGTTCGATGAAGTCAGGTTGGGATTTTGATCCTAGCGCCAATTTTACCCAATATAAAACCTATGCTTGGGTTGCTCAGAAAACGGATTCTGCTGGATATCATCTAGATGGCTTGATGGACCAACGGGTCAGAGAAGCGGTGAATAGCCAGTTAGCGAGTAAGGGGATGACATTAGTTGATGCAAAAGATGCTGATGTACTTGTTAATTATCTGACCAAAGTTGATAAGAAGATTAATGTTGATACCTTCAATAGTAATTTTGGCTACAACCCATACTATGGTCCAGGATGGGGTTGGGGCGGCAATATGCAGACCCAAACCACAGTAAGAGAATATGAAGTTGGCACCCTGATTATTGATTTGGTTGATAATAAAACCACTAAACTGATCTGGCGTGGTTCTGTTGCCGATACCATTCGCGACAAAAATACCCCAGAAGAAAGAGTACAGATCATCAATCAAGCAGTGGGCAGTGTAATGGCAAATTATCCACCTAAGCCTGACACTAAGTAGTTCTGATTCAGTTTGAATGAACATTAAGCGGCCTAAGGGCCGCTTTTTTGTGGTTGATTTTTATGCATTTGTCTACGGTATTAGATGATCTGCAGTTATTTATCATCTGATTGGATTTACGTTATTAATACTTATTAAAAATTCTATTTTCATAGATGACAATGTGAAGGTAACATTTTTATAACTAGCTATTTTGTATAATATTTATCCTATAACTTAATAAAGTAATAGGAGTCTGCATCAGATTATTAATAAGATGATGAATTAATTTTTCTAATGATGAATTCAAAATAAAATCATTATAGAACTGAGAGGTTATCAGGCAGAATCAATTCTTTGAGTTGTTGGTAGTAGCAAAGATGCATGAGACGCAGATTATTGGATTACTTTGGCTGATTGGGATTATTGCCGAGGCGATGACGGGCGCTCTGGCGGCTGGCCGCAAGCAGATGGATTTGTTTGGTGTGGTGATCATTGGCTGCGCAACGGCAATTGGTGGCGGTACACTAAGGGATATGATGCTCGGAAATTACCCCTTAATTTGGGTTGAGCATGTGCATTACCTTATTGCGATTGCATTCGCTTCTTTGCTCACTGTCGCTATCGCCCCTGTGATGCGTTATCTGTCTAAGTTATTTTTGGCTATTGATGCCTTAGGCTTAGCCGTATTCTCCATCGTGGGCGCACAAAAGACGTTAATGCTGGGATTTAGCCCAACAATTGCCGTAGTCATGGGATTGGTCACAGGTGTCTTTGGTGGCGTTATCCGCGATATTCTGTGTAACCAAGTGCCTTTGATTTTTAAGAAAGAACTCTATGCGGTGATTTCACTACTGACGGCAGGCTTGTATATCGTCTTAAAAGCCTATCAGTTAACGGAATGGATTAATCTGGTTATTTGTTTAAGCGTTGGTTTTAGCTTACGGATGTTGGCGCTGCGATATCATTGGTCTATGCCGACCTTTGACTACCAATCCAGTGGCGATCAGCATACACATTAAATCGTAAAACCAAATCGTAGAAATAGAACCGTTAAACAAAAGGGCAGCTAAGGCTGCCCTGTGTTTAGCTGTGAATTACTGCTGGGCTTGAAGGGTTTTCAAGGCTTCAAGGGCAGCATCATAGTTAGGATGCTCTGTGATGTTTGGTACTAACTCTTGGTATTGGAGCTTACCTTCTGCATCTATGATGAAAATGGCTCTAGCCAGCAAGCCGTAATCTTGAATTAACAAACCATACTTTTCACCAAAATCACGCCACACGCTATCTGATAGCACTTTGATTTTATCTACGTTTTCCACTTTACAGAAACGCTTCTGTGCGAAGGGTAAATCGGTACTGATCGTTAGCATGATGACGTCATCGGAAAAGTGGCCAACTTCGCTGTTGAAGCGCTTCGTCTGCAGCGCGCAAACACCTGTATCTAGGCTTGGCACGGCACTTATCAGTACCGTTTTACCCTTAAAATCACTTAGCATCACTGGCGTGAAATGCTCATCAACGACTTTAAACCCCGGCGCCATTTGCGACAATTTTGGTCTTTTCCCTTCTAAGGTGACTGTTTTTTCACCCATTAAAACCTGTGTTTTCTCACTGGCGAGTGTATTGGGACTCATCAGAACTAGGCTATAAATACAGCTTGCGGCTAAAAATGAAACATATTTTCGCATTGGATTTCCTCACACATGAATATCTGTGCCTTCGCTAATATCTGTCCATTAAGGTACGCTAAAATGATGCGTAGAACCATAAAAAAAGGTCGGTAATTACCGTAATGCCGTTCACTTAAGAGTGAACGGCATTTTTCTTTGGTCTAACCGGGAACTTGTTTTTGCTCATTTTAAGAACTCGTGGATATGCCCTTTCCCGTTTACCATCCAGCTTAAATTGCCGTGCATTTCGTTCTATATCCAATACGTCTCTCGGGACATTCCCCGGTGTTTGTGATGACAGTTGTGTCAACTTGAAGATGATATAACTC
>NZ_JAKKRN010000052.1:0-16709 GCF_025654245.1 Shewanella sp. SM29
TCCAATCGCGGAAGGCCCGAAGGTCCCCTCCTTTCCCCCGTAGGGCGTATGCGGTATTAGCAGTCGTTTCCAACTGTTATCCCCCTCGACTGGGCAGATCCCTAGGCATTACTCACCCGTCCGCCGCTCGCCACCTCAGGAGTAAACTCCCTTGTGCTGCCGCTCGACTTGCATGTGTTAGGCCTGCCGCCAGCGTTCAATCTGAGCCATGATCAAACTCTTCAATTAAAGTTTTGTTGCTTCCGTCTTACGACTTCAGCGGCTCAATGAATTCTACTGTTTTGATTCGCTTTGCTCACTAAGAAACATCGCGTTTCAATTCATACATTACTGTATGTACATATTACTATGAACACTCAATCATGCTTCCCGCTAAGGAGAATGACTTGAAAACATTGATTTAAATTTTTGACTGCCAACCCTAAGGTTAAGCAGTTTCGATTAACTCAACACCTGTGAGTGTCCACACAGATTTGCTTGATAAATTGTTAAAGAGCGTTGACCACACACTGAGTTTTCAGCGGGTCAGGGCTGCGTATTCTACGCATTCCCGTTAGTGCGTCAAGTAGTTTTTTCAACTTTCTCAACACTCATCGTTTAGCTTGCTAACCGATTAACTGCTTGGCTTTCTTTGCTTAACTTGCGTTACGCTGTCTGCCCTGTCAGTGGATGCGCATTATAGGGAGATTGAGAAAGTCCGCAAGGGCTTTTTATCGATCATTGAATCGCACGTCGATATTTTAAACGTTATGTCCATTTTTTAGCTTATAAGCTCTATTTATCGGAGATAAGTAAGGTTTTTTATCTAATAATTGATAATTCACGCTCAATATTTCAGCAATGGTCTAGTGTAAAAGTAAATAATTCATTACCATATACTTGCTGTTAACAGTTATTTATCAATTTCCCATTCATCAGAGAGCATTCTTATGCAAAAGTCATTTCTTATTGTCTTGATTGTCGCCATTATTGGCGCAGTAGCACTATCTCAGTTCGCAACGCCATTATCAGCTATTGCTTTTGTCGCTGGCGCTATCATTGCAAGTCTTGTTTTTAAATTTGTTCCAGAGACTTCATCATCTCATGCTTCAGAAGAACAATATGTTGGCCCTACTATGACCTTATATGTAGGTAACCTGCCTTATCGTGTTCATGAGGGTGAAGTAAAAGTATTATTTGGCGAATTTGGTCCAGTAAACTCTGTGCGTTTAGTCAGAGATCGTAAGACGGGTCGTCGTAAAGGTTTTGGTTTTGTGGAAATGTCAGAATCAGGCGCTCAGAAAGCCATGGTTAAACTGAATGACTATAGTTTCCAAGAAAGAACCTTAAAAGTAAGAGAAGCAAAAACACAAGATTCGGAAGCTGCCGACCGTACAGGGACAGACGAGTAGCATTACCGCTTAAACTGTTTTGCTTTATTTTGTAATTTAGTTGGTTGTGGTGATTCGTTCGATAGTTGAAAAGCCACAATCAATTAATGTTGTTGTTAACCCTTCGCTGATTCCCACCTTAGTATAGAAAGCTTGCATAACTGACTCCCTTACAGCTTCTCTCTCATCTGTTACTCTGTGCTCTTCCACAATAAGATTCTGTTGCGTTAAAAGAGTGACAACTCGCTTAGCAATAGCAGCGCCAGAATCCATTAGTTTTACGCCCGCACCGAGAACTTGTTGTAATTCAGCTTTGATCATAGGGAAATGAGTGCAACCTAGTACGAGAACATCCAATTGTGCGGCAACGACTGGTGCGAGTAACTGTGCCAATCTATGCATATCCAACATTCCAGTCGCCACTTTTTGTTCTGCCATCATCACTAATTCAGAGCAACCAAAGAGTTCGACATGGCAATCATCAGCAAATTGGCTGATGAGTTCATGGGTATAATGACGCTTAACTGTGCCTGGTGTAGCCAAGAGTCCAATACGTTTACTCTTAGACATTAGAGCGGCGGGTTTAATGGCGGGGACAACACCTACGACAGGGACTGAAAGATGTGCACGTAATGCCGGTAACACAACAGTACTTGCAGTATTGCAGGCAACGACCACTATCATTGCATTGGTACGAGCCACTAGATCGCATACTAATTCGACACAGCCAGAAATTAATACCTGCTCTTCCAGCTCCCCATAGGGCAACCTAGCGTTGTCGAAAAGATAGCAATAGTCGCTATGGGGCAAACTCTTGCGGATTTCAGCCAGTACAGATAGACCACCAATCCCAGAATCAAACACTAATATAGGTCGCGACAAGCGAATCTCCAGTTTCGGATATATAAATAAACTATACAGATTGGACGCATTAACGATTCGATGGCTGCTTTACCGACGGAATCCAGCCAAATACCATAGAACCACATTCAAGTACGCGGATTTTCCCATAGCTTTGCGAAAACCGCAAAAGCAAGATACTGGACATTCGTGTCACCTAGTATAATATTTGCGCCCCAATTTACAGCAACGGTGAATCAAACAATGAACTTAGCAGCAATGGACCCTCAGACTTATGATGCGCAGTTAGAACACAAGCGTATCAAGCTAGAACAAGCCTTTGCCCAATTTGAAACACCGAGTGTTGAAGTTTTTGCCTCAGAGCCAGCTAACTACCGTATGCGCGCCGAATTCCGCATGTGGCATGATGGTGAAGACTTATACTATTACATGTTCGATAAAGTATTGAATGAGAAGGTACGTTGCGATCAATACTTACCAGCTAGCGTGCTCATCAATCAAATGATGTCTGCCTTAATCGCCGAGCTGAAACCGAATCCGAGTCTAAGGCACAAACTGTTCCAAGTGGATTTTTTGTCGACTTTAAGCGGCGAGATCTTAGTGTCTTTGCTATATCACAGGCAGCTTGATGACCAATGGCGCGCCGATGCGACTGCACTGAAAGCCAAGTTAAGTAGCCAGTTTAACGTCAACATCATCGGCCGTGCCCGTAAGCAAAAAATCGATTTAGATAAAGACTTTGTGGTTGAGTCATTACAAGTAAATGATAAAACCTTCTTATATAAGCAAATCGAAAACAGCTTTACTCAACCCAATGCCAAAGTTTCCGTAAAAATGCTGGAGTGGGCTATCGATGCGACTCAAAACAGTAAGGGGGATTTACTCGAGCTCTACTGTGGTAATGGCAACTTTTCTATCGCACTGGCGCAAAACTTTAATCGCGTATTAGCCACCGAACTCGCTAAGCCTTCAGTCGATGCGGCACAATACAATATCGAAGTGAATGGTATTGGTAATCTGCAGATTATTCGTATGTCAGCCGAAGACTTTAGCGATGCCATGGCGAAGAAACGCAGCTTTAGACGTTTAGAAGGTATCGATCTTGACAGCTATGTTTGCAACACCATTTTTGTCGACCCACCACGCGCGGGGATTGATCCTGATACGCTGGCGTTAGTCCAAGGTTATGAGCGGATTTTGTATATATCCTGCAACCCAGAAACCTTAAAAGATAACCTGCAACAACTGAACGAAACCCATAAGGTGACCCGCTTTGCCTTGTTTGATCAGTTCCCTTATACAGATCACATGGAAACGGGTGTACTACTCGAGCGTCGTTAATCACTTCAGATACACTGAGCTCGACTGCAGAACACTTAAACGTAAATTCGCTAAAAATAATGGAGCCTTAGGCTCCATTATTTTAGTGAATCTGCATCTCACTCAGATTAGCGGTGTTCAACCTTATGCTGCAAAGCCTCGGCGCCTTTGGCGACCATGCGCAATTGCATGACTAATTGATCGGCAAGAATTTTGCGGTCAGCCCGTTTCATATCTAATGCGGAAGCGCCGGCATTAAACACCAGTGTCACTAAAGCTTCAGCCTGTGCACGGGCTAGCAAGGGGGTTCGACCCGCTTTAGCTTCGGTATAATGAGCCAATTCAGAAATAAAATGTTCAATTTCGCGGGCAACCGCCGCACGAAACGCTGCGGAGGTTCCTGAACGTTCATGCAATAAGATACGGAATACGTTTGGATTAGAATCAAGCACTTCCATAAAAGTATCAACAGAAATACGGATCACACTGCCACCCACTTCAGCTCGCTGACGGCCTTTACGCATCATCTGCCTTAGGGTTAACCCGCCCTCGTCAACCATAGTAAGACCGAGTTCGTTCATATCTTTAAAATGGCGATAAAAAGATGTCGGCGCGATATTAGCTTCCCGAGCAACTTCTCGTAAACTCAGACTTGAGAAACTGCGCTCAGCACTTAGCTGATTAAAGGCCGCATCGACTAAAGCTCTGCGAGTTTTCTCTTTTTGCTGTGCTCTAATACCCATTCTTAAATCCGCTAACTGAATGTAATAACGCGATAATACCGCTTTTAGGCATTAAACACAGCCCTATCGTCCTTGACCAAACAATATAGCTAAGCTAAATTAGCTTACAGATGTACGCTCAAAAGCGAATTTTGGAAACCTATAATGAAAAAACCCCCTATCATCTGGCTTAATGTCAGTCTGTTTGCCATCACTTTCCTCAGTGCAGTAATTTTAGTTCCATGGCGCGGTATTGTTCATGGCTATGGTGCCAGTGAATGGATCGCTTTTATTGTTTTAGCCTTTGCCAGTGGCCTGTCAATCACCGCGGGTTATCACAGACTCTGGTCACACAAGGCCTATAAAGCCCATCCGGCGGTGCGTTTTATATATGCCCTTGGTGGTGCTTTAGCATTACAAAACAGTGCATTGCACTGGGCATCTGATCACAGAGTCCACCACAAGCACGTAGATGATAACGACAAGGACCCGTACTCAGCCAAAATGGGATTCTGGTACAGCCATATCGGTTGGATGCTGCGTGAGTATCAGTCGCAACGCTATCACGATTATCAAAATGTGCGTGATCTGCAAAATGACCGTATTGTCATGTGGCAACACAAACATTACCTCGCACTCGTTTTGCTGATGAACATTGGACTGCCAGCACTGCTTGGCTGGCTCAATGGTGACGTGCTGTCTATGTTATTGATGGCGGGTTTATTGCGTTTAGTGGTGGTGCATCACTGCACTTTCTTTATCAACTCTTTAGCCCACGTGTGGGGCAGTCAGCCTTATACCGATAAGAATACCGCCCGCGATAATGGCTTCTTGGCCATGTTGACCTACGGTGAGGGTTATCATAATTTCCATCATATTTTCGAAAATGACTATCGTAATGGCATTAAATGGTGGCACTACGATCCAACCAAATGGTTGATTAAGTCATTATCTTGGTTGGGATTAGCTAAGGATTTGCGTACGAGTCCACAGGAACGTATCGAGAGCGCACGCTTACAGATGCAGTTATTACGTACCAAGCGGAAGGTTAATAACCTGCCTAATGCTGATGAAATTATTGAAAAAATCCAAGCAGAGTATGAGTTATTAAAGCTGCACTTAATGGATTACTATCAAGCACAGAAAACCTTGCTTGAGGCCAAGCGTAAACAACTTGTCGATCAGCAACTATTGCAACAAGTTGAAGAGCTAAAGGCGCGTTTCTTAGTCCAGCAAAAACATTGGCGCAGCCTGACCGCAACTTATAGCTAAGCCACAATTCTGCCCGAAAGTCATACGGCCACCTTGCATGGTGGCTGTATCTGATTATGATGATGCCTTAATCACTTAAATAGGCTGTTGAGATCATGTCAGATTCCCCAGTTATACTCCCAGAATCAATCAAGCTAACAGAATATAGTCATGGCGCAGGTTGTGGCTGCAAAATATCCCCTAAAGTGCTCAGCACTATCTTAGCCTCGCAATTACCTGTATTTACCGATCCAAATCTGCTGGTTGGCAATCAGAGCCGCGACGATGCTGCAGTGTACAAACTCAATGATGACATAGGCATCATTAGCACTACCGATTTTTTTATGCCAATTGTTGACGATCCATTCACCTTCGGTCGTATCGCAGCGACCAATGCGATCAGCGATATTTATGCCATGGGCGGCACGCCTATTATGGCGATTGCAATTTTAGGTTGGCCAATCAATAAACTACCCGCAGAAATCGCACAGCAAGTGGTCGATGGCGGCAGACAAGCCTGCATGGAAGCAGGGATCATGCTAGCCGGTGGTCATAGCATAGACGCACCCGAACCTATTTTTGGTCTCGCGGTTACCGGGCAAATTGCCTTAAGTGATTTAAAACAGAATGATACCGCTAAAGCCGGCGATCGTTTATATCTCACTAAACCTATCGGCATTGGTATTTTAACCACAGCGCAAAAACAGAAAAAACTCCGCGATGAAGATAGCCTCATTGCGGTAAATGCTATGTGTCAACTCAATACTATAGGCGCGACCATTGCAAAAATTAGCGGTGTAAATGCCCTGACTGATGTCACAGGTTTTGGACTGGCAGGACACTTACTCGAAATGTGCCAAGGCGCCAACCTCACTGCGAAGCTTAAATTTGATGCAGTGCCATTGTTACCACGCGCCTTAAATTATTTGGCCTTAGGTTGTGTTCCTGGCGGAACTCACCGTAATTACGACAGTTATGGCGAGCATCTCCCTGAGCTCAGCGAGCATCAAAAAGCGATACTGTGCGATCCGCAAACCAGTGGTGGCCTGTTAGTTGCCGTCTCGGCCGCAGCTGAAGCGGAATTAATTGCCCTACTCGATGCGAACCACATAACCCCAATCTGCATTGGGTCACTGGAAACACCGACCACTGCAGCGAATGTGGTGTTGTGCTGATGCCAAGCGCTATTGTAGCCGCAGAGCAATATAGGGAAATTTTCCTCAACCAACATCCGATGATGGATGTGCGAGCGCCCATAGAGTTCACTCGGGGCGCGTTTCCCAACTCGACCAACTTGCCCTTGATGCTGGATAGTGAAAGGGAAAAAGTCGGTACTTGTTATAAGCAATTTGGTCAGCAAGCCGCGATTGCATTAGGTCATTCACTGGTGAATGGTCCCATCAAGCAACAGAGAATCGAGGCTTGGGCTAGCTATGTTAAAGCCAATCCTAATGCTTACCTTTATTGCTTTCGCGGCGGCCTGCGCTCGCAACTCACTCAGCAATGGCTCAAAGAAGCGGGGATCGAAGTCCCCTATATTCAGGGTGGCTATAAGGCCATGCGCCAATATCTGATTGGCGTGATTGAAGCGACACCGACTCAGCAACCGTTATTGAGTTTGAGCGGGATGACGGGCTGCGGTAAAACCGATTTTCTACTACAGCGTAAAGAAGCGGTTGATCTTGAAGGGATAGCCAATCACAGAGGCTCTAGTTTTGGAAAGAATATCGACCCACAGCCAACACAGATTAACTTTGAAAATCAACTCGCCATTGCCTTGCTACAGCACCAAACAAGTGGCGCGGCGTGTTTACTGCTCGAGGATGAAAGCTTCCTGATTGGGCGTTCGGCGCTGCCGCAGACATTTTACAATGCCATGCAAGCCGCTAATGTTTTAGTGCTAGAAGAGTCGGACGATGCGAGGCTCGAACGCTTACGCTATGAATATGTGCATAAAATGTATAGCGGCTTCTGTGAGCGCCTAGGGCCAGAAGCAGGTTTAGCGGCATTTAGCGAATATCTATTGCACAGTTTAGTGAGCATTCGCAAACGTCTAGGCGGAAAACAACATCTAGAACTGCAAGATTTGATGCAACAAGCCCTCGATCAACAAATCAACCAGAATGACACTTCGCTGCACTTAGTCTGGATAAACCTGTTATTGCACAAGTATTACGATCCTATGTATCAATACCAATTACAGAAAAAGTCCGAACGTGTTCTTTTTAAAGGTTCGCACCAAGCCATGCATGAGTGGCTGGATAGCTATCAAACACGATAAATCGCCACCCTAAAATAACCGCGAACATTTGCTTCGCGGTTATCACTTCACTTTATTTCATACCTTAACGAATTTAAGACTTGCCCAGCAGGCTCGCCACTTGGACTCTCAAAGATTCCTTATTCGCAAGCTTACCATCGACGGCATCCGTTAAATCCACCGACACCCTTGACCAAAAACGCTTGGGCATTTTAGCCAAAGCATGTCCGCCCTTGTGGCTGAAGTAAGATCCCCATAATCCGTGCAGCGCCATAGGAATGACTGGCACTGGATCTCTGGCCAAAATCTTATCAATTCCGGGACGAAAATCGCCAAGTTCACCGTCAGGTGTGAGTCGACCCTCAGGAAAAATACATACCAACTCGTCATTGGCGAGCGCTTCATGAATCGCCTCGAAGGCACGATTATAGGTCTCTTCACTTTGCTTAGGCGAACAGATAGGGATCACACCTGCATGGCGGAACAAATACTTCAACAGAGGAATTTCGCTGATGGATTTATCCATCACAAAGCGGATTGGCCGTGTCGACGCTCCCATAATAATCAATGCATCCACATAACTCACATGGTTACAGACTATGATGCCAGCCCCTTCCTTTGGAATTTTCTCTCGGCCTGTGACTGTCACTCGATACATGACATGACTGAGTAAGTAACTGATAAATCGTTGTGTAAATTCTGGTACTTGTGAATAAACATAGAGCGCGACTACAGCATTCATCACGGCGAGTAGCAGAAATAACTGTGGAATAGTCCAACCTGCAACGCCCAGCAACAGCATAGATAACAGTGCCGAAACCACCATAAACAATGAGTTCATAATGTTATTGGCAGCAATCGCCTGAGCACATTCGCCCTTAGGCGAACGAGATTGAATAAACGCATACAGGGGGACGATAAACAAGCCACCGCTAACGCCGATCATAAAGAAATCCAGCATCACCCGATAATGTTGCGACTCGCCAATAAAGGCCTTTAATCCATAGACAAAACCAGCATCCACTGGCGCAGGTGGAATAGCCCAAAGCAAATCGACACCAAAGATAGTTAATCCCAATACCCCAAATGGCAGCAAACCGAGTTCCACATGGCCGTAGGAGAAACGTTCACAAACGAAGGAGCCAACGGCAATCCCGATGGAAAACATACCTAATAATAATGACACCACAGTCGCACCAGAATGCAAATGCAGCTTAGCAAAGTTAGGAAACTGAGTCAGATAGGTCGCGCCTAAAAACCAAAACCAACTGATAGCGAGGATAGCCATCCAGATTGAAGGCGTTTGACGGGCTTTTTTGATGCTACGCCAAGTGCCCGATAACGGCCTGAAACGTATTTTTTCAATGACGCCCTGCGGTGGTAATGCAGGAATCGCTCGGCTCGATAAATATCCTGCAAAGGCTAATACAGCAACAGTAATCGCCGACCAAAGCGTACCGTTTTCATCAGAAACCAAGATCCCCGCACTCAAAGTGCCCACCAGAATAGAGAGAAAAGTGCCCATTTCAACCCAAGCGTTGCCTGTGACTAACTCGTCCTCTTTCAACGCTTGGGGTAACAAGGAATATTTAACCGGACCGAAGTATGCTGACTGGCTACCCGTTAAAAATAACAGTAATAACATCATCATGTAGCTCTCACTCAGAATCGCAATCGCGGCGCTAAACATGATGATGACTTCGAGTAGTTTCAATCGGCGAATGAGTTTAGCCTTATCCATATTATCGGCGACAACACCCGCATGGGCCGAAAAGAGGAAAAATGGCAAAATGAACACCCCAGCCGCCAAGTTCACAAACATATCGACGCTTATGGGTAGGTCTTTCACTTGGCTAAAGGTCACTAATAACAGCAACACATTTTTATAGATGTTGTCATTCAATGCGCCTAAGCACTGAGTCGCAAAATAGGGTAAAAAACGTTTTGTTAGCAGCATGATAGTTCCTTCTGGTAACCCATTCCTTGTAAATAAGCTTGTACGTGACTCTTGAGTAAATCCCGCAGTGATAATGACTCAGCGAAGAGCTTATTATCGAGTGACAGAGAGGTCAGCCCATGAATACCCCCCCATAATACCCGGCTCATACTGAGATGCTGCACCGGCGTAACCTCGGGAAATAGTTGCGCCAATTCACGCTCAATCAGAGTAAATAACCCCGCAATCAATTGCCCTTGCGATTCAGGCAAGGGTTCAGAATCGAGTAATTGCAGCTCAAAAACCAGCTTGAAAGCTTGGCGCTGCTCATGGGCGAATTGACTATACTCCCACGCCATTGCAATAATTTTACCTAAACTGTCGGCCGCACGAACACCCGTCAATCGATCGTGCAAAGTCCTAAGCGTTGACTCAGAAACCGCCAGTAATAAATAGTTGTAGCTGCCGAAAATATTGATCAAGGTACTAGGGACATAACCAATTTGGCTGGCCACTTTGCGTAAGCTGAGCCCTATGGCACCTTGATCTATCAGTAACTCCGTTGCCGCTTGTATTGCCATCGCGCGAATTTCATCATGGCTGTGTTCTTTTCGTCTGGCCATTGGTCTCATCCCCTGTTGAATAGCAAGAGACTAACAGCAGTTAAAATAAAAAACAACGTTCAAAATAAGTTTGTTTTACGTACAGAAGAGGGTAAATAATGAAGGATATTATTGAAGATGATGGATAAAGATAGGCACTCGAATTAGACTCCCTCAGCAAGCCGAACAGGACTCTGTGGGATGACATCACCTAAAAGAGCATAAAAAACGGCGCGCTCAGTCAGCACACCGTCCATTATTTTGATTTAAAAATCGTTCTTAATTCAAAGGTGATTTTTATTTGAGGATAATCTTTGGTTCAAAGATAAGCACGCGATTTAAGGCCTGCGATAAGTCATCACAACCCTATCTGCGCCATCGCCAAAATAATCGGCCTCAAAAGTTGAATCAATGAAACCTAAATGCTGATATAAGCCATGGGCAGGGTTACTCGGATCAACGGTTAAACACACCCGCTCAACTGACACTGGCAACTCGGCTAAACATTGTTGGATCAAACGTTTGCCGAATCCCTTCCCGCGAGCATTTTCACTCACTGCGACAGATAATATCCACATGCAGTTAGGATCGCTACTCTGGGCACTGAGCAAATAGCCTTGTAGCTGATTATCTGCATCCACGGCCACTAAAAATTGCTCTGGCCAACAATCAAATCCCTGACGGAAGAAGAAATCAGGATAGCTGTGCTCACCAAAAATGGCCTGTTCGAGCTGATAAACTGCGAATAACTCTGACTTTAACACCGGACGTATAGACTGCATTTGAAAATCATTCACCTATTAAAATCTTATCCCACTCTAAGTTGGGTGCGCCAACTACGATGAAGTTAGGGTTTTCTAAGCTCTCGCGCTCATTGTAGGTTAACGGTTGCAGCTCAGTATCCATCAGCTGTCCACCCGCTTCCTCGACGATAATTTGCGCCGCTCCCGTGTCCCACTCACCCGTTGGTCCGACTCGTACATAACAATCAGCACGACCTTCGGCGACAAGACAACTCTTTAACGCTGCGCCCCCCATCACGACTAACTCGCAGTGTTTGGGATGGTTGAATAGGGTCAACACAGATTGAGGGTCCTGACGGCGACTTACGGCTAATCTTAGGGATACCTTTTCACGGTGCTCAATTTGGCGACTGCTAATACGCACTTCTTGTTTATCCGTGCGCTTGTACGCCCCTAAACCAGCAATAGCGTAATAACACACTTGCGTCATAGGCACATAAACTACACCCATCACGGGACGATTGTGTTCCACCAGCGCAATAATGACTGAAAAATCACCACTGCCGGCGATAAACTCCCCCGTACCATCGAGCGGATCCACCAACCAATAGCGCTTCCAAGATTCACGCACATTCAACGGAATGTCGGCGGCTTCTTCAGATAACACAGGAATATCAGGCGTTAAGGCGGTCAATCGGTCACAAATGATCTTGTTCGCCGCTAAATCTGCGGAAGTGACAGGGGTATTGTCAGACTTCATTTCTCGCTCAAAATTACCTTTGAGATAAATGTCACGGATAGTTATCCCTGCATCGGTCGCAATCGCAATAACTTCGTCGATCAACTCTTCTGGCTTCATAACAACTCCAATCGCCTGCTGAGCGAATGTTTTGCAAGCGTGCAAACTCTGAACGCTTAAAAGGAAAAAGATTATTTAAGTTATATACCCAAGCTACCTGAAGATACGAGTTTCAGTGCGTTAAATGCCCTTTAAACCCTGCATCGTCTGGATGTTTAGGTATAAATATTTTTGCGCCAAAAACAACGCGCTCACACTACGGGATTCAGAAAAATCGACATCATCGAGCAAGGCTTCCCAATCGGCGAGCGCCCAAGGCACCACATCAATTGGCTCAGGCTCATCACCTTCAAGGCGACTCTCATACAGATCTTCTGCAAGAAAAATTTGCATCTTACTAGAGAAATAACCCGGAGCTAGGCTGAGTTCTTTCAGTAAGGTGAGCTTATTCGATCCAAAGCCAATTTCTTCCTGTAATTCACGATTAGCAGCTTCTATTGCTGTCTCACCGGGATCGATCAAACCTTTTGGGAAACCGAGTTCGTAATTATCAGTTCCTGCAGCATATTCGCGTGCCAGTAGCATTTTCCCTTGATGAATAGGCACTATCATCACAGCGCCACGACTACCGCCTTTCATGCGCTCATATTGGCGCTCTACACCATTGGAGAACTTAAGATGCACTTGCTCAATTTGAAATAATCGGCTTCTCGCGACAACTTCGGTATGCAATATTTCCGGCTTATTCTGCCGTTGCGACATAACTGCCTCTGGATAAAAAAGCGATAAATTAAATAAGGTAAGTGACAATCTTACTATCCTGTCTTTAATCTACAACCTGAATTTATTACATGCTCCTATTGGTAAGCCACAAATCCTTTGCGATATGCATCACAAACCCAGCCCAGCCTTAAGTGAACACCTTCAAAATATTCTCAAATATGATGTTTTTATTGGATAGTAAAAAGGGGCGAATGCCCCTTTTGATATGCTAACGCTTAAAATTGATATCGTAGATTGAGCTGGTAACTGAGGAAATCATTAGGCTCGATATCCACATATTGATATCCCAAACCTACAGACCATGACTCAGTAAATTGATAGCTAAAACGCACGCCCGCATACCAATCTGTACCATCAAGCTCTGTAGTTAAACGACTATTGCCCATAGTGCTACTGATATCCGCTTGCCACCTAAACAATCCGATGGGTACTTCAAACCGCCAAGCTTCATGTTGGAGTAAAGTGAAACGTAATCCCAGAATGACACCATCGGCCAGTACTGGCGTCACGGCTTTGACCTGCTCATGATATTGCTCAGGGGTGAGACTTGCGCCCTCAATCCTCGCAGTCCCATTACCAAAGTCGGCATAGCCTAATTCGATGGCAACAAAGGGAGTCCATTGATAACCGATACTCACACCCAAAGCAGTATCTTTATCATCAACCGATGTTACAAAGCCTGTCCCCGCTTGTGGCTGTAGATCTCGCCTGCTGCTATCAACCTGAGCTTGCCCGACAAATCCCTCGACATACCAGTTATCAGCCGCATTTGCTTGATTAACGGAGCCTGCGAGCAACACAGCGCCCAAGACTAATTTATGTAATTCCTTACGGCGAATTAATCCCATTGTAAGAATCAAACCTAATGCCCATAAGGACATACTGCCTCCACCCGACTTGTTATCTATCACCACATCTTGGTATGCCTTAACTGTGATTAACGCTTGCCCAGTTGCTTCGCCGCCCAATCCATCACTAATCTGATAACTCACAGTATCTACTCCATCAAATCCAGTTTTAGGGATATAACGTAGTTTATTAGACTCAACAGAAACCGTTCCTTGCTGCGCGGTTGCGCTGACTAAGGTTAAAACGTTGCCATCGGGATCACTGTCATTACTCAACACATCGAGTAACAAGCTCGTTCTGTCATCTATGGCAGCACTATCGTTCACTGTCGTAGGTGCCGTATTGCCATTAACAATCACAGTCAACTCACTACTCGCAGTACCACCTTTACCATCGGTAATGCTATACACCAGCACATCTGTACCGATGAAATCGGTTGCTGGCGTGTAACTTAACTGCTGATTAGCCAAGATAACTACGGTTCCGAACTCACTGGTGACTTGTGTTACCGTCAAGGCATCACCATCGCTATCCGTATCATTGGCGAGCACATCGACATCGAGACTCTGATTCCAAGGTAAAGAAGCCGTATCTGGGTTCGCCACAGGTAAATGGTTACCATTGAGTATTACTGACACGCCACTTGGGTCGACAATGGTTCGGTTAGCGACGCCATCGTCATCGTTTGGCCCACCATCTTCTATGGTTAACTGAACACACCAATGGCCTTCAGTTAATCCAGAAGTCCAACGATTATCTCCAGGAGGAGGGCAGAAACCACGCTCGCCTTCACTACTGGCGACACTATTGCGCGCATCAATCACAAAATCCTTCCAACCATTTTGGGCTTGATACTTACGATATACTGCATTGGCAGGAACTGGCGAACGTTGTGGTATCACCAGACTGTAACTCTGCCCTTGTTGCGGTAGTCCTGTAGCAATGAAGTCAAAAATCCCCCCCACATTGGCCGCGATACTGTCTTCAGGAACCAGATTAGGTAATAGTTGAATACCACTTTGCTCTTGCATCAGTGCAATATTACCTAAGCGTAAGCACACGCCCGCTTGCCCCTCTGCCAAGAAGTACACAGGCTGCAACTCACCTTCAGGCATCACGTTACACTCATTGATTGCATCCAAGTAATCTGGAATGCCATCGCGGTCTGTATCGGTAAATCCCTCTTGGTTATCAGGGATCAAATCACCGTCGGTATCAGTCCCAGTCAGAGCCGGCAGAGATGGGCGCACAACAATATAAACTTTCTCCGTGGTAGACAGCGCGGGTAAGCCGCTATCCGTCACAGTCAAGCTCACAGGATAAATGCCCGGCAAGATCTCTGTTGGCAAGAAGAACATCCCCTCATCATCGGACTGCAAGTTCAGCGCGCCACTCGACCATACAGATGTCAAAGTATCGTTCATGTTAGCATCGCTAATCTGCGCATGAATATGAACCTCGCCACCATTTTGTGCCACGATCAACTGACGTTCACCCGCTTGAGTCACCTCAAGAGTCACACTCGGGGCAATGTTAGCCTCAGTGATCGACACTTGTGTTTGCTTCTTACTGCCTAAATTCAAACTTGGATCTAGGCTGATCAACACATCTTCTTCAGCCTCAACTTCCCCATCCTCTATGGTTCTAAAGTGAATATGGGCCAATGTACCTGAAGTAATCTCCACTACCGCATCGACTAAGTCATGATCATTGCTGTCCGCGGAACCTGCAACCGTATAAGGAACTGATATTGGATACTCAGGCGCTACACCGTTTAAGTGAATACTAACAACAACCTCATTGCCCTCTCCCACGACTTGATCTTTACTCAAGGAAATTAATGGATGCACTTTTACTTTCTGAGCCTTAGTCGCTTTGTTACCATCACGATCTACGGCTTGCCAGTAAGCAAGATAACTACCAGGGGCAAAGAATAAACGCTTATCGACCAAAGAAACGGGCAGTGGATGACCATTACGATCGACGGCCTTCGCAAACCCTAGATCCACCCGAGTGAACAAGCCTGTTGCATTAACCTCAACATCACTAGGTACAGTAATAACAGGTAAATTGTCAGCCTCCCCACCTTCTACCAGTAAGTTGACTTTTGCACTTGCGCGCCCTTTCTGACCATCACTAATGGTATAACGAAGTGCGACCGGACCAACATAAGCTGCAGGGGCAGTAAATATGAGTCCATCAGCAGTAATCTGCACACTACCTATGTCTGCTGCCGCGCCATCGATAGTCAAAGTATCACCGTCCACATCAACATCATTCTCTAGCGCAGGTAGTGTGTATTTATCATCCGCGGTGCTGGCTAGAGTGTAATGATCATCTACAGCTTGTGGGTCATCATTCACTGGTGTGACATTCATGGTGATAGTTGCAGGCTCAGAACTCAGTTCAGCATCCTTAGCAATAAAGCTTATCTGATCTGCACCGTTGAAATCTTTCTCCGGTGCGTATAACCATACAGTTCCATGCTGCTCCAAAGTGCCCGACTCAGGTTGGCTCACCACTTCATAGGTAAGAGGATCACTATCTGCATCCTCCCCAGTAAACGTGATCATCACAGAGCTATCTTCCTCTAAGGTCACACTTGCACTCGTCGCAACAGGCGCATCGTTGACGTTCGTCACTGTAATGCTAAAGGACTGCTCAGCCGTTAAGCCATCTGTGTCCGTCACTCGTAAGGTGACAGCGTGACTGCCCACATCCGTATTGCTCGGCGTGCCACTGAGTAAACCCGTCGCCGCGTTGAAACTCAACCAGCTTGGTTTGGTCACTGCGCTCAAGGTTAAGCTGTCGCCAGTATCGGAGTCGCTGGCCACTAAGTTGTAACTGTACGCCGCATCTTGGGTTGCCGCCGTCACCGCCGTCGAACTAATCGTCGGCGCATCGTTGACGTTTGTCACCGTGATGCTAAAGGACTGCTCAGCCGTTAAGCCATCTGTGTCCGTCACTCGTAAGGTGACAGCGTGACTGCCCACATCCGCATTGCTCGGCGTACCACTGAGCAAACCTGTCATCGAGTTGAAACTTAACCAACTCGGTTTATTGATGGCACTCAGCGTTAATACATCACCCACATCAGAATCAATTGCAGTCAAGGTGTAGCTGTACGCGACATCTTGGGTTGCCGCCGTCATCGCCATCGAACTAATCGTTGGCGCATCGTTGACGTTTGTCACTGTAATGCTAAAGGACTGC
>NZ_JAKKRN010000053.1:0-16344 GCF_025654245.1 Shewanella sp. SM29
ACAGTTCTACTTCCGTACAACTGACGTAACCGGTACTATCGAACTGCCAGAAGGCGTAGAGATGGTAATGCCTGGCGACAACATCAAAATGGTAGTGACTCTGATTTGCCCAATCGCGATGGACGAAGGTTTACGCTTCGCAATCCGTGAAGGTGGTCGTACAGTTGGTGCTGGTGTAGTAGCTAAAATCATCGCTTAATTGCGATAGAAATTAGTTTGAAAAGGAAGCTTCGGCTTCCTTTTTTGTTTAAGTGGATTATTTCATAGGTTTTGTGGTTTGCATGGGATTCGCATCCTTGCTTACAAAGTCGAATAAGAATACAATCTATGGCCGATTTTTGACCCTGAGCTTATGCTATTTTGCGTTTCTAAGGGTGTTCGGAAATGCAGAGTGATGTGGGATTATGCCCGTCAATTAATGTGCTCTAAGCTCAGGCCGTATTGAGTAACGGAAAAACCGATGACAACAAATACTGAAAACCAGAACAATTCTCTGGATATCGTGAAGTGGGGTTTAGTGATTGTATTGCTAGCCGCTGCTGTTATTGGCAATCAAATGTATAGCGAAGCCAGTGCCGTCATACGTGCGCTTAGTGTTATCGTTGCATTCGCTATTGCTGGTTTTATTGCGCTTCAGACTGTAAAAGGTAAAAAAGCGTTAGCTTTTGCCCGTGAAGCGCATATCGAAGTGCGCAAGGTTGTATGGCCGACGCGTCAAGAAGCGCTAAACACCACTTTTATTGTCCTTGCAGCAACAGGTATCTTAGCTCTTATCCTTTGGGGTATGGATGCTGTGTTAATGCGAATTGTCAATTTTATCACTGGCGTATAGGCACCTCGAATGACTGAAGCTAAAGAAGCTAAAAAAAGATGGTATGTAGTGCAGGCATTCTCAGGCTATGAAGGCCGAGTTTGTAAGTCACTGATTGAATATATTAAAATGCATGGCATGGAAGCATACTTCGGTGAAGTATTGGTTCCGACTGAAGAAGTCATCGAAATGCGTGCAGGTCAGCGTCGCAAGAGCGAACGTAAGTTTTTCCCTGGCTATGTGTTAGTCCAGATGGAAATGAACGATGACAGCTGGCATTTAGTCAAAAGCATCCCGCGTGTTTTAGGCTTTATTGGCGGAACGTCTGATCGTCCTGCCCCAATTTCAGATAAAGAAGCTGATGCAATTCTGCGTCGCTTACAAGAAACGACAGCGTCACCGACTCATAGAACTATATTTGAGCCTGGTGAAGTGGTACGTGTGTGTGATGGTCCATTTGCTGACTTTAACGGCACCGTTGAAGAAGTGGATTATGACAAGAGCCGCGTGAAAGTATCAGTGATGATCTTTGGTCGTTCTACGCCTGTTGAACTTGACTTTAGTCAAGTTGAAAAAGGCTGATTAAATAAACTACAAAATCCGTTTGGCAACGGGTGCGAATTTCTATATAATTCGCACCCGTTGTTTTCGGGGGAGCATGTCAGCATGTCGCTGATGCGCGTTTGAACCCAAACTGAGGAAATGTCAGATGGCAAAGAAGATTGATGCTTATATTAAGCTACAAGTAAAATCCGGTTCTGCGAACCCATCACCACCAGTTGGTCCAGCTTTGGGTCAAAAAGGTGTGAACATCATGGAATTCTGTAAAGCGTTTAACGCCCGTACAGAAAAAATGGAAAAAGGCATGCCTATTCCAGTCGTGATCACTGTTTACAGTGACCGTTCATTCACTTTTGAAACTAAGACTTCTCCAGCGTCTTACTTACTGAAGACTGCTGCAGGCCTGAAATCAGGTTCTCCACGTCCAAACACTCAGAAAGTGGGTACTATCGCTCGCGCTAAAGTTCAAGAAATTGCTGAACTGAAAGCTGCCGATATGACTGGTGCTGACATTGAAGCGATGACTCGCTCAATCGAAGGTACTGCGCGTTCAATGGGTTTGGTTGTAGAGGATTAATATAATGGCAAAGCTAACTAAACGCATGCGCGTAATTCGCGAAAAAGTTGACGGTACTAAAAGCTACGATATCAACGAAGCTGTTGCTCTGTTAAAAGAATTAGCAACTGCAAAATTCGTTGAAAGTGTAGACGTAGCAGTTAACCTGGGTATCGACCCACGTAAATCTGACCAAAACGTTCGTGGTGCAACAGTGTTGCCACACGGTACTGGTCGTGACGTTCGCGTTGCAGTATTTACACAAGGTGCAAATGCTGAAGCTGCTAAAGCTGCTGGCGCTGAGCTAGTTGGTATGGATGATCTGGCTGAGAAAATCAAAGCCGGTGAAATGAACTTTGACGTAGTTATCGCATCTCCAGATGCAATGCGCGTTGTTGGTATGTTAGGTCAAATCTTAGGCCCACGTGGTTTAATGCCTAACCCTAAAACAGGTACAGTAACGCCAAACGTTGCTGAAGCTGTTAAGAACGCCAAAGCGGGTCAAGTTCGTTACCGTAACGACAAGAACGGTATTATCCACACTACTATCGGTAAAGTGGATTTCACACCAGTTCAATTGAAAGAAAACTTGGAAGCGTTAGTGTCAGCACTGAAAAAGGCTAAGCCTGCAGTTGCTAAAGGCATTTTCGTGAAAAAGATCAGCATCTCTACCACTATGGGTGCAGGTGTTGCAGTTGATCAAGCTACGCTTGAAACAACTCTATAATTTTACAAAGCGGGTGCATTAGTCTATAATGCGCGCACTTTGTGGGTTGAAGCCTGTTTTATCTTCTGTTTAGGCGGAATTTAACTCAGGTTTCCGTCCAAGACCGCAGGTGTTTTTTGTAAAAATAACTTAATTTCCTGCGTAGACGGTGTCAGGCCCCAGCTAAAATTTTTTACTGGATAATCTGCACCGTAAGTCACTAAATACATAAGTATTTAGTATGGTAAATACTAGGGAATACCCTAGGTAGAATCCAGGAGTAAAGCCAATGGCATTAAGACTCGAAGACAAAAAAGCGATTGTTGCTGAAGTCAACGAAGCTGCCAAAGGTGCGCTATCTGCAGTTGCCGCTGATTCTCGCGGTGTGACTGTAGGTGCTATGACCGGTCTGCGTAAAAAAGCTCGCGAAGCTGGTGTATATGTACGTGTAGTACGTAACACGCTAGCTCGTCGTGCTGTTGAAGGTACTGCTTTTGAGTGCCTAGCAGAAACGTTCACTGGCCCAACTTTGATTGCTTTTTCTTTAGAGCACCCAGGTGCTGCAGCACGTCTGTTAAAAGACTTTGCTAAAGAACAAGCTAACTTCGAAGTTAAAGGCGCAGCCTTTGAAGGGAATTTCATCCCTGCAGCTGAAATTGATCGTTTGGCGAAACTGCCAACATACGAAGAAGCACTAGCTCAGTTAATGATGACTATGAAAGAAGCATCTGCTGGCAAGTTCGTTCGTACACTGGCCGCCCTGCGCGATCAAAAACAAGAAGCCGCTTAATTTCAAGCTGGCTGCTTAATAAAATTGAATTCAGAACAATAGGAAACATTTGTTATGTCTATCACTAAAGACCAAATCTTAGAAGCCTTTGCAGCTATGTCTGTAATGGAAGTTGTTGAACTGATCGAAGCTATGGAAGAGAAGTTCGGCGTTTCTGCCGCTGCTGCTGTTGTTTCTGGCGGTGCAGAAGCAGTTGTTGTTGAAGAACAAACAGAATTCAACGTAGTTCTGACTGCTCACGGCGACAACAAAGTTGCAGTTATTAAAGCCATCCGTGGCGCAACTGGTTTAGGCCTGAAAGAAGCTAAAGCTATGTCTGAAGCTGCTCCAGTAGCAGTTAAAGAAGGCGTTTCTAAAGAAGAAGCTGAAGCTCTGAAGAAAGAACTTACTGAAGCTGGTGCTTCTGTAGAAATTAAGTAAGCTATTATTTAGCTTGCTCACCCAAGCCACTTGGGTGGAGGCTGGCGGTTTTTTAACCGTCGGCCTTTTTTGCGCTATATGCGCTGGCGATTTTTTTTCACCGTTTGTCGCCAAATTTTGCAGTCCCTAGCAGAGATTACTGGTTAGGTTCTTGCCATCAACGGTGATGGGCAAACGTGCTGAATTTTAATAACTTAAGTTATTTATTCAGTCTTGGTCACATCTCGTAAGCAGAGGAAACCCATGGTTTACTCCTATTCTGAAAAGAAGCGTATTCGCAAAGACTTTGGTAAGCGTCCAAAAGTTTTGGATATCCCTTATTTATTGTCTATCCAGCTAGACTCTTTTAAGAAGTTCACCGATCAAGATCCTACCGGTGAGCGCGGTTTAGAAGCCGCCTTCCGTAGCGTTTTTCCCATCAAGAGCTTTTCTGGTAACTCAGAACTGCAATACGTCAGCTATAAGCTTGGCGAGCCTGTTTTTGATGTGAAAGAGTGTCAGATCCGTGGTGTTACGTATTCAGCTCCACTACGCGTTAAATTACGCATGGTGTTGTATGACCGTGAAGCAGCGGCGGGCACAGTAAAAGATATTAAAGAACAAGAAGTCTACATGGGTGATATCCCATTGATGACGGATAACGGTACTTTTGTTATCAACGGTACTGAGCGTGTAATCGTATCTCAATTACACCGTTCTCCAGGCGTGTTCTTTGATCATGACCGTGGTAAAACCCATTCATCAGGTAAGGTGCTGTATAACGCACGTATTATTCCTTACCGTGGTTCATGGCTTGACTTTGAATTCGATCCTAAAGATGCACTATTTGTGCGTATTGACCGTCGCCGCAAACTGCCTGCGACCATCATGTTACGTGCATTAGAATATTCTACTCAAGAGATCCTCGATCTGTTCTTCGAACGCGTTGAGTTCAAGATCAAGAAAGATACTCTGGTCATGTCTTTGGTGCCTGAACGTCTGCGTGGCGAAACTGCCAGCTATGACATCAAGGATGCTGAAGGTTCTGTACTGGTTGAAGCGGGACGTCGTATTACTGCGCGTCACATTCGTCAGTTAGAAAAGACTAATACCACTGAGCTTGAAGTGCCAGTTGAATATATCGTGGGCAAATATGCTGCTCAAGATTATATCGATCCGGACACGGGTGAAGTTTTAGTCTCTGCCAACAGTGAAATTAGTTTAGAAGATCTGGCTAAACTATCATTGGCCGGTATTAAAGATATCAGCACGTTGTATATCAACGAGCTAGATCATGGTGCTTATATTTCAGATACGCTGCGTATCGATTCAACCACTAACCGCTTAGAAGCGCTGGTTGAGATCTATCGTATGATGCGTCCTGGCGAGCCACCAACCAAAGATGCTGCCGAAGCACTATTCCAGAACTTGTTCTTCAGTGAAGAGCGTTATGATCTGTCTAAAGTAGGTCGTATGAAGTTCAACCGTCGTCTCAGCATTCCTGATGACGAAGGTAGCGGTGTATTGTCTAAAGAAGACATCGTCGCGGTAATGAAGAACATCATTCATATCCGTAACGGTTTCGACGAAGTCGATGACATCGATCACTTAGGTAACCGTCGTATTCGTAGCGTCGGTGAAATGGCTGAAAACCAATTCCGTGTTGGTTTAGTCCGTGTTGAGCGCGCCGTGCGTGAACGTCTGTCTTTAGGCGATCTGAACGAGCTGATGCCACAAGACTTGATCAACGCTAAGCCAATTTCTGCTGCAGTGAAAGAGTTCTTCGGTTCTTCTCAGCTGTCACAATTCATGGACCAAAACAACCCGCTGTCAGAAGTAACGCATAAGCGTCGTATTTCTGCACTTGGCCCTGGTGGTTTGACTCGTGAACGTGCTGGCTTCGAAGTCCGCGACGTACATCCAACGCATTATGGTCGTTTATGTCCAATTGAGACCCCTGAAGGTCCAAACATTGGTCTAATCAACTCATTAGCAAGTTTTGCCCGTACTAACTCTTACGGCTTCCTAGAAACGCCATACCGCAAGGTTATCGACGGCGTGATTACTGACGAAGTGGAATACTTGTCAGCAATTGAAGAAGGTCGTTATGTGATTGCACAGGCGAACATCGAAGTTGACGCTAGCGGTCGTATGGCAGAAGAGCAAATTGCTTGTCGTCATAAAGGTGAATCTACCTTTATGCGCGCTGCTGACATCCAGTATATGGACGTTTCGCCACAACAGATTATTTCTGTTGCTGCGTCGCTGATCCCGTTCTTAGAACACGACGATGCTAACCGTGCCTTGATGGGTGCGAACATGCAACGTCAAGCCGTACCCACACTGCGCTCTGAAAAGCCGCTAGTAGGTACTGGTATTGAACGTACTTTGGCTGTTGACTCTGGTGTTGTGGTTGTTGCTAAACGTGGTGGTTTTGTAGACTACGTTGATGCGAGCCGCATCGTTGTTAAAGTAAATGAAGATGAGCTGCGCCCAGGCGAAGCCGGTATCGACATTTATAACCTGACTAAATACACCCGTTCTAACCAAAACACTTGTATCAACCAACGCCCTTGTTGTGCTGTTGGTGAGCCAGTCGTTCGTGGTGACGTGTTAGCAGACGGTCCGTCTACTGACTTAGGTGACTTAGCCCTTGGCCAGAACATGCGTATCGCATTCATGCCTTGGAACGGTTACAACTTCGAAGACTCGATCTTAATTTCTGAGCGCGTAGCGCAAGAAGACCGTTTCACCACTATCCACATTCAGGAGCTGTCTTGTATTGCTCGTGATACCAAACTGGGTAGCGAAGAAATCACGGCTGATATTCCAAACGTAGGTGAATCTGCTCTGTCGAAACTCGACGAGTCAGGTATCGTTTACATTGGTGCAGAAGTGAAGGGCGGCGATATTCTGGTTGGTAAAGTGACGCCAAAAGGCGAAACACAGCTAACGCCAGAAGAGAAGTTACTCCGTGCTATCTTCGGTGAGAAAGCGTCTGACGTTAAAGACAGTTCACTGCGTGTACCTAACTCTGTTAAGGGCACTATCATCGACGTTCAGGTATTTACCCGTGACGGCGTTGAAAAAGACAAGCGTGCAGTTGAAATCGAAGAGATGCACATTGCCCAAGCTCGTAAAGACTTAGGCGAAGAGTTCAAGATCCTTGAAGAAGGTGTATTGAGCCGTGCGCGTAACCTGTTAATCGGTGCTGGTTTCACTGAAGCGCAAATTGCTGCGTTGCCACGTAAAGATGTATTGGTTCAAGTCATTGACGATGAAGCAAAACAAACTGAACTTGAGCAATTAGCTGAGCAGCATGAAGAGCTGAAAGCTGACTTCGATAAGAAGTTTGAAATCAAACGTCGCAAGATCACCCAAGGTGATGACTTGGCGCCAGGCGTACTCAAGATCGTTAAGGTTTACTTAGCGGTTAAGCGTACTATCCAACCTGGTGACAAGATGGCGGGTCGTCACGGTAACAAGGGTGTTATCTCTAAGATTTGCCCAATCGAAGACATGCCATATGACGAACAAGGTAACCCAGTAGACATCGTATTGAACCCGCTAGGTGTTCCATCACGTATGAACATTGGTCAGGTACTTGAAGTCCATATGGGCGCCGCTGCCAAAGGCATTGGTAACAAGATCACTGCGATGCTTGAAGAACAGCGTGAGCTGGCTGAAGTTCGTGGTTACATCAAACAAGTTTATGAATTAGGTGACGAAGTGCAACAGCGCGTCGATATCGATTCATTCACTGATGATGAAGTATTACGTCTTGCGACTAACCTGAAAGGCGGTATCCCGATTGCAACTCCTGCATTCGACGGTGCTAAAGAGAAAGAGATCAAGCAGATGCTTGAACTTGCAGGTTTGCCAACCTCTGGTCAGTTGAAGTTGTTTGATGGTCGTACCGGTAACGAATTTGAGCGTCAAGTAACGGTAGGTTACATGTACATGCTCAAACTGAACCACTTAGTTGATGACAAGATGCACGCCCGTTCTACCGGTTCGTACAGCTTAGTGACTCAACAACCACTGGGCGGTAAAGCTCAGTTCGGTGGTCAGCGTTTCGGTGAGATGGAAGTGTGGGCACTAGAAGCATACGGTGCCGCTTATACGCTTCAAGAAATGCTCACTGTTAAATCGGATGACGTTAACGGTCGTACTCAGATGTATAAGAACATCGTCGACGGTAACCATCAGATGCAACCTGGCATGCCAGAGTCCTTCAACGTGTTACTGAAGGAGATCCGTTCACTCGGTATTAATATCGAGTTGGATCAGGCATAAGCGCAGGCCTTTAGCCGCGTTTGGCAAACAGAATGGTGCTCCGTGCAAGCGGAGCACCCGGTTTAACTCCTTCAGGAGAGAAACGTGAAAGACTTATTAAAGTTTCTGAAACAGCAAAGCAAGACTGAAGAATTTAACGGCATCAAAATTGGTCTGGCATCGCCTGATCTGATCCGTTCTTGGTCTTTTGGTGAAGTTAAGAAGCCAGAAACCATCAACTACCGTACCTTCAAGCCTGAGCGTGAAGGTCTGTTCTGTGCGCGTATCTTTGGCCCAGTCAAAGATTACGAATGTTTGTGCGGTAAGTACAAACGTTTGAAGCACCGTGGTGTTATTTGTGAAAAGTGTGGCGTTGAAGTAACCCAAACTAAAGTACGTCGTGAGCGTATGGGTCACATCGAACTGGCTAGCCCAGTTGCGCACATTTGGTTCTTAAAATCACTGCCGTCACGTATTGGCTTAATGCTGGATATGACGCTGCGTGATATCGAACGCGTACTGTATTTTGAATCATTTGTCGTGATCGAGCCTGGCATGACCAGCCTTGAACGTGGCCAAATGCTGACAGAAGAAACTTATCTGGATGCATTAGAAGAATACGGTGATGAGTTCGAAGCTAAAATGGGTGCCGAAGCAGTACTTGAACTGTTACGTGCTATCGATTTAGCGAAAGAAATCGAACAAATGCGTGAAGAATTGCCTTCAATCAATTCTGAGACTCGTCGCAAGAAAGTGACTAAACGTCTTAAGTTGATGGAAGCATTCTACACTTCAGGCAACAAGCCTGAGTGGATGATCTTAAAAGTACTGCCTGTGTTACCACCTGACTTACGTCCGTTGGTTCCACTCGATGGCGGCCGCTTCGCGACTTCAGATCTTAACGACCTGTATCGCCGCGTGATCAACCGTAACAACCGTTTGAAGCGTCTGTTAGATTTAGCTGCGCCAGACATTATCGTACGCAACGAAAAGCGTATGTTACAAGAGTCTGTTGATGCGCTATTAGATAACGGTCGTCGTGGTCGTGCTATTACCGGTTCTAACAAGCGTCCTCTGAAATCTTTGGCTGATATGATCAAAGGTAAGCAAGGTCGTTTCCGTCAGAACTTATTGGGTAAGCGCGTCGACTATTCTGGTCGTTCGGTCATTACCGTGGGTCCTACTCTACGTCTGCACCAATGTGGTCTTCCTAAGAAGATGGCACTGGAACTGTTCAAGCCATTCATCTATGGCAAGCTAGAAGGTCGTGGCTTAGCTACTACCATCAAAGCGGCTAAGAAGATGGTTGAGCGTGAAGTGGCGGAAGTTTGGGACGTTCTGGATGAAGTGATCCGCGAACATCCAGTGATGCTCAACCGTGCACCAACACTGCACAGACTGGGTATCCAAGCGTTCGAGCCAGTACTGATTGAAGGTAAAGCAATCCAGTTACACCCACTCGTTTGTGCGGCATACAACGCCGACTTCGACGGTGACCAAATGGCGGTACACGTACCGTTAACACTGGAAGCGCAGCTTGAAGCCCGTGCCCTGATGATGTCTACCAACAACATCCTGTCACCAGCCAACGGCGAGCCTGTTATCACCCCGTCTCAAGACGTGGTATTGGGTCTGTACTACACCAGCCGTGAGCGTATTAACGGCCGTGGTGAAGGTATGGCATTTATGTCTGTTGCTGAAGTTGAAAAAGCTTACGCAACTGGCGCTGCTGAACTGCATGCCCGCGTTAAAGTTCGTATCACTGAAACCATTATTGGTGATGATGGTGAGCGCACTGAACAACGCCGTATCGTTGATACGACTGTGGGTCGTGCTCTGCTGTCACTTATTCTGCCAGCAGGTTTGTCATTTGATCTGGTTAACCAGAACATGGGCAAAAAGCAGATCTCTAAACTGTTGAACACCTGTTATCGTCAACTGGGTCTGAAAGATACTGTTATCTTCGCTGACCAATTGATGTATACCGGTTTCCGTTTTGCAACCATCTCTGGTGCCTCTGTCGGTATCGATGACATGGTTATTCCAGACGAGAAATACACCTTAGTTGCTGATGCAGAAGCGGAAGTTCTTGAAATTCAAGAGCAGTTCCAATCTGGTCTAGTCACAGCCGGTGAGCGTTACAACAAAGTTATTGATATCTGGGCAAGTGCCAACGAAAAAGTTTCTAAAGCTATGATGGAAAACCTGTCAACTGAGACAGTGATTAACCGTGATGGCGTTGAAGAGAAACAAGCCTCGTTTAACAGCATTTATATGATGGCTGACTCAGGCGCTCGTGGTAGTGCCGCACAGATCCGTCAGTTGGCGGGTATGCGTGGTCTGATGGCTAAGCCAGACGGCTCAATCATCGAAACGCCAATTACCGCTAACTTCCGTGAAGGTCTAAACGTACTCCAGTACTTTATTTCTACTCACGGTGCGCGTAAAGGTCTAGCCGATACGGCATTGAAGACAGCGAACTCGGGTTACCTGACTCGTCGTCTTGTAGACGTTGCACAAGATTTAGTGGTTATCGAAGACGATTGTGGTACTCACGAAGGTCTAACCATGAAACCGCTGATTGAAGGTGGTGATGTGGTTGAGCCGTTACGTGAACGCGTACTGGGTCGTGTGGTTGCGATTGATGTGTTCTATCCAGGCACTGAAGACGTATTAGCACCACGTAACACGCTACTCGACGAAGCATGGTGTGACAAGTTAGAAGAGCATTCAATCGACGAAGTGATTGTACGTTCTGTTATTTCTTGTGATACCGATTTCGGTGTGTGTGCAGCTTGTTACGGTCGTGACTTGGCTCGTGGTCATATTATTAACCACGGTGAAGCCATCGGTGTTGTGGCAGCACAATCTATCGGTGAACCAGGTACACAGTTAACGATGCGTACTTTCCACATCGGTGGTGCGGCATCTAGAGCGTCTGCAGAAAACAATGTCCAAGTGAAAAACTCGGGTTCATTGAAACTGCATAATGCTAAGCATGTTACTAACAGTGACGGCAAACTGGTTATCGTTTCTCGTTCTTCTGAACTGGCTGTTATTGACGAGCTGGGTCGTGAGAAAGAGCGTTATAAAGTGCCATACGGTACTGTGCTCGAGAAACTAGAAGAAGCGGCTGTTGAAGCGGGCGATGTTATCGCTAACTGGGATCCACATACTCACCCAATCATTTCTGAAGTGGCGGGTAGTATCAAGTTCGTAGACATGATTGACGGTGTCACTATGACACGTCAAACAGACGAACTAACGGGTCTGTCATCAATCGTGATCCTTGACGTTGGTCAGCGTGGTACTGCGGGTAAAGAAATGCGCCCAATGATCCGTCTGCTTGGCGCTAATGGTGCTGACTTGATGATCCCAGGTACTGAAGTACCAGCACAATACTTCTTACCAGGTAGTGCGATCGTTAACTTAGAAGATAACGCGCAAATCAACGTGGGTGACGCATTAGCTCGTATTCCTCAGGAATCGTCTAAAACTCGCGACATCACCGGTGGTCTGCCACGCGTTGCTGACTTGTTCGAAGCGCGTAAGCCAAAAGAGCCTGCTATTCTGGCGGAAATCTCTGGTACCATCTCGTTTGGTAAAGAGACCAAAGGTAAGCGTCGTTTGGTGATTACACCTGCTGATGGCGGCGATCATTATGAAGAGATGATCCCTAAGTGGCGTAACTTAAACGTGTTCGAAGGTGAAAAAGTCGAACGTGGTGAAGTTATCGCTGACGGTCCAGAAGCGGCACACGACATTCTGCGTCTTCGTGGTATCCACAACGTAGCAAACTATATTGTGAACGAAGTACAGGACGTTTACCGTCTGCAAGGCGTGAAGATCAACGATAAGCATATCGAAGTGATCATCCGTCAGATGCTGCGTAAGTGTCTTATCACTTCTGCCGGTGACACTGACTTCCTCGAAGGGGAACAAGCTGAAGTGTCACGCGTGAAGATCGCTAACCGCGAACTGATCGCCCAAGGTAAAGTGCCTGCGACCTTTGAACGTGAACTACTGGGTATTACTAAAGCATCTCTGGCAACAGAATCCTTTATCTCAGCAGCATCGTTCCAAGAAACTACGCGCGTACTGACCGAAGCCGCCGTAGGTGGTAAGAGCGATCAATTACGTGGTCTGAAAGAAAACGTTATCGTTGGCCGACTGATCCCAGCCGGTACTGGTTACGCTTATCACAAGACTCGTAATGAAGCGCGTGCGAAGAAAAACGAACCTGTAGTAGTGAACAAGATCACTGCAAGTGAAGCCGAACAGAACTTGGCCGATCTCTTAAACTTGGCTGGTAGCCAAGATTAAGTAATAAGTTTGTTATAAAAAGGCGCCTATGGCGCCTTTTTTCTTGTAATATGCCGCAAAAGTTGGCTATTTCTTGACAGTCAGGCATTACCTTTCTAAAATTCCGCGTCCCACCATTGTGGGATATAGATTTTTCACACCTTATCGTTGAGTTTGATTCAACTGACTCGGAGCTATACATGGCAACTGTAAACCAGTTGGTACGTAAGCCACGCGCGCCAAAAGTCGACAAGACTAACGTGCCTGCGTTGAATGCGTGCCCGCAAAAACGTGGTGTTTGTACACGTGTGTACACTACTACCCCTAAAAAACCTAACTCTGCACTACGTAAAGTAGCTCGTGTGCGTCTAACTAACGGTTTCGAAGTTACTTCGTACATCGGCGGTGAAGGCCACAACCTGCAGGAACATAGCGTGATCTTAATCCGTGGTGGTCGTGTTAAAGACTTACCAGGTGTGCGTTATCACACTATTCGTGGCGCATTAGACTGTGCAGGCGTGACTTCACGTCGCCAAAGCCGTTCTAAATACGGTGCTAAGCGTCCTAAGTCTTAACTTATCCGTTAAGTAAGGCCAAGCTAGTTTTATTTTGAGAATTCCAGTTTTGGAAATCCCTGAAGCATACGGAGAATTGTTATGCCAAGACGTCGCGTTGTAGGACAACGTAAAATCCTACCAGATCCAAAGTTTCACAGTGAGTTGCTGGCTAAGTTCATCAACGTCATTATGCAAGACGGCAAAAAGTCGACTGCAGAAAAAATTATTTACAAGGCACTAGATGTTGTCGCTGAAAAGAAAAGCGAAAACCATTTAGTTATCCTTGAAGCAGCCCTGGACAACGTTCGCCCATCAGTCGAAGTTAAATCTCGTCGCGTTGGTGGTTCTACGTACCAGGTACCATGTGAAGTTCGTCCTGTGCGTCGTAACGCACTGGCGATGCGCTGGTTAGTTGAAGCTGCTCGTAAGCGTGGTGAAAAATCTATGGCTTTACGTCTGGCAGGTGAAATGCTGGATGCGTCTGAAAACAAAGGTACTGCTGTTAAGAAGCGTGAAGACGTGCATCGCATGGCTGAAGCTAACAAAGCCTTTGCTCATTACCGTTGGTAATATGATGGTGTGGGCTTAGGCCCACACCATAGTTGTTGATATTGCCAAGACTTAGGTCTTGGTGGAGAGGGTATAATCGTGGCTCGTACAACCCCAATTGAGCGTTATCGTAATATCGGTATTTGTGCTCATGTTGACGCAGGTAAAACCACCACAACAGAACGTGTTCTGTTCTATACCGGTTTGTCTCATAAAATCGGTGAGGTGCATGACGGCGCCGCTACCACAGACTGGATGGTTCAAGAGCAAGAGCGTGGTATCACTATCACCTCGGCTGCGGTAACCACATTCTGGCGTGGTATGGATGCTCAATTCACTGAACACCGCATCAATATCATCGATACCCCTGGTCACGTTGACTTTACTATTGAAGTTGAACGGTCTCTGCGCGTACTCGACGGCGCTGTTGTCGTTTTCTGTGGTTCATCTGGTGTTGAACCTCAGTCAGAAACAGTGTGGCGTCAAGCTGATAAATACCGCGTTCCACGTTTGGTATTTATCAACAAGATGGACCGTGCAGGTGCAGACTTTGAACGTGTAGTGAAGCAAATTAGAACTCGTCTTGGAGCCACTTGTGTGCCTATTCAATTGAATATTGGTGCAGAAGAAAACTTCAAAGGCGTGATCGACTTAATCAAGATGAAAGCAATTAACTGGAATGAATCAGACCAGGGTATGACTTTCACTTATGAGGAGATCCCTGCAGAGTTAGCAGCTAAAGCGGCTGAAATGCATGAGTATCTGGTTGAAGTAGCAGCCGAATCTTCGGATGAACTGATGGATAAGTACCTTGAAGAAGGCGCGCTATCAGAAGACGAAATTAAAAAGGCGCTACGTCAGCGTACTATAAATAATGAAATCGTTTTAGCGACTTGTGGTTCTGCATTTAAGAACAAAGGCGTTCAAGCGGTACTTGATGCGGTTATTGAATTCTTGCCAGCGCCAATTGATGTGCCTCCAATTAAGGGCATCGATGAGAATGACCAAGAAGTAGAACGCCCATCAGATGACAATGCGCCTTTTGCTGCATTGGCATTTAAGATTGCTACAGATCCATTCGTAGGAACTTTGACCTTTATTCGCGTGTACTCAGGCGTACTCGAATCAGGTTCGGGCGTTTACAACTCTGTCAAACAGAAGCGTGAACGCGTAGGTCGCATGGTGCAAATGCACGCAAACGATCGCACTGAACTGAAAGAAGTCCGTGCTGGTGATATCGCAGCGGCGATTGGTCTAAAAGAAGTGACTACGGGTGATACGCTTTGTGATAACGATCATAGAGTGATCTTGGAACGTATGGAGTTCCCAGAGCCAGTAATTACCATTGCCGTTGAGCCTAAGTCAAAAGCCGATCAGGACAAAATGGGTATCGCGTTGCAAAAACTTGCAGCGGAAGATCCATCATTCCGAGTTGAAACTGACGAAGAATCATCACAAACTCTGATTTCGGGTATGGGTGAGTTACACTTAGACATCATCGTAGACCGTATGCGTCGCGAATTCGGTGTTGAATGTAACGTAGGTAAGCCACAAGTGGCCTACCGCGAAACTATCCGAGCATCAGTAGAAGCTGAAGGTAAATTTGTACGCCAATCAGGTGGTCGTGGACAATTCGGTCACGTTTGGTTAAAACTAGAGCCTAATGAAGAAGGCGCTGGTTACGAATTTGTCAATGCAGTTGTGGGAGGTGTGATTCCTCGTGAATTCATTCCTGCGGTTGATAAAGGTATCCAAGAACAGATGAAGAATGGCGTTCTCGCTGGCTTCCCTGTGTTGGACGTGAAGGTCACTCTGTTCGATGGTTCATATCATGATGTGGACTCGAACGAGATGGCGTTCAAAATTGCAGGTTCTATGGGCTTCAAAAAGGGTGCGCTTGAAGCGAATCCGGCGTTGCTCGAACCTTGCATGAAAGTAGAAGTAACTACCCCTGAAAATTATATGGGTGACGTCGTTGGTGATTTGAACCGTCGTCGTGGCTTAATTGAAGGGATGGATGATGGCTTCGGTGGCATCAAGATAGTCCATGCTGTAGTGCCTCTTTCTGAAATGTTTGGTTATGCAACTGATTTGCGCTCTGCTACACAGGGTCGCGCTTCATACTCTATGGAGTTCTTGAAGTACTCTGATGCACCGCAAAACATTGCAAAAGCGATTATTGAATCTCGTAGCTAATATCCAGTTACGACATAAATGTTATTATGGTCCAGCACTGACTGGACTATTCTGAAAAGAAAGGAATATATCGTGGCAAAAGCTAAATTTGAACGTATTAAGCCTCACGTAAACGTGGGCACCATTGGTCACGTTGACCATGGTAAAACCACACTGACTGCAGCTATCTCTCACGTATTGGCTAAGACCTACGGTGGCGAAGCTAAAGACTTCTCTCAAATCGATAACGCTCCAGAAGAGCGTGAGCGCGGTATTACGATCAATACCTCTCACATCGAATATGACACGCCTTCACGTCACTACGCACACGTAGACTGCCCAGGCCACGCTGACTATGTTAAAAACATGATCACTGGTGCTGCACAGATGGACGGCGCGATTCTAGTAGTTGCTTCTACAGACGGTCCAATGCCACAGACTCGTGAGCACATCCTGCTTTCTCGTCAGGTTGGCGTACCTTTCATCATCGTGTTCATGAACAAATGTGACATGGTAGATGACGAAGAGTTACTGGAATTGGTTGAAATGGAAGTGCGTGAACTTCTGTCAGAATACGATTTCCCAGGTGATGATTTACCAGTAATCCAAGGTTCAGCTCTGAAGGCCCTAGAAGGTCAACCAGAGTGGGAAGCTAAGATCCTT
>NZ_JAKKRN010000054.1:0-14335 GCF_025654245.1 Shewanella sp. SM29
GAAATCTGTCATTCCAAGGCGCCGCTATAAGAATACACCTCAAGAAAGAGTCGATTGGTGCTTATATCGGTATCGACATTTAGTGGAGAATGCTTTTGGAAGAATTAAGCACTATCGAGCAATATCAACAAGATATGACAAGCTAGCAAGAAATTACGCCAGTATGGTGTCACTGGCGTTTATGTTAATGTGGCTGCCGATGTATTGCTGAACAACATTTGTACAGCAAAGATCAACAGACCCTAGTCATAACATGTCTCTGATAAATAATTGCTTATAAATTGATCCATAGGCACTAAACAGATGCTCTAGTGCCCATGGACGAAGATTAGAAGGAGAGGCGCAGCGCCAGTGCCGCTAGGGTGACAAATAGCACTGGTAGCGTCATCACAATGCCGACGCGGAAATAATAACCCCAGGTAATATTAATATTTTTCTGCGCCAGTACATGCAGCCATAGCAGGGTTGCTAAACTGCCGATGGGGGTGATTTTAGGACCTAAATCGCTACCAATCACGTTAGCGTAAATCATGGCTTCTTTAATCACGCCGGTGGCATTGCTACCGTCTATCGACAGGGCGCCAATTAACACTGTTGGCATGTTGTTCATGATGGATGATAAAAAGGCGACCAAGAAGCCTGTGCCCATAGTGGCAGCCCAAAGCCCTTGTTCAGCCAAACTATTTAATACGCTTGATAGGTAATCGGTTAAGCCTGCGTTGCGAAGACCATAAACAACCAAATACATGCCGAGTGAAAAGATCACTATCTGCCAGGGCGCGCCGCGCAGTACCTTAGTGGTATCTATGGCATGGCCTTTTTTCGCGACAATAAACAGGATCAGGGCACCCACGGCAGCGACTAAACTCACGGGCACACCGAGGGGTTCTAAGCCAAAAAAGCCCACCAAGAGTAAGACTAATACTCCCCAACCGGTTTTAAAGGTTTGAGGGTCGCGAATGGCGGCCTTAGGTTCGCGCAGTTTTTGCAAGTCGTAGGTCGCGGGAATATCTTTGCGGAAAAACAGATGCAGCATGACTAAGGTGGCACTAATAGCTGCAATATCGACGGGCACCATCACAGAGGCGTATTCGTTAAAACCTATGTTGAAGAAGTCTGCTGAAACAATATTGACTAGGTTAGAGACAATTAACGGCAAACTTGCGGTATCGGCAATAAAACCCGCCGCCATCACAAAGGCTAAGGTTGCTCCGGCGCTAAAGCCCAGAGCCAGTAACATCGCAATTACGATCGGGGTGAGGATCAGCGCCGCGCCATCATTGGCAAACAATGCGGCAACAGTCGCGCCGAGTAATACTATGTAAGTAAAGAGTAAACGGCCACGACCTTTGCCCCAACGGGCCACATGTAGCGCGGCCCATTCGAAAAATCCCGACTCATCTAATAATAAACTGATGATGATCACGGCAATAAAGGTGGCGGTCGCATTCCAGACAATATTCCATACCACAGGAATATCCCCTAAGTGCACCACACCCAGTAGTAGGGCCAATACGGCGCCCAAGGTAGCACTCCAACCTATGCCTAACCCCTTAGGTTGCCAAATTACTAACACTATGGTGAGAACAAAAATTGCCCCTGCTAACCACATACAAGCTCCTAAAAGGGCAGAGACTGTCTACCCGTAATCATAAAATAATGCCCTCACCTAACGATATTGTCGGTGGGTTTGAATGATTTTTTATATGTGAATTTTCGTATGTATCTTAGTGTTGAACACTATACTCAAACACCATTTTGACTAATGCGTGAAACTTAAGGTGATCTTATATACGGATATTTACATATATGAAAATTCGTATATATTGTACAAGGTCTTTCCAAAAGATCCATAGCCATGAAAAACGAGTGTTGTTTCTTACCGCTCACAGCTTGCTGTTTGAATGAACCTTTAGGAAAGTTAACAAAAGGAACAAAATGTTTGTACTAGTTCAGTCTAAGGGCATCAATGATTAATCCAACCCAGTTTTTTAAATGTTTAGCCGATGAAACCCGCTTGCGTTGCATGATGTTGATCCAGCAAGAGGGGGAGCTCTGTGTCTGTGAATTGACCGAGGCATTGCAAGAGACCCAGCCTAAGATTTCGCGACATTTGGCCCAATTACGTAAATGCGGTTTATTAGTTGATCGCCGTCAGGGGCAATGGATTTTCTATCGTATCAATAATGACTTACCCGAATGGAGTCAGTTAGTGTTGAGTGAAGTTACCAACCAAAACACTGTATTCCTTGAAGAAAATATGCGTAATTTGTGCAAGATGGGCGGGCGTCCTGACCGTGCTAAAGCTTGCTGCTAGAAGACTAGCAGCAAAAATTTAACCTCAAATATACGTTTTTTCATATGTTTACGTGTCTAAAGTTTTGCTTAATATTAAGGTGGCGTAACAATGCTGCAAATATTTTCAGATTTAGCGAGCTGGTTAACTTTTGATTTGATGGGTTTAGAGCCCAATACTAAGCTCGCCGACGCCATCCATTTTTTTATTGAAGATACCACTAAGATTTTTGCGCTCCTGTTGCTGATGATTTATGGCATCGCTTTGGTGCGGGCCTCGCTCAATGTCGAGCGTGTTCGGGATTACTTGGCGGGTAAAAATCGTTTTGTCGGTTACGTTATGGGATCGGGTTTTGGCGCTGTTACCCCATTCTGCTCATGTTCGAGTATTCCGGTTTTTTTAGGTTTCACTTCCGCGGGGATCCCCGTTGGGATCACTATGGCGTTTCTGATCTCTTCGCCGTTAATTAATGAAGTCGCCGTTCTGTTGCTTGTGAGTCTGCTGGGCTGGCAGTTCACTGTGATATACGTGCTGGTCGGCATGTCAGTGGGTATGTTGGCGGGGGCATTTTTGGACACGATTCGCGCTGAGCGTTGGCTGCAGTCCTTTGCCGCCAAAGCACTCGAACAAGGTAAGGCGCAAGCAAGTCACGATAATAGCGAGGGTATAACATCAACATCCATGACGTTAACGGAACGGCATGAATTTGCGAAAGGCGAGACCCTAGAGATTTTTGGCCGAGTGTGGAAATGGGTCATTATTGGGGTTGGGCTTGGCGCCGCACTCCATGGATTTGTGCCTGACGGTTGGATCGAAGCCCACTTAGGCGATGGTCAATGGTGGTCGGTTCCTGTGGCGGTATTGATTGGTATTCCTCTGTATTCCAATGCCACAGGGGTTATCCCTATCATGGAGAGCCTTATCACTAATGGCTTGCCCGTAGGGACGACATTGGCATTTTGTATGTCTACGGTTGCCGCCAGTTTTCCCGAGTTCATTTTGCTCAAGCAGGTGATGCAATGGCGTTTGCTGGCCATCGTTTTTGCCATTTTATTGATTTCATTCACCTTAATCGGTTGGATCTTTAACGCTATAGGTCCCATTCTGTGAGAATTATAAAAATGTTAAATATTAAAGAATTAGGTAGTGGATGCGCTAAATGCACTAAAACCGCTGAGATTATTACCGCCATTGCCAACGAGAAGGGCATCAACGCGGCTATATCGAAGAGATAACGCTGTAATCTTAAACAAATAATATAAAACATCTAATATAAAACTGAGTGTGAAGGATGCAGGTATGACAATCAAAATCGGGATAAATGGCTTTGGCCGTATGGGACGTTTAGCATTACGCGCTGCTTGGGGCTGGGAAGAGGTTGAGTTTGTGCAGATTAATGATCCCGCTGGGGATGCGGCGACCTTAGCCCATTTGCTCACATTCGACTCTGTGCATGGCCGCTGGCAGTACGAGGCTAATGCCGAGGGTAATGACATCATTATCGATGGTAAGCGTATTAGCTGTACTCGCAATAAAACCATCGCCGAAACCGATTGGTCCGGTTGTGATGTTGTGATTGAAGCCTCGGGTAAGATGAAAACCAAAGAAGTGCTGCAAGCTTATTTAGATCAAGGCGTTAAACGCGTTGTGGTCACCGCGCCCGTTAAAGAAGAGGGCGTGTTAAACGTTGTCATGGGGGTGAATCATCAACTCTATGACAAAGCCATTCATCCGATTGTGACTGCGGCCTCCTGTACCACTAACTGTTTGGCGCCAATCGTCAAAGTGATCCACGAAAACCTCGGTATAGTGCATGGTTCCATGACAACCATTCATGATATTACCAACACTCAAACGATTTTAGATGCGCCGCATAAAGATCTCCGCCGTGCACGGGCCTGTGGTTTAAGCCTAATCCCTACGACAACAGGCTCAGCGACAGCAATTACCCATATTTTCCCTGAACTCAAAGGTAAGCTTAACGGCCATGCGGTGCGGGTGCCATTAGCGAATGCCTCATTAACCGATTGCGTGTTTGAGGTGAGTCGCAAAACGACCGAAGCTGAAGTCAATCGCCTATTAAAAGAAGCCGCGGACGGGCCGCTAAAAGGCATTTTAGGTTATGAGGAACGCCCATTAGTCTCAGTCGATTATAAAACCGATCCGCGTTCGAGCATTATCGATGCGTTATCGACCATGATTATCAATGGCACTCAGGTCAAACTCTACGCTTGGTATGACAACGAGTGGGGTTATGCCAATCGCACCGTCGAACTGGCCCGCATGGTCGGTCTGATGGATAAGGCATAAGCTTTATGGCTAAGCTGATAGGGTTCTTGTCTAACATATCACCCGAGATCCGCCAGTATTTGGTGGTCACAGGCAACTATTGGGCATTCACGCTTACCGATGGCGCATTACGTATGTTAGTGGTGCTCCATTTTCATGGCTTAGGTTATAGCCCGCTGCAAATTGCCATGCTATTTCTCTTCTATGAAATCTTTGGGGTGGTAACGAACTTAGTTGGCGGCTGGCTCGGGGCGCGTTTAGGCTTAAATAAGACCATGAATGTGGGCCTATTTATGCAGATTGTCGCCCTTAGCATGCTGCTTGTGCCTAGCGGTATGCTGACGGTTGCTTGGGTGATGGCGGCGCAGGCCTTGTCGGGTATCGCTAAAGATCTCAATAAGATGAGCGCTAAAAGCAGTATCAAGTTGTTGGTACCCAATGATGCTCAGGGTGAGCTGTATAAGTGGGTTGCCATGCTCACTGGCTCCAAAAATGCGCTAAAGGGCGCGGGGTTCTTCTTGGGCGGCGCCTTGCTGACCCTGTTTGGATTCCAGCTGGCCGTGTTAGGCATGGCGATTAGCCTATTGCTGGTGTGGATTTTTAGTCTGTTAAGTTTGCAGCGCGATTTAGGTAAAGCCAAAAACAAACCTAAGTTCACGGAAATTTTCTCTAAGAGTCCGGCGGTAAACACGCTTTCTGCCGCACGCATGTTTTTGTTTGGTGCGCGGGATGTGTGGTTTGTGGTGGCTTTACCCGTTTATTTGGCCTCAACCTTTGGTTGGGATCATTGGTATGTCGGCGGTTTTCTCGCACTCTGGGTAATAGGTTATGGCATAGTGCAAGGCTTTGCACCTCGCTTGACAGGGACAAAGTCGGCGAGCCAAAACAAGGTTCCCGATGGACGTAGCGCCTTAGGTTGGGCGGCGATATTGAGCATAGTGCCGGCAGGCATTGCGCTGGCGATAAGTTATGACTTCCATGCCGCGAATATACTGATTTGGGGATTGATGCTGTTTGGCGTCTTATTCGCGATCAACTCTTCATTACACAGCTATCTTATCGTCAGTTATGCGGATGAAGATGGCGTATCGTTAGATGTGGGTTTTTACTACATGGCTAATGCTATGGGACGCTTGATCGGGACTGTGTTGTCTGGCTGGGTGTATCAAGTGTATGGCATGGCGGCTTGTCTGTGGATATCGGCAGCATTTATTGCGCTTGCAGCGCTTATCTCAATCAAACTGCCTCGGCATAAAGCGATATCAGATGGTGCTTAATACTTACCTAAGTTATCCCTGAGTTGTTGCGGTTGTTTTTATTCAAGGCCTACCAATGTATGGTGGGTATTTTAATCACTCTGATGTTAACTGAAGTTTTTTGATTTTGAGCAAACAACTCTCTCTATTTCAGCCTGTTTTATACACGTCATTATGTCGCTATTCCCAATCGCACAACTATATACATTTCAACTTATTTTGCTCAATTCTAATGACTTGGTTTTAGTTAGAACATCTGAGTCAGAAGCTTGAGGTAATTATTTAAGAAAAAACGGCGAGCATTTAGGCTCGCCGTTTGATATCACAGTCGAATGGTTCGTGTTAGTTAGCTTTAGGCTCGAAGCTAAAGGCTTGACCCGCAAGAGCGGCTTCAAACATTAAGCCGCCTTTTGCTGCGGTAAATACTGCCATACCGTTGATATAAGAGCCGCTCGCCGAGCGATTACCACCCGATTGGCCTGCGCCTGCTGAGTTGCCTGTGGTTCCTGCTTGAGCGCTTGCTCCCATGTTGATGGCAACTGCCGACGCTTGGGCGTCAAACTCGAAACTGCCGCTCGTGAAGGCTTCATAGGCTTTGGCATCTTTAAAGAAGATGATCTCGCTGTAGGCTTGTCCACCTAATTGAAAACCGATGGATAATTGAGTCAGACTCGAATCACCCATATAGGCACCGCCTTGGTAGACTCGGCCCTTGCCATAGGCTGCACCGATCCCAATTCCGCCTTTACCCACAGTTGGGAATAAAGCATAGCCATAGGCTGTGTCGAAAAATTTACTGGTTTCTTTCGCTTTTTGGAAATTGACTACTGCCTGATCGTAGCTTTCATCTGCATGTGCAGTTGGGGCAGCAAATAGGCTCACAATAAGGCATGTTGATGCCGCAATGGCTGTTAAAAATGATTTCATGGTAACGCCTCTTCAAGTCTTTAGTTGTTCCAGACTAGCCTTTATCGACACAAATGACAGCCAAAAGTGACATATGTGTCAGCTTAGGTTCAGTGTTCGACTTAATGGTTGGAGTGATATTGGTGGTGATGATTGGAGTGCAGTTTCGCCAATTAGTTCTTAGGTGGCGAAGAACCTTGGTTTTTTTCTGCATCGTCCTGCTGAACTTGATGCAAAAATTCATACTCCTCTGGGGTGAGAATATTTTCAATGACGAGTGGGCGTTGCTCTAACTCTGGTTCGGCCATGCGGCCTTTTAAGTAGGCAGAGCGGGTGATTTGCTTTAGCCCATACACTGCCAGCATATACATGCTCAGTAGTAAGGTCAGCCTTGGCAATGCGTGGGAAAGTAGCGATAGATTATCACCAAGATAGAAAGGCAAAATCACCACAAATACGCGGATTAACCAATTCAACAACATGGCCAAGGTCAAGCTTATCAGCCAACGAAACCGAATGGTGCCGAGCGCCTCTTGGGTTTGAGTGACATCTCTTTGATTGCGCTTATGTCGACGAAACAACATCCACAGCGCGATAAAGTAAAAACAGGTTTGTACAGATAACAGCGCTGGGAGTAGAGCGCCCCATTGGCTGATACTCATTTCTTTAAGCATCAGAGCTATGGGTTGCCACTCGTTAATGGGATGCGCAGTTAATCTTAGGGCAATATCTAAAATGGCGAAAACTAATGTTAATGCAGATGGCCAGTAATGCTTTGAAAACCCTAGCGGTTTATTGGTTGGTGCTAAACTGCGTTTGCAATAGAGATAGAGCAAAGGCATGAGCAAAAAATAGATAGGGTTAATCAGATTGAATAGGATATGAATGGGAATTGGACTGTTATCGCGGTTCAGCATACCCGTGAGGAAGTATAGAGCAATAAGACTTAAGAAAGCGGCGAGGAGTTTTTGGTTAGCGTCTGGGTGATAAAAATAGCGAATATAAATAGCTAACGCGAGGCAATGCACGCCTCCAAATAATGACAACCACCAGTAAGCTTGAGTGAAAAAACTATGAAACTCGTTCATATGCGATACCTCGAGCCCTGTTATATCAGGGAAATCGGCTCGGTAAAAGTATCGCCGTTAGTTTTTCTGTTGGCTTGCTATGCGCTGATGACGATTTGAAGCCGCTTCGGGCACAACGCTGGGAACGGGAATGCGTTCCGCGAGTAAGTGTTTGATTGCACGAACGGGATGCGGTAATAACATCCGTGGACCAGAAAAGATCATGATCTCTTTGACGATTTGTTTCTGCGCGGGTTTGTAGCAATGCACTGGGCATTTATTACAGGTGGGTTTGTTTTGTCCGTAGGGGCAGCGATCTAGGCGTGTTGCGGCATAATCCAATAACTCAATGCAATCTGCACATAGGCTCGTCGCGTCTTGGCCTTGGTGTTTCGCCTTGCAATAAATTGTCACCATTGCGGCAATGGTTTGGTGTTCGTACAGGAGTTTGCCCGTAAGCAGTGTGGCTGTGCCCATTGGAATACCTTAGCTTGTCACTCGGATATCCCATCATAGGCAGTGAAATTGGCGCTGACAAAACGAAAGCACCAATTTATGAAGGTGCGCACAAAATGGGGCTTTAAATAATCCAACTATCCCCAATGTCACACCTAAAAATAAACCTTAGATATGCATCACTTTGTCGGCGGCCAGTGTCCAGCGAGTTAAATCTTGTAGTGTGCCTATGTGCGCACCTTCGATAATCATTTCCGCTGTGACGCCTCGTGCTTGAGCGCAGGTCTTGCAAAGTAGAATCGGAACTTGCTGTGCCGAGAGAATTTCAAACATCTGCTGCAGGTTGTAGCTTAAGTCAGGTGTGGTTTGATTTTGGAGTGCACCAAACACGGCATCTGACATGAGAAAAAGTTTAAGATCGACCGCTTGCTCGTCCTGATCCTTCAGGGCTAATGCGATGCGTAAGCTATTAAATAGCTTTTCTGTTCCGTAGGGACTGGCATGGGCCACGATAAGAATACTTTGCATCAGGTTTTCCTTATGTTTGTTATAAGCAGGTGGATGGGGGGATTAGGGAACTCGATTGTGCCAGTCTAGCGCAATTGGCTATAACTATTTGAGCGCAAGATCGTATAAAAAGGCATAAATACTTGATTTGCACCGACACAATGGACTTTAATAGCGGTTAATCTCTGCTCAATTTTTAGCTAGACTCGGTTGCCATGGACACTGTTCTGATGGACGTTGGCAAACCCATTGACACGGCTTCTGATGAGAAGCGGCCATCAAAGGTGAACAAGAATGAAGATCTTAGTCGTATTTATACTGATTGCTGTCGGGGTGTTTTTATTCCTTCGCGCGCAGCGATTGGCGAAAGAAGAACAAGAGGCGATGAAACCCAAGTCGACCTCGGTAAAACCTGTAGTTCCCACCGAAGAGGCACCTATTTTCTCCGCTGCTGAGCCCGAGCGTGTAGAACCTGAGCCAGTTAAAAGGATTGAGGATACTGGCGTGGCTGAAGTAGAGCCCGTTATCGAAGTTGAAGCCGAATTAATGCCCCGTGAGACCGAAAGCCCTGCGAGCATTTCGGTGGCGCTAGACACAGATATCATCGAAGTTGATATACCTGCGGCCCATAATGAAGAGGCGGTGATCATTTTAGGTGCCACGCCTACAGATGAACAAGATGATGTTAAGACTGAAGCAGAGCCAGTATCGAACACACGTTCTGAGGTAGCTGCGCCAGGGGCTTGGGCGAATGTGACCTTAGTCCGGGCCTTTGAGGAGTATCAAGGAGCGACGTCAGCCAGTGCTCGCTATACCGCGCTGCAAAATATGATAGCTGAATGCTACAAACAGCGTAAATCGGCGGATTATCTCAACTATGGTGCTCAATTAGCTGAAGAGTATATTGCACTGTTCCAAGCGGCTAGCGCCGAGCAAGGCAAAGATACTGAGCTTAAATCTTCCGGTTTCCTGCATTTAGCCACCTTGCTAAATGATACTCAAGCCTTCGATGCCGCCATTGTCATCTGTCGTAAAGCACTCGAGCTTGGGCTGAGCGATGGCACTGTCACTGGCTTTGAGGGCCGAATCAACCGGATTGAGAAAGCACAGACTAAAGCAACCACGGCTTGATATGTTGTAGGGAGCGCTTAGCGGGTAAACCCTTAAACGAAAAGCGGTTATTTCCCTCGTCTAAGCAGTGTAGAATCCCTGCTAACTGAATGCGCAAAAGGCGAACTAAGGTTCGCTTTTTTTATGGGCTTAATAGGGGAAAAATGAAACTAAGCTATGCCTTACCGAATGTCTTATTCGGGCTTGGATTATTGCTACTCAGTGGCTGTACTAAAACCCCAGAATGGACCCTATTTTATTATCCCGATGTGAGTGCCATTCCGGTGACACCTTTGCAGGCCGAAGATATTAATGGTTACTACGATTCTCTAGAGCAATGTCAGAGCAAGGCTCATGGTATGCAACGCCTAAGTCGTTCTGGCGTGAGTGGTTTTGGCCTTGGATCTTATCAATGTGGGCACCTATGCGAGTTCGACGATAAGTCGGTGCTGGTTTGCAAGACCATGAGCCAATAGGTGGACAAGATGAAGTTTAAACAGGATTTTTTTACTCAGCTGCCTGAGTTTTACTCGCAAGTATATCCACAAGGGATAACTAAGCCTGAATGGCTGGCATGGAGTAATGACGCCGCGCAATTGATTGGCTTGAGCCAACCCACCGATGAGCTGTTATTGGGCTTATCTGGCAATGCTGCCGTCGATGGCGCGACTTACTATGCCCAAGTGTATAGCGGCCACCAATTTGGCGGTTACACGCCGCGCTTAGGGGATGGACGCTCGATCATTTTAGGTGAAGCGATTGGTCCAAATGGCGCATGGGATGTCGCCCTTAAAGGCGGCGGTCCGACGCCTTATTCGCGCCGTGGTGATGGCCGTGCTGTGATGCGCTCCGCGGTGCGCGAGTTTTTAGTCTCTGAGGCACTGCATCATCTGCACGTGCCGACGACCCGCGCCTTGGCTGTGATTGGCTCTGACTTGCCCGTATGGCGTGAGAGCCAAGAAACTGCAGCCATTACCGTACGTTTAGCCCGTAGCCATATTCGTTTCGGTCATTTCGAGTTTTTCTGCCACAGTGAGCGCGGCCGTGCCGATAAGCTGACTCAATTACTCAACTTCACTATTACTCAACATTATCCCCATTTGAGTTGTGATGCCGCAGGTTATAAAGCGTGGTTTTTACAGGTAGTGCAAGATACCGCCAAGATGATTGCCCACTGGCAGGCGGTAGGTTTTGCCCATGGTGTGATGAACACAGACAATATGTCGATTCTGGGTGACAGTTTTGACTTCGGTCCCTTTGCGTTCCTCGATACATTCCAAGAAGACTTTATCTGTAATCATTCTGATCCCGAAGGTCGCTATGCCTTTGGTCAGCAGCCGGGAGTCGGTTTGTGGAACTTGCAACGTTTAGCGCAGGCGCTCACACCAGTGATCCCATCCGATGACTTAATTGCCATTCTTAATCAATACCAAGAGGCGCTAGTGCAGCCTTATTTGCGCTTGATGCGGGCAAAACTAGGTCTATCTGCAGTTGATGTTTCGTCGGTGGAGCAGGACAAACAGGATCTCGAACTTATAGGTCGATTTACTGTGTTGATGGAGAAAAATCAACTCGATTACACTCAGACTTGGCGTCAATTAGGCAAGTTAGATCCAACCAGCAAACACAGTGCGCTGCGGGATGACTTTATCGATGTCAGTCAGTTTGATGCTTGGTATCAAGCCTATCAACAGCGATTGGGCGCGGTGGCTGATATCCCTGCGTGGCAAACTGAGCGCAATAGTGTGAATCCCAAATATATTTTGCGTAACTATTTAGCCCAAGAGGCGATAATCGCGGTGGAAGAGGGTAATCTTGCGCCGCTGCATTTGCTGCAAAAAATCTTAACTCAGCCCTTTGCCGAACACGCAGAGCATGAAGACTTAGCCAAGCGTCCACCGGACTGGGGCCAAGGTTTGATCATGTCATGTAGTAGTTGATGGGATAACAAGCATGAAATTACCAAGCACGCATTTAAAAGCCATTAGCTTAGATACCATTAGCTTAGATAAAAGCGCCTTAAGTTTAGCGGTCAGTGCGGATATCGATTTTGATCGTTTCGCCGACTTTGCCGAACCCTTAGCCGCGGCGCTCGATTGCACTGTGCGCGAGCGTCAGTGGGGCGCCGATAGGCACCAATGGTTATTAGAATTTGAAGGCAGCCAGTTATGGCTCAATTATGAGTTTTACGGCAACATTTGCTGGCTCTCGACCGAACGAGAAGCCGATTTTGAGGTGCTGGAATACTTAGCCACTTTGCTGCAACCTCACCTAAGAGTGAACTGAATATGAGTCAGAATATGACGCCACCAACCACGAGTTCTAGCGGCGCAGAGTTCCATTTTCAAGCCCTAACGCCGGATTTGATCTTAGATGCGATCGAAAGTCTGGGCGTGTACCCGGAAACGGGCTTACTCGCGCTGAACAGTTACGAGAACCGCGTGTATCAGTTCCGTAGCGATGAAGGACTGCGTTATGTGGTGAAGTTCTATCGCCCAGACCGTTGGAGCGATGCGCAGATCCAAGAGGAACATGATTATGCGCTCGCACTCGCGGCAGAAGATATCCCGATTGCCGTACCTGTAATTATCGAAGGCCATACGTTACACAAGTACCAAGGTTATCGATTTACCCTGTTTCCTTCCTTAGGTGGTCGCGCCTTCGAAGTCGATAATTTAGAGCAGCTGGAATTAGTGGGGCGGTTCATCGGTCGGATACACCAGTACGCGGCACAAACGGTATTTGCTGAACGTGAACCGCTGAATCCGCAGATTTTAGGCGCCGAGCCGCTCGCGTGGTTAAAGCAATCTAATCTGGTGCCTAATAGCCTACGCTTGCCGTTTTTTACCGTAGTAGAGCAGGTGCTGGCTAAGGCGAATGTGATTTGGGATCGCCAAGATTTTGCGGTCATTCGTTTGCACGGCGATTTACACCCAGGCAATATTTTGTGGACGCCAGACGGTCCCGGATTCGTCGATTTAGACGATGCTCGCATGGGGCCGGCGATTCAAGATTTATGGATGATGCTAACCGGGGATAGAGCGCAGCAACTGATGCAGCTTGAGATCTTACTCGAAGCCTATGAAGAATTTTGTGAGTTTGATACAAGACAGTTAGCCTTGATTGAACCGCTGCGGGCGCTGCGTATGGTGCATTACAACGCGTGGATTGGCCGTCGCTGGGACGATCCGGCCTTCCCGATGAACTTCCCTTGGTTTGGGGATGAAAAGTATTGGGAACAGCAGATTTTGGCGTTCAAAGAGCAATTATTTGCCCTTAGCGAACCACCACTGAGCCTAGTGCCGTATTAGCATTGAGCAAAATATGATTTCACAGACGTATCTTGTGACATTAGATTGAACTCTTAAGCTTGAGTTACACTCAAAAAATGGAATATGTTAGTCTCCAGCCAATTTATCAAAATGATTTAAGGAATTTTCATGAAAAAAGTATTACTCATGGCCGCGGCTCTGTTACTGGCGCCACTGGCAGTATCGGCTGTGGAATACCAAGAAGGTGTGCATTACACAGTGATTAACGATGGCCCAGCAACAGCGAAGCCTGAGATTACTGAGTTTTTCTCTTTCTATTGTCCGCATTGTTTTACTTTCTCTAAAACCGTAGTGCCAAAAATTCTCACCGATAAGCCAGAAGGCGTTGCGTTTAACCAAGCACACGTTGATTTTATCGGCAAAGAGATGGGGGTTGAAATGTCACGCGCATTTGCAGTCGCACATCAGTTAAACGTCGATGAGAAAATGGATGCGGCGTTATTCTCTGCTATTCATGAGAAGAAACAGCATTTTACTAATCGCGATGATGTTCGTGCTGTGTTTATTGCTAACGGTGTCGATGGTAAAACCTTCGATGCGGCTGCAGAGTCTTTCATGGTTAAGGCGCAAATGGCAAAGATGAAGCGTGATACTGAAAACGCTAAGCTGACGGGTGTACCTGCTCTGGTTGTTAACGGTAAGTACCGTGTTGAAACAGGGGCAATCAAATCCTACGACGAGCTGTTAGAAATTGCTTTCTACCTAGCAAAAAAATAGTTCGATAGGCGTTACCCGCACTGCTGTCATATGAGCGGATGATAATGCTGTATCGATTGCACACAATAAAAAAGCGCAATATAATTGCGCTTTTTTATGTTTTAATGACCCGTCCTAAATAGCGTTGACACTTTTCAAACTCATTTTGGGGAGTGTGATGACTTCAACAATTAAACGAACTCAACGTGATTATTCCCTCGCTTTTAAATTGGCCGTTGTCGACCAAGTTGAAAAAGGCGAGCTGACCTATAAGCAGGCCCAAGACAAGTACGGTATTCAAGGTTGTTCCACCGTGTTAGTTTGGCTTCGCAAACATGGAAAACTGGATTGGTCCCAAGGGACACCGTCTACATCAATGCGAGGACAGTTGATGACTGAGCCCACCACACTGACCCCTGA
>NZ_JAKKRN010000055.1:0-10325 GCF_025654245.1 Shewanella sp. SM29
GCGGGAAATCTGTCATTCCAAGGCGCCGCTATAAGAATACACCTCAAGAAAGAGTCGATTGGTGCTTATATCGGTATCGACATTTAGTGGAGAATGCTTTTGGAAGAATTAAGCACTATCGAGCAATATCAACAAGATATGACAAGCTAGCAAGAAATTACGCCAGTATGGTGTCACTGGCGTTTATGTTAATGTGGCTGCCGATGTATTGCTGAACAACATTTGTACAGCAAAGATCAACAGACCCTAATTATTCCTAAATATGTTCTATCGAAGGATTTTGCAAGCATGCACGTCAGCTATTGCTCTTACTCAGAAATTTTATAAACACCTGTAATTGGTAAAAAGTATAGGATTCCTATCTACACACTTGTGCTTCCGTTAATGTTCACGGGTTCCAGATATGCACAATAGTATTCTCCATAAATGTACTCCTCACTATGTCCTAGTGACGACAGTGCTAACCGCTTAAATATCAAACTGGGAGTTAGATCACTCGCAAAACTTTGATCCGGATCGACTATCGCTTTCAATACCTCTTGTGAGGTATACCCACATTTTTTATCAGGTCTAGACTCGCCAGTATCAGCACTCGGTTACCCTCCTTTTTAATCTTAAGTAACCGAGTTTACGCTACTACAGGTCATCCAATATGAGTCAGGAATACCACGTCACCAGCCTTGTGGTGCATGCCACGCCTAAAACCTTACAGCAGGTTGAAGCCAATATCCGCGCATTAGTGGGTACTGATATTCATGCAATTACACCCGAAGGAAAATTGGTCGTTACCCTAGAAGGGAGTAGCCAAAGAGCGATTCTTGACAATATTGAAGCCATCAATGCCCTGTCCGGCGTGTTATCTGCCAGCTTGATTTACCACCAAGTAGAACCCTTAGTACAAGAGAGTGAGGAAATATTATGAGCATAAGCCGCCGCGAGTTTCTCAAGGCCAACGCAGCGGTTGCCGCTGCGACGGCCGTTGGCGTCACACTTCCCATTAAGATGGTCGAAGCCGCCGAACAAGCTGACAGTATCAAGTGGGATAAAGCTCCCTGCCGTTTCTGCGGTGTGGGGTGTAGCGTATTAGTGGGCACCCAAGCGGGCAAAGTGGTCGCCACTAAGGGCGATCCTGAAAGTCCAGTCAACCGTGGCCTTAACTGTATTAAAGGTTATTTCCTATCAAAAATCATGTACGGCAAGGACAGATTAACCACGCCATTGCTGCGGATGAAAGACGGCAAATACCATAAAGAAGGTGAGTTCACCCCAGTCAGCTGGGATGTGGCCTTCGATACTATGGCCGCGAAATGGAAACACAGTCTCGCCACCAAAGGCCCGACGTCGGTAGGTATGTTTGGCTCTGGTCAATGGACTATTTGGGAAGGTTATGCCGCCTCTAAACTTCATAAAGCAGGTTTCCTTACCAACAACATAGATCCCAATGCGCGCCACTGCATGGCCTCAGCCGTAGGCGGCTTTATGCGCACCTTCGGTATCGATGAGCCCATGGGTTGTTATGACGATTTAGAAGCCGCCGATCAGTTTGTGCTCTGGGGCGCAAACATGGCGGAGATGCACCCAATTCTGTGGGCACGAATATCCGATAGACGTTTAAGCAGTCCAACGTGCCGAGTGCATGTGCTGTCGACCTTTGAGAACCGCAGCTTCGATTTAGCCGATAACCCTATGGTGTTCCGCCCACAGTCGGACTTAGTGATCCTCAACTATATCGCCAATTACATTATTGAAAATAAAGCCGTTAATACCGACTTTGTCACCAAACACACTAAGTTTGCCCTTGGGGTTGACGATATTGGCTATGGTCTGCGTCCCGAACATCCGTTAGAGAAAAAAGCCAAAAATCCGGGCAATGGTAAATCCACGCCCATTAGCTTTGACGAGTATGCCAAGTTTGTCAGCACTTATACGCTGGAATATGCCGCTAAGATGAGTGGCGTCGAGCCAGAGAAGCTGGAGATTTTAGCCAAAGCCTATGCCGACCCTAAGGTGAAAATCATGAGCCTGTGGACCATGGGCATTAACCAACACGTTCGCGGCGTGTGGGCGAACAACATGCTTTACAACATCCATTTGCTCACGGGCAAAATTGCCACACCGGGTAACAGTCCTTTCTCATTAACAGGTCAACCTTCGGCTTGCGGTACTGCACGTGAAGTCGGTACTTTCGCCCACCGTTTACCCGCCGATATGGAAGTCACTAACGACAAGCACCGCGCCATTACCGAAAAGCTATGGCAAGTGCCTGAAGGGACCATTCCCGCCAAACCTGGCTACCATGCCGTACTCCAGAGCCGTATGCTCAAAGATGGCAAGCTCAACTGCTACTGGACCATGTGTACCAATAATATGCAGGCAGGCCCTAACATCAACGATGAGATTTACCCTGGCTTTCGTAACCCAGAAAACTTTATCGTGGTTTCAGATCCTTATCCAACCATCACAGCCATGGCGGCAGATTTAATTTTGCCAACAGCAATGTGGGTTGAAAAAGAAGGAGCTTACGGCAACGCCGAGCGCCGTACTCATATGTGGCATCAGCAAGTAAAAGCCCCAGAAGGCGCAACCTCAGATCTGTGGCAACTAGTCGAATTTTCGAAACGATTCAAAGTCTCCGAAGTCTGGCCAGCCGAACTGATAGCCAAACAACCGGAATACGCGGATAAAACCTTATATGAAGTGCTATTTGCCAATGGCGTGATCGACAAGTTCCCAACTTCCGATTGCAAAGCCGAATTAAACGATGAGAGCGAACACTTCGGTTTCTACCTGCAAAAAGGCATTTTCGAAGAATATGCAGCTTTCGGTCGTGGCCATGGCCATGATTTAGCCGACTTTGACCGTTACCACGAAACCCGCGGCCTACGCTGGCCAGTCGTTAATGGCAAAGAAACGCTGCGTCGTTTCGTTGAGGGGAGCGATCCTTATGTCAAAGCGGGTGAAGGCTTTAAATTCTATGGCAAGCCAGATGGCAAAGCGGTGATTTTCGCCCTGCCCTATGAGCCCGCCGCCGAAGAGCCGAATGAAGAATACGATTTATGGATGTCGACTGGCCGCGTGCTGGAGCATTGGCACACTGGCTCGATGACAGCCCGCGTACCAGAGCTTTACCGTGCCTACCCCGACGCGCAAATTTTCATGCATCCAGAAGATGCGAAAGCTCGCGGCGTACAACGTGGTGACGAAGTCATAGTGGCTTCACCGCGCGGTGAAGTGAAAACCCGAGTTGAAACCAAAGGCCGTAACAAACCGCCACGCGGCGTAGTATTTATGCCTTTCTTCGATGCGCGCCAGTTAGTCAACAAACTGATATTGGATGCAACCGATCCCCTGTCAAAAGAAACTGACTTTAAAAAATGCCCAGTGAAAGTCTTCAAGGCGGAGAATAACCAATGAGAAAAATACTCACCTTAACTGCGTTACTCGTCGCCATTACCGGCTGTTCAGGTCAGCAAACCGACACCAACGTAGCACCAGTTAATATTCAATCCCTCGCAGGAAACATGGCGATCACCGACATTCGCCCAGCCAATGCCATGGCGATTTATCCTAGTCGCGGCACCTCTATTGAGCGCAGTTTTAGCGAGCAACCACCGCTCATCCCACATAAGGACGATTACAAGATCACCTTAGATAAAAATGGCTGTTTAAGCTGCCATAGTTGGGACAAGGCAAAACGCATGAAAGCCACACCAGTAGCTAAATCCCACGTGATTGATGATAAAGGCACAGTTAACGGACATAACTATGCCTGTACTCAATGCCATGTCGCTCAGGCCGAAAACAAGCAACCACTCGTCGAGAATCAATTCTCCGTCCAGTAAACCACACTCCCCTGCAGAGCAAAGCCACCCGAGTTTATGAGGATGGCTTTTTTGCTATTTAAGCATCCAATCCTAATGAGTTAGCTTAGAGCCAGTAATGAGTATTCAAGTAAATATAAGACTAAACGTCTATCGCTGGTTCAGCGTCCGTTGCTGAACAGTACTTTCACCAAGGAAGGGATTGAGCAGAAGTTAAAAAGGCAAAGTGAGAATCGAGGGAAATAAAAATAAGAGCAGAATCTAAAACACAGAAAAGTAAAAACCCAGCCTAGGCTGGGTTTACTTGTTGTTTTGCTTTATGCAAATTACCCGCTGGAGCCGTTTTAGTTACTTGCGCCGCTTTAGCGTTTTGCACATCTTTTGCCACAGGCATAGCCGCCTGCCACAAAGCACCTACCCACAGACTTGAACTTGATTTCATCGGTATTCCCCTGTTTTGTTAACAAGGTCAAAGTAATACTTAGGCTATCATTAGTAAAATGAATAAATTCCATAATATGGATTCCATTTGAGCATGAACATCCCAATCAAGACCTTACAGTGTTTTCTGACCTTAGTGGAAACTGAAAACTTTACCCGCGCCGCGCAGAAATGTTTTATCACCCAGCCGACACTAAGCAAAATAATCCAGAGACTTGAAGAAAGCCTTGGTGAAACCTTGCTGATCCGGAATAACCAAAAGGTTGAGTTAACTCAAGCTGGTCAGCTCTTTGAGCACAGTGCACGGGAAATCCTCGGCCAATGGCATAGGCTGCAGGAGGACATGAGTAACCTTAGCGGTCTTAAATCGGGGCGGTTGCGACTGGGTGTATGTCCTATGATGAGCAGTCTTATTATTGGTTTGCTCACTAGCTATCGTAAGCGTTATCCGGGAGTTGAACTACACATGTATGAGTACGGTGGATTCGGCTGCGAACAAGCATTGCTCAATAACAGTCTCGATATCGCCTTTACCGCGCTCCCCACGACCCATGAGACAGAACTCGTCAACCAACCCCTAACTAAGTACCCTTTACTCGCATGCCTGCCTGAAGGACATCCCTTAGCCGAGAAAGACCACTTAAAATGGCAGGACTTCCAGCCCTATCCTTTTATCCTCTATAACGAAGACTTCTCCCTCGCTAAACTGATTAATCGCCTCAGTCGCAAAGCAGGTGTTCAACTCAATATTGCCTTTCGCAGCGGCCAGTGGGATTTCCTCGCCGCCATGGTCGAAGCCGATATGGGCGTCGCTATTTTACCTGAGCCTATCTGCAATCGATTAAGCACCAGCAAACTGGTCTTTAAACCTATGCAGCCCGCAATGACATGGGATCTGGCGCTTATTTGGCGCCAAAGTTTACCTTTAACACCGGCGGCCAAGGCCTTGCTTGAATTGAGTAAACAAAAAACTGAACGCTGAGAAGATAAAGCAAGAACTAATACCAATCACATTATTTTAAACAACGGGATACGAAACTTCGTCAGCCGTAGCGGGTGATTACAGTTGGATCTCTCCCATAAAAAAACCGCTGCGAGCCTAGAGGCCGACAGCGGTTTTTAAGGTAAGTTAAGAATTACTTCTTAGCTTCAGCAGCCTTACGTTCTTTAACTTGAGCAACAACTTTCTCAGCTACGCTAGCTGGACATTGGCTGTAGTGTGAGAACTCCATAGAGAACTGACCACGACCAGAAGTCATTGTACGTAAAGTACCGATATAACCGAACATTTCTGATAACGGTACGTCAGCTTTAACGCGAACACCTGTTACACCAGCAACTTGGTCTTTGATCATGCCGCGACGACGGTTTAAGTCACCGATCACGTCACCCACGTTGTCATCTGGGCTGAACACGTCAACTTTCATGATTGGCTCAAGAAGTTGTGGTTTAGCTTTAGCGATAGACTGACGGAAAGCGCCTTTAGCAGCGATTTCGAACGCGATTGCTGATGAGTCAACTGCGTGGAATGCACCGTCAGTTAATTCGAACTCAACGTCTAACACTGGGAAGCCAGCGATAGTACCTGTGTTCATCATGCTCGCGAAACCTTTCTCAACTGCTGGCCAGAATTCCTTCGGAACGCTACCACCAACAACTGAAGATTTGAACACGAAACCAGTGTTTGGCTCACCTGGGCGGATGATATATTCGATCTTACCGAATTGACCAGAACCACCTGATTGTTTCTTGTGAGTGTATTGATCTTCAACCATTTGAGTAATGGTTTCACGGTAAGCAACTTGTGGCTCACCTACGATCAATTCAACACCATAAGTACGCTTCAGAATGTCTACTTTGATATCTAAGTGAAGTTCGCCCATACCTTTAAGGATGGTTTCACCTGAATCTTCGTCAGTTTCTACGCGGAATGATGGATCTTCAGCGATCATCTTACCGATTGCGATACCCATTTTCTCAGAACCGCCTTTATCTTTTGGCGCTACTGCGATAGAGATAACTGGCTCTGGGAACACCATAGCTTCTAAGGTAACTGGGTGTTTCACGTCACATAAAGTGTGACCAGTTTGAACGTTCTTCATACCCACGATAGCGATAATGTCGCCAGCTTGAGCAGATTCAATTTCAATACGGTCATCAGCTAGCATTTCACACATACGGCCGATACGTTCAGTCTTGCCAGTCGCGCTGTTCAGGATGGTATCACCCTTCTTCAGACGGCCTGAGTAGATACGTACGAAAGTCAGGGCACCGAAACGGTCATCCATGATTTTGAACGCTAACGCTTTTAATGGCTCATCAGCAGAAACGATAGCGAATTCGCCAGTTTCGTTGCCTTCTTCGTCAGTTAATGGCTGTGGTTCAACTTCGTCTGGTGCTGGTAAATAATCAACAACAGCATCAAGAACCAGTTGCATACCTTTGTTCTTGAACGCAGAACCACAGTATGTTGGGAAGAAAGCCATAGTACGAGTACCTTTGCGGATACAACGCTTGATATCTTCGATAGATGGCTCTTCGCCTTCCATGTACGCTTCCATCACAGCATCGTCTTGCTCAACGGCAGTTTCGATCAGCATTTCACGGTATTCTTCAACCATGTCAACCATGTCAGCAGGTACATCTTGGATATTAAAGTTTTCTGGTAAACCAGACTCATCCCACACGTATGCTTTACGAGATAACAGATCAACAACACCAGTGAATTCGTCTTCAACACCGATTGGCAGAACCATAACCAGTGGAGTAGCAGCTAATACGTCTTTAGTTTGCTTAACTACGCGTAAGAAGTCAGCACCCATACGGTCTAACTTGTTTACGAAGATAATACGCGCAACTTCAGATTCGTTCGCATAGCGCCAGTTAGTTTCTGATTGAGGCTCAACACCGCCTGAACCACAGAATACACCGATACCGCCATCAAGCACTTTCAGAGAACGATAAACTTCAACGGTGAAGTCAACGTGTCCTGGAGTGTCGATAACGTTGAAACGGTGATCTCTCCAGAAGCAACTTACAGCAGCAGACTGAATAGTAATACCGCGCTCAGCTTCCTGTACCATGAAGTCAGTGGTAGATTCGCCATCGTGAGTCTCACCGGCTTTATGGATTCTTCCTGTTAACTTAAGGATACGCTCGGTGGTCGTGGTTTTACCCGCGTCAACGTGAGCGAAGATACCAATGTTTCTGTATTTGGATAATTCGGTCATGATTCAACTTTAATGAGTAGTTTAAGAAGTAGACGGAGTATGCGACAAATACCGACACACCGCACATCAGATTATTTTAGGCGCATATTGTAAATTGGAACCCAGCTACACGCAAATGGATAGCGCACTTTTTCACGATAAAGTCGCGTAATAATTTAAGGAAATCGCCATAAATACGAACTAAAACAGATAAGTAAAACACTTTAGCTTATTTTTCACTCAATCAATAAAAAACCTTAAATAAACCTCATTTTAATGGGATAAAGCGATTTTCAAGGGATTTCTATCATATCGTCAGTACAAACATCATACATTAACCTGCAAGCATGGATGCTAGAACAATCATGTTATACCTATCTCCAAAATAGAGATGACATCCGCGACTCACTTCAATCGCAGTCTTTTAGCCAAATAACCACAAATCAGTCTTGAGTAAACCCTTACGTGTCGATGCACATTTGATTACGCCCTTGTGCTTTAGCACGATAAAGGGCTCGATCTGCACGCTCAAAACACAATTGTATAGGTTCGTTTTCTGCGAGCTTAGCGACACCAAAACTACAAGTTAAGTGAACATTGTCAGTAAATTGATAATTGTTAATCCTCTGCGCAATCCGCACACACAAGCTTTCAACTAATGGCAATGATGACTGTTGGCAGAGGATAACAAATTCTTCGCCACCCCAACGTGCAACCACATCAGAATCACGCACACAGTGCTGTAATACCTGTGACACTTGCTCAAGAATGCGATCGCCGACGTTATGCCCTAGCGTGTCATTAATCTCTTTAAAGTAGTCGATATCAATCATTACAAGGCACATGCCTGCCCCAGCAGATTTATCATGCTGCTCGTTATTAATAAAAAAGCGATTAAAGTAATGTCGGTTATACAATTTAGTTAAGGGGTCGTGGGTAGATAAAAATTCGAGTTCGGCATTTGACGCTTCAAGCTGTTCGCGTAAAGTTTCCAACTGCTTATTCTTATCGGTTAATCTTCGATTATATTGACTCATAAAGTAAGTTCTTGCCCCCAACATTAGGAGCAACAGACACGTCGCACAGATAATTTGATACACAAGCGAATAGTTAGTCTCATCTATCACAGTCACATTATTCCACTTCTGATAAATCGTGATCCGCTCTTGCTCACTCACAGTGTTTAAGGCTTTATTTATCACAGGTAGCAAGGACTCTTGACCATAAGCGACCCCCATCCGTAACTCATCTTCCGGCCCGCCCCAACCCGCAATTTTTAAATGTTCAAATCCCATTTGTTGAATGTAAGCGTTAACCGAAAACATTGACCCAACAAACAGATCTGCACGTTTATCCAGAACCGACTGCAATCCCGCAGGTTCACTGGCAACAGTAAGTATTTCTATCTGAGGATAATAATGCTGAATATACTCGGCTAAACGATAACCTTTGGGCACGGCTAAAATACGCGTATTGATATTCTCCAATCCTTGCAGAAAAGGCTGTTCTTTAAGTGAAACAAGCACATTGGGTGAGCGGAAATAGACATCACTGAAGTGCAGATAAGTCTCGCGTATTAGCGTTTTATTCAACATAGGGGTTAAATCGCACTGACCACTTTGCAAAAAAGATAAAGTTTCGGTCCAAGAAGATGTCGGCACTAGCTGAAACTTAAGGGAAGAATGTGACTCAACATGACGAATATAATCCGATGAAATCCCCAGATGTTTACCTTCTCGTATTCCTTCATAGGGCAGCCAATCAGGATCAACGCAATAACGGACTATCACAGCAGACTTGACTCTAACATCTTGATCCGCAAGTTTAGTACTAGACACCATGAAACGATCAGCATTCACCAGTAATGGCATACACAGCAATAGCGACAATAACCTCAATAAGCCACGCAATTCCATTGAAATTTCAACCTAAAAGCTGATGCTAGATGGGGAATGTAAAAAAAGTGTATACGTGAAAACCACACAATACCAATTCCCATCATTGCTTATACGAAACGCTCGTTTGTCCATTGTGTCTTAACGCCTTCGTACATCAGCAAAACTTATCTTCATAAGGTGATCAGTTGATGGAAAAGAACGTTGCTAAGTTCACTCAGTCCTAATTTCACTCCGTCTGAATTTGGTATCACATTTAAAAAAGCCAATATTTATCGCTTGTTTCATCATCAGGGCTATCCTAAATAACCACCCTTACTCGCCATCCAAAGCCATCATAGCGCCTTTGCAAACTGCGCTTATAGGAGCCTTAACTTCTACAGCTACGTTCTTTGGCCGCTATACCGCGATCATGATGGACTGTGCGGGTGGCATCAAACAAAGATGGCAGAAGATTTTTTAATCTGAGATAAAGCTGCCGTCTTATTCTCCGGAACTGAATCTGATAGAACAGTTGTAGCGGATATTAATAGAATTGATGTAAAGCCAAATGGTGCACATTATTCGTATCGTGGAAGGTAAAAAAGGGATTATCGAGAGAAAAATAGGAGGGAAACTGACTAATTAAATAGACACTAGGCTGTATTTAACAAATTGCGGACGCAAAAAAGCCAGCTTATTCAGCTGGCTTCGTTGCATCTCAATGAGATAATTAGGCGCTTGGCGATGACCTACTCTCACATGGGGAGACCCCACACTACCATCGGCGCGTTTGCGTTTCACTTCTGAGTTCGGGATGGGATCAGGTGGTTCCACAAGGCTATTGTCACCAAGCAAATTCTGCTTATTACCGTGTCCATCTCTGGCTCACGCTAATAATAATTCGGAAAGCTGATTTTCTGTTGAGTCTTTAACTTTATCAAGTATCTGTATTCTGTCTAAGGCTTTTCGTACGACCT
>NZ_JAKKRN010000056.1:0-10277 GCF_025654245.1 Shewanella sp. SM29
ACATGCTCAATGACAGACGGATATGACTGCTATCAAAATGCGTTAGCAGAGCGAGTAAATGGCATATTGAAGCAGGAGTTTTTAACACATAAGCCAGCAACGCTGCAGGAGGCACGACAGATGGTGGAAGAAGCGGTCGCCATCTATAATCAACGACGGCCCCATTTGGCCTTAAAATACAAAACGCCCGATGAGGTTCATCAGGCGTTTTAGGTGGAAATAAGTGTCAACTTATTTCAGGACTAGACACAAAATGGGCCTTTCACTTAGAAAGGCAAGGTGTAGCCTATTGCTGCAGTACGTCCCATCCCTTTGAAATAACGATCATTTGTACCCATGGTTTGTGAGTAATAATTGAAATAATCCTTATTAAATAGATTTTGCAAACCTAGGCTCAGGGTGCCAGTGTAAAGCGGCATTGAGAAGGAAGCATCGACTGTCGTGTAACCATCAAACTCTGCATACTTATTGCCCGCCGCGTTTTTAAAATCGCGGTCCATGTAGTAATTAGCTTGAACGCGGGTCGACATTTCATTATCGAAGCTATGGGTCCAGAACAGGTTGATACGGTTTGGCGAAATATTTGCACCATCGAGATCGGTATCGACTTGGCTATCACCATTTGAATCGTATTCGCCCTGCTGGAAGGCGATATTCATGCCGAGATCATCATTGCTGGTAATGTAGGCGGTGACATTGGCTTCAATACCATCGATCACACTCTTTTCGCGCTTCACGTCGTAGAAACCATCACTATTTAAGGCCAAACGTGAGCCAAAATCAGTGGCGGAACGATAGTAAGCTAGCTTAGCGCTTAAGTATTTACCTTGGTAATCGGCGCCGACTTCAACGTTATCTGTGACGATCGGTGTGAGCGCCAGTGAGCCATCTATGCTGGGATTGTCGCCGGGGAAGCTTTTACCATCACGCAGAATTCGGCCGATATCCGGCATGCCAAAACCTTGGTTATAGCTGGTATAAACGCGAATGTCAGGAGTGATTTTATAAGAGATACCGACGTTAAATAAGGTTTCATCGAAGGTGGCTGAACCGCCCGCAATTTGCTTATTGCCTGCACCCCATAGGGTTTTGTAGTCATCGACACTTAACTCGGCATGTTCGTAACGAACACCGGTCGATAAGGTTAAATTTTCAATTAAGTCATAATCTAACTGCAAGTATGGCGCAACGTTGTCATAGGTACTTTCGGGAACCCATGAAAAGCCTGTTTTTACTAAATCTTGCTCAGTGGTGTCGCGGAAAAGGTCGACACCGTAGGCCGCATCAATTCCTGAACCAGCAATATCCTTAGCGATTAAGGCGCTTTTTAAGCCCCATTTAACCGAAGAGTTACGCGATTGCTCGTAGTACAAGCTTTCACCTTTACTGCCGACACCGCATTGGATGACTTGGTCGCTGCCTTCGAAGGATGGATCGTAGAAGCTATCGAAACAGCCACCGCCATAAACCGCTTTAAAATCTTGATTAAAGAGTTGCAGGCTAAGTTGCTGGCCACCAATATTGGCGTGGGTGTAAGTCAAACTTGTGGTGGTCACTTGGTTGTTGGCGGCTTCCCATGGCTGAGTTTCTTTAACTGCACCTGTGGGGACACCATTGGGCTTGTCACCTGCAACGGGCATCCAATCACCATTGTTGTCTGCATTGTAATGGTTAACCATTAATTCAAGGCGAGACTCATCGAAGTTATGGCCAAGCTTGATGAAGAAGTCTTTACTCTGACTATCCATCGACTCGCCTTGAGTCGTGTCGACACCCACTACGTTATGATTGGCATCGTAATAGACGCCATTATTGCGGTAGCTAACCGAACCTATCATGTCGATAAATTCTGACTCGCCAGAAAACGCATAGCTAGCACCAAAGCTTAAGCCATTGGATTTCATTGAATCAGGCACTGTGACATCGAAACTAGCAACCTGTTCGCTGTCGCCTGTTGGCTTTTTAGTGATGTAGTTGATGATGCCGCCTTGGGCACCGAGACCGTGCATTGCATTGGCGCCGTGAATGATTTCGATGCGTTCAATCATGGCAGGATCTATAGTTTGTCCCTCTCTACCACCACTGCGAAGTGGGTTCGATTGAGGCACGCCGTCGATCATAATCAATGGCGGACGACCACGCAGGGTTTCACCTGTGTTACTCATCTTCTGGCGGCTCGGTGAAAAGCTAGGCGCTAAGTTACCGATAATAGTCGATAAATCTTTAGTGGTGCGGAACTGTTCTTCTAATTGGGCACGGTCGATGATAGTGACAGTATTGGGGATCGAGCTGGGAGATTTATCCATTCGACTTGCGGTGACAGTGATTTTTTCTATGTCTTTATTTTTGTTGTTTGGACTGTTGTCGGTGGCATCTTGGGCCGCAGCGGATTGGGTTAACGCTGCCAATACGGCTAAAGCAACAAACGAGGTTTTGAATGTCATATAACTTCCTGCTAAGGGCGAATGAGTTTGTTACACCGGCTCCCTTGGCATAGGTTAATATTCCATTAAATTGTATTACAAATGATAACGATTTTTATTATTCGCGATTTTAGGGGAGGAATTACAGCTTGTCTAGTCACGCCATACAGGAAATTGCATGATTTGACGACAGTATGAATAAATTGCGACACAGCACTCGGTATCGAGAGGTTTTACTGTAAAGGCCATGCATATAGTGCGAGTTCATGTCGGTAAGGCATTACCTTTTTTGGCATTTGTCTTTGATTTAGGAGACCTATGTTTTAGTCGCAGGTTTGATTATTTGATTGGATCACGCGTTTGCTTTAGTGCTTTCGATTGTCTGGCGCGTTGATGGAAGGCTATAATCGCGCCCCTTTATATCGTATCTTGCATTGGTGCCCTGATGAACCGTAAAAAGAAGATTAATCAAACCTTGAAGAGCAAGGCAAAAAAGGCCAATGCCAAACTGCAATCTAGCAATAAACCTAAATATATTGCGAAGGCAGAGAGAGAAGCATTAGCTGCGGCTGTTGAGCATGAGACCCCATCAAAAACCGCAGAACCTCAGCTTGATATTGCACTGCCAATAAGCTGATTAAAGTAAGTTGTTAAGCCTATAGTGCAGTTAAATACTCGATAGGGTTTTGATAAAAGGCCTTTTTATAACCTTGGGTTGAAGTATCCATCAGCCAAGGTTTAGGTAATAAGCTCAAAATGGAATAGTGCAAATGGGGCGGTTTACCTTGTGCATTGCCCGTATCGCCGACAGTGCCCAAAGTGTCACCTTGGTAGGCAATCAATCCTGTGGCTGATTCAATTTGTGCTAAATGGGCAAAGTAATGAATTTGCCATTTAGGACCTAAACCAACCACTACATTTCCTCCTTTGAAGAAGTCACCTCGATACAAGATCAGCATAGGCGTTGGCGCAATCACTGCGGTGTTTTTGGCGGCGAAAATATCTATCCCCTTGTGAACGCCCGATGGACCCCAAGGTTCATACCAAAAGGTTTGGCTGTTCCAATCTTTACTGCTGGCACCTTTTACTGGGATCGCGGGTGACTCAGGGATCAGATAACCACCAAGTAGCAGTAACGTCAGTGCTAATCCAACATATTTCAATTTCATTTTTTATCCTGCATTAAGTGTTTGCGTACCTTAAGTTTTAATGAAACTCGCTAAATTCCCGCCAACTTTCAGGATATTGCAAGTGCTCGGCTTCTGAGAGTGATAGCCAATAGGGGCGCCAAAAATAGCTGCACCAAAAGTCGATATTACCTTGAAGACTGCCGAGAGTATCGGGATCGATATTGGGAAAGCTTTCCCATGGATTGGGCGGGGCGGATTTGAATCTGATTAATGCTTCTAGCAAGGGTTTGTCATTGGTCACTAAGGTTATGCACACACCCGCAAAATCGTCATATTGGTTCAGTAATACGCAGGTCGCTTGGGTTGGGTGTTCGATAAAACCGTTAAAGTTGACCGTTTGCTCGGGCAATGTGTTAAAGCCTGCCTGGCTAAGTAAAGTGTTTAAGGCCTCTTTCCCTTGGTAAGTCAGCAAGCAATGCAATTGATAAGCAAAAATATCTTCTCTGTTCATAGGTACAACGAGTGGATAGGTTTGTATGATTGGCAAGCTGATATTGGGCATCTGGGTTTGATGAAAAACAGTGCGTAACTCAGTTTGTGGCCTAGATTGCTTGAGGCTATCACTATTACGCACAAGGCGTTGTTTAATCCAAGTTAATACTGACATTATTGTTATTTCTCAGTGAAGCTTACTGGGGAATGGCGTATTTGCGGATTCTGCAATCGGGGATGCCGTGATTTCCGGAGCCTGCCATCTTAACCAACCTTTTACTCGAGGCGCATCAATATACCAGAGGCCGTTTTGTTGAATTAATGCCAACCGTTCGCGTGATGGGCCAAAGGGGCCAGGATTTTGCTGAGCAATTTCAATACTGCTATCGGTAACTGAGGCAATGATCGCAACGTGACCATAGGGGTTAAATATCCATGGAGAAAACACGAGTAGATCATCCTGCATAGGTTTGGTCTGACTCGCATTAGTGTATTGCCGCATAGCGCGTTTTTCATTCCACATGCCATCGCTTAACTTGTTATCAAAAAAGTCTCTAGCATGGCCTAAAGCATCAGGCATTTTATGCTGGTAGCGTTGGTAAAAGTAGCGCTTAACAAATTCAACACATTGATATTGAATACCTAAGTTATAACCATCTATAGATAGGTTGCGTCCTGAATGGGTATTAACTCCTCCGTTATAATAGATATTAACCCCGTTTAGAGTGTCGATGACTTCTCCTACTTGATGGTGGGAATTAAAGTTAATCCGAGTTATCAGACTGTAGGCACAGTATACGAGCCCCATCAGTATCGCGAAAAAAGCTAATAGAATGGATAAGCGTCTAATCATCTTTAGTACGGCAAGCTAAAAAGAGTTGTTGAGTAAGATACTTATCTCACTTTCGGGCTGCGTATTTTATGTTCTGAAGAATATGGGCGTCTAGGGTATGGGTTTTATATTGGCACAGGTTAATACTTTTGGGTGATCTAAGGTTATCTAAAGCAAAGGCCGCATTAGCGGCCTTTGTTATTTTGGCGGTTAGAGTAAAGCGGTTGCGAGTAGATAACCGACAGCCGATGCTGTCGCTACACCGATAAAGCCTGGAATGATAAAGCTGTGGTTAATAATGAACTTACCTATTTTAGTCGTACCTGAACGGTCAAAGCCGATACAGGCCAGATCACTTGGATAGGTTGGTAGCACGAAATAACCGTAGCTTGCAGGGAGGAAGGCGATTAAGAGTTTTGGATCGACCCCTAAGGCGAGTCCCATAGGTGCGATTGCTGTGAGTGCTGCCGCTTGGCTATTAACAAGCTTAGAGATGAGAAACAGCACTAAGGCATAGGTCCAAGGCTGGCTTTGTACTACATGGGACAGGTTTTCCTGCAGTACATCCATATGGCTGATGAAGAAAGTATCGCTCATCCACGCCACACCAAATACTGAGAAAATTGCCACCATGCCCGCTTTAAAAACGGGACCGTTAGAGATGTTAGTCGGTTTGACTTTACAGGTCATCAGGATAAAAGCACCTGCAATTAACATCATCATCTGGATCACTAAGTTCATCGAGAGCAAGGTCGACTTACCTTTAACGTCAAAGGCGGGACGCAATTCACTAAATGAACCTAACAGTACCACAGCAGCGATAGCGGTGAAGAAAATCCCCGTTGCCCAGTAAGCTTCCTTCGGATATTTTTGATTTAACAGGGTTTCGCTCTTGTCATAGATAAAGGCTCTTTGGACTGGATCTTTAATGCGTTCTTGAAATTCTTCATCTTTATCTAAATCTTTACCACGACGCAGACTCCAAAGTGCAGCAGCCATGACACCGCAAAGCGATGCTGGCACTGACACCATTAAAATTTCGAGCAGATTGTAAGCACGGCCTACACCCTGTTGTGATGCCAGAATCGACACCATAGACACCACCGCTACCGACACGGGCGAAGCACAAATCGCCATTTGTGAAGCGACAGATGCCACCGCCATTGGGCGCTCTGGGCGAATATTTTTCTTCAGCGCGATATCGGAAATAATCGGGAACATGGTGTAAACCACATGGCCAGTACCGCAAAGGAAGGTCAGCGTCCACGTGGTCAGCGGCGCTAGAATCGTGATGTATTGTGGATGACGGCGCAGTAAGCGCTCGGCATACTGCATCATCACATCTAATCCCCCCGCGGTTTGCAATACGGCTGCACAGCCAATGACTGCAAGTATGGTTAGCATAACTTGTACTGGCGGTTGTCCCGGCGCTAAACCGAAAACAAAAATCAGTAAAAATAAGCCAATACCGCTGATGAGGCCGAGTCCCATGCCGCCGTAGCGGGTACCTAGCAGTAGGCAGCTAAGCACTACTATAAATTCCATTAAAATCATCCGATTTACCTCTGCGGAACTACCGCTTAGCTATTAGTTGAGTGATGAGTGTCTTCAGGAACATTCTGCGGAGTAAAAGTGTTTGAAAAATTGCGCTGGCGCATGGTGTAAATAAAAAATGGCATTAGTTTTTTCGGAAATTTGACCTAACGCTAGAAACACGTGGCGATAAGTTGCATTCTGGTTACGAGTTTTACGGATTGGGCTAACGCTTTGAGCTCACTCCGTTTAAAAGAACGATAACAATACTCAAGGATAAGCCCGTGAAACCAGCCACCTTTAATACCGAAGCCTTTGATGATTGGATCCGCAGCCGCTTTGTGGAACTCAATTCCGAGCTAGAACAGCTTTACTACCAACAAACAGATCGGGCCAATGTGCTCGATATCGGCGCAGAAGCTAAGTTGGCGCTGGAGAGCGAAGGGCGAGAGTTGATTAAGACCTTGCTCGATGAGGGGAATACTGATGAAGGTTTCGACAGTGCCTTCGATTTACTCGGCAATGTGGGCTTGTATATGGCGGCCTGTCGGCGCCATGAAATTACCGAGCCCTCGCGGGAAACGACATCGCCATTAGCTGAGGCTTCTGCGCTCGCCATGCATATTGGCGCTTCAATAGGCGTCACGCCGCGCTTTGCCACCGCACATTTAACTACTCACAATCGTGCCCACAATGGCATTTATAAGCGCTTTACCGATCTGAGCGCCGAAAAGCTGTTTGTGGATTACAATACTAAAGGCATTTTGGCCTATAAACGCGCCGCCGATGCCCTATTGAAGATCCAGCCTTTGGGCATTTCCCATCCCATCAGTCACGATTTACTGCGAGTCGCTAAACAGGCATTGCAAGATGTGATTGAGTCAAATACCCAATTATTTAATCGATTAGATACTGACCGTTTCTTTTACTGTGTTCGCCCTTACTACAAGCCTTATCGGGTGGGCTCAGTCATCTATCGCGGTGCCAATGCAGGGGATTTTGCGGGGATTAATGTCATCGATTTAACGCTAGGTCTTTGTTTCGCCAATGAAGCTTCCTACTCGCAAATGCTGGTGGACAAGTTTTTATACATGATGCCGGAGGATCAACAGATATTGCGCGAGTGCATGCGTCGGCCGAATTTGATGGATGACTTCCTGCAGGCAAAAGACTGCTCAACCCAAGATTGGTATCAAGAAAACTTGCGACTCTTTATCGAAGTCTGCGAATTACATGGCGAGACTGCGATTCAGCACCATAATGAGTTAGTGACTAAATATATTGCTGAGCCTTCGACAAGTATGGAGCAGCAGCATTTAGCTAAAGTTACCGCCAGTGGTCCGCCACTGCATGTGCTACTCGGCTCATTGGAGCGACTCAGAGACAGACGCGCCGCCGCTCAACGCAGCGATATTCGGACGCGTTATTGTGATATTAAAAAACTAAAAGAGAGTTTGAGATAACACTATGTTTGAAGATTTTAAAAAGGACTTTTACCTAGCAGGTCCAGGATATCTATTAAACCATTCCGTTGGCCGGCCATTAAAATCGACCGAGCAGGTCTTTAAAGAAGCCTTTTTTGCGCCTTGGCAGGAGTCGGGGCGTGAACCTTGGGGCCAGTGGCTGGGTGTGATTGATGATTTTACCTTTGCTTTATCTAAACTATTTAACGGCCACCAAAAGGATTTTTGCCCTCAGGTCAATCTTTCCAGTGCGCTGACTAAAATTGTCATGTCCCTCGACAGATTGAACCGCGAACACGCCGTTGTGTTAATGAGTGAGATTGATTTCCCCAGCATGGGTTTTGCCCTTAAAAAAGCGCTGCCTGCCAGTTGCGAAGTACGTTTTATTCCTAAAGGGCTCGATATCACCGACCCTAATGTGTGGGATGCGCATATCAGCCGCGATGTGGATCTGGTGTTTGTCAGCCATGCTTACTCGAATACGGGGCAGCAGGCGCCATTAGCCAATATTTTCACCATAGCCCGTGAGCGAGGCTGTTTGAGCTTAGTGGATGTAGCGCAATCGGCGGGGATTATTCCGCTGGATCTCGCGCGCCTACAACCCGATTTTTTAATCGGTTCGAGTGTGAAATGGCTCTGCGGCGGCCCTGGTGCTGCCTATCTTTGGGTTAATCCCGCCATATTGGATAGTTGTCAGCCTAAGGATGTTGGTTGGTTTAGCCACGAGAATCCGTTCGAATTTGATATCCATGATTTTCGTTACCAGCATTCCGCACTGCGCTTTTGGGGAGGGACACCATCAATCGCGCCTTATGCCATTGCCACCCATAGCATTCATTATCTTGCTGGTTTAGGTACTCCGTTGCTGCGTAAATACAATCAGCAATTGATTGATGCTGTGGCGCAAGAGCTCGACCATGAGTTTGTGTCGCCGCGGGATACTGAAAAGCGCAGCGGCACGCTTATTCTGCAGTTTGGTAAACAGCAGCATCAAATGATGACGGCATTGGCGAACGCGAATATTAGTGTCGACGCCCGCAGTATGGGGATCCGGATTTCTCCGCATATTTATAACAATATGGCTGATATCAAGTTGTTACTTGATGTGATTAAAGCAAATCGCTAACTTAAATGATTTAAAATGGCTTGCTAGGCTAGGTTGTACCACGTAATTACAACTAACAAGGCACAACACTCTGGGAGGCAAACCGCGACATGGTCGTTCCCGTATGCCGGCGTTAACTCACCGTCACACAGGCAACTTGAGGTTATTTATTGGGTGCGATCATGCTTAAATCTTATAGTCATAGCGGCAGACCATAGGTCGCGGGGTGTGGAGCTTGGGATCGCTGGGCGTGATCGCTAAATCTGCAGGTAGCATAACAGTATCGATGATCAACGCACTGCTCATATCAACGAGTGTCAGCGGGATGGTAAAGAGCAGTAAGGGTGGGGCCGCTAACGCGGAGATCATCATACACTCCTCGCCATTATCAACAGCCGTTTGCACACTTGAGAAAGAGTGACCCCAAGTTGAATTTTCTCCCATCCTCGACGTTATCGTTGCACATCCCGTGAGAGAACAGCACACGACCAACCAAGTCAACCAACGCATAACCACTCCATTGTTTATATGTGAAAAACTGCATTGCTTCGGTATGATCTACTCACTTGATCAACTGAGAGCGTTAGTGATGTGGAACCAGATCAGGTTTCATTTGACGCCAACCTGTTCTGTTTCAACAGCTTGGCATTCTAACTATATGATTATATCTGTCAATTATTCATCAACAGAAACGAGATACAACCAAGCTCAATAACCTAGTTGTTAACGGCGACTCTTGTTTTGGATTGGTATTAAACATGGAGGTTTGTATGCCGTGCCCTTGCAGAACTCAGATGAGTTTTGAACATACTCTTTAAAATCAGTCTCCACTTCCCTCACTGGCCATCTAGCTACTTTTATTACTTTCCTTAAAACTGTTTCAGTAAATATTCGCTTGAGGGTAGGCCGAGAGCATATTATGTTGCTGATTTAAAATGGATGACTGGATTTACTGCCTGGCGATGGCCACGCTACAAGTAGAGTCTACCGAGAGGTAACAGGATGAACAATAAAGCAGCGTCGCCGCAGTCGGCGTCGACAGAGCAAGAGACACAACCGTTGAACGACAGCCGGTATGAAGATTTGCCACGCAGTGAGTTCCTGCAATTACCCCAAGAGGAGCAAGACCGGCTCAATAAGCTACGTCAGCAGCGGGTGCGTGAGGCGCCCACCCTCTATGAGTGGGATATTAAGGTAGCGACCGTGTATGCCATGGGGTGGCTCGTTGTCATTATTCCCTGCGGTATAATGGTGCTGATTGGCTTGGTGGCACACTGGTATGAGTCTGACCAATGGTAT
>NZ_JAKKRN010000057.1:0-9307 GCF_025654245.1 Shewanella sp. SM29
AAAAGGTATGGTTATAAAAGATAAAATGATTGTGCTTGTCCAAAACAGCGAGGCCATTCTCGCTTAGCCGTAAGGCTTCGGTTAAAAAGGGGTAAACAGACTCAAGAGATTCTTTTTCCATCGATTATTCCTAGCAATGACGCTTTTAGAGAAGATCTCCGACATGTTTAGATTAGCAGCGTTCTACACTAATCACAGCGTCTTTGTCTTTACCCCCATATTACCGCAACGGGATTGGCTCTACCGCGATGTAAATCCCACACATTCGGCAAATAAGCTTTAAAAACCAGATCCAATACTTTGATAATTTACGATTTTACGGCCAATTTACTGAGAAATATTTCAGCACTAAAAGGTTTCTGCATGAAATGTACCTCAGGGAATAATGCTAACTCAGGAATATCATCGCTATCATTAGCTGAAAGCAAAAAGAAGCGACAGTGATGCTCAAGCTGGGTATCACTGGCAAGGTTTTGTAATGTTTGTTGCATCTGTTTGATAAGTTGCAAGCCATTCATATCTTGTAAACGGTAATCCACAATAACAATATGTGGCAATGAGTGAATCAACATCTTAAGTGCTTGCGCGGCGTTATCAACACTGAAGGTTTGAAAATGATAGTGCTCTAGCATGGCTTTGCAAATCTCAAGGTTAAACAGATTATCATCTATGATTAACACTTTTTGTTGATCATATTGAATCGTTAATCGTTCTTTCACCTCGCTAAGTTGACAGGGAAAATGTAACAGCACTGTGGTGCCTTTGCCCTTTTGACTGCGCAACATAAACTTACCGCCAATCTGCTCAAGCAATCGATTACAAGTATAGAGTCCTAATCCCATGCCCGATGTTGTATATGAGTTAGATGCGTGCATAAAGGGATCAACTAAAGCGCGCTGCGCTTCCTTTGACATTCCCTCGCCAAAATCGCGGATCAGTACCCTAAGCATAGGACTATGGTCTTTATGGTTACATTTAAGGCGTAAGTCCATATAACAATGCACTTCGCTACCCGTACTGTATTTAAAGGCATTATTGATAATGTTCGTCATGAGTTGGAATAACTTAGTCCCATCGAGCTCGATAAACTTCGGCAGAGACTCATTCACGACAACCTGTAAACGTTTACCCGATGTCGCACTAAAAGCACGATAGTAATCCTCAATATTACTCAGATATTCGTGCAAATTGACTAAATGCCGATTCAATTTTAACTGCCCAGCTTCAGCCTTACTGTAATTCAACGTATTTTCGGCAACCGAGTAAAGTAAGTTAGCTGACCAGGTCATTTTATCGATAATTTCGTCCAGTTTTTGTGGTTGTGAGCGCGCTTTTTTTAACATGCGACTGTAGCCAAGAATGGCATTGATAGGAGTGCGGATCTCATGATTTATGCTGGAAAGTACTGCTAATCTAGATCGATTATCGAGCTTAATCTGCTCTACAATATGCTGATTTTTAGACTTAAAGTACAAAAGAAAAGACAGAGTAATACCAAGAGAAGCAATCAGTAAGATAATCACGATTAGCTCGACAACCTCTTTTTGTGGCACTTGATATTCTATGCGTAAATTTACCCGGGTTTGGTATCCAGGAATATCCAAAGTTCGGCTATCTGAGTAGCTAAACATTGAAAATATGCCTGTGGAAAACTCATGGTTACAGGATGAACTTTGCAATAACGATTGTTCAAATTGATAGCTAATACATACACCCTGCTCCTGCTCAATCCGCGCTAATATCCGCTGATGAGAAATGGCATAGACTAAATAAAGCGTATTAGGCCCATCGATATTAACAACCGCTAACGTGTAATCGGCAAGGCTAGCCTGAAGTTCCCCTTTACTATTCTTGACTAATTTAAGTGGCTTAAGTTCTGGCGCCATTGTCTGATCAGAGATATAGGCCAGTTCAAGTTCGGGGGTCAGTGTAAAAGCGACAGCAGATTTGATCTTCAGTAAGTCCTTAGCAAAAACCTCAAATTCCTGTGACGTTACCTCACTCGAAGCATAAAAAAACGATTTTAGCGCATCCAACATAATTTCATGTTGTAAGAACATATCCCGTGAAGAAGTAAAAACCGCTTCTGCTTTTTTATTGTAAATGGAGTCAAATTCATAACGTGAGTGGGACAAGGTTAACCACAGCACCAACAGAGTGACCCATAAGCCACTGAACATATTGATACAAGCGCTATATTTAAAGCTCATTAGCGTAATCCATTACGGCCTTTAGCAAGCTGCATAACTGATATTCAAACAGCTCTCGCTCGCAAACATCCATGACAGACAGCATATCTTTAAGCTGCAAGTAACGCGCAATACCCGTAAATTGATGTTTCAGCCCTTCAATACTGTCAGAGGACTCATATTGTTCTAGCTCAAGTCGCATTCGCTGTAATTCAGCAATCAGTGTCAATCGCAGTCGCGATTGCTGTTCTTGGCCGTATTGCTCAAAGAATACAGATAAGGCCTTTGGTAACTCAGTATTAGCATTCATACATTAGGCACTCCTATTATATTGAGCAATCCAATCAATAAGATAGCGACCTTCAATCGGGGGGCTGTACAAATAACCTTGGGCAACATCACACCCCAACTCAGAGAGAATTAACTCTATTGCACTTGTCTCAACGCCTTCAGCAACCACCTTTACGTGCATCTTCTGCGCAAGCGCGATGGTGGACTCTACGATGAGATAATGTTGGTGATTGATATCCATATCGGAAACAAAACTTTTATCAATTTTGATCTCTTTAAAGGGAATGGCATCAAGACGATCATAGGTAGAATAACTTTTACCGAAATCATCGAGGGAAATATCAATATTATTGATGATCAGCCGTGCAATTGAGTTAAGCACTCTATCTTGGTTAATGATTTCCTGTGATTCGGTGAGCTCTAAAATCAAATGGATTTGTTTATACTCACGACCACATTCGATGATGTACTCAATGAGTTCATCACAGGTCAAATCATCTGCGGTAATATTAATCGACAAGGCAAACGCCATTAATAACGGCTGGCGCGACCAACATTGCAATGCTTGGGAAATAACCATCCGCGAAAACAAGCTATTTAGCCCCTGCTGATTCACCAGTGGCAAAAAAACGTCGGGATAAATATAGCCATTGGATTGATCGCAAAGCCGCGAAAGCACTTCAAAACCGATGATCTCCTTTGTTTTAAGGTTAATCTTAGGTTGATAACACAAAATTAATTGTTCATTTTTGAGTAATTGCCGCACATTGATATTCGCCGCCATGTCTTGCACGATAGACTCATCTTGATGGACACGGGTTCTATCGTCGGAGGCGTCTAGCAATGGCGTTAAAATGTCATTCACATTGATAGGTTTAGCAAATACGCCAAGCAAGTTGAGTTTCAAACCCGTGATAATGCTATCCACCAGTTCTAAAGTCCGTTTATCCGAGGAGCTTATCACCGCAATCGGAATGACTGTAAATCGGGGCTCGGAGGCCAACATATTAATCACCGCAATACCGTCACCTTGATCCATTTTTAAATCTAAAATGACTAAATCAAGTTTTGCTTCTACAGCTAAGATCAGTTCAATTCCGTGATTACCATTACTGGCTTCATAGATCTCCACATTGTCCTCTGCTAAGTACTTATGGATATCAGCTTTCATGGTTTCTCTAATAAAGCGTTGATCATCTATGATGAGAATATTCATATATTGGTCTCTAACTGCATAAAGAAAATGGGATCGATCGTCTGGGATTTGGATGTAGGGATAACAGAAAGCTTGAGTAAATTACGATTCGCCATGACTTCTGTGCGACTGGAGAAAAACGAATAGTTTTTGACTGGTTTGAAGCCGCCTTCTATCGTTCTTACTTTAAATATGGGCAACTTAAATTGCGTCAATTTTCGTTTTAGTGACTCATCGCAGATATTAAAACTCAAAAACTTAAGTGAGCGACTCGTGGCCAATTCATTGAGATAAACAGACATCATATAATTTTCAATATAAGGCGTTACGCCAAAGGAGGAGAACACCATTAAGGTATCTGGCAAAGCTTGACTGTTATGGTTAATGACCTCAAATAAGTCCACCTCATCATTCATAAATTCGAGGGCAATTTTGCCTTGAGTGCGACAGAATAGACTGTGTCCAATGATTTGATCCCCAAAGCTAAAAGCCACCACCAATGAGAGTCCACGGAAAAAAGGTTGAGATAACTTACGGCTCACAAAGGATAAACGCGGGTTACTTTCATAAACCAAGCTAAGTTGCAGCAGGGTCATAAAATTTTGATGGTGGCTTTCGATAAACTCGACACGATAAGGAGTATTACGGTAGTACGGATGATCGCTGCGTTCTATGGTCGATTCAAAAAGGTTAATTAACGCTAAACCTTCGTTGATGAATTTTTTGTCCTCCCGATAAATATCAAACAGTTCAGAGCCAAATATTTCAACGATTTCAGACTGTTTAGCTAGGGATGGAATGTTAACTCCCCGCTCCCAACGGCTAATAGTGATGGAATCTAACATATCGAACAGGCAGCTTTTTTGCCTGAGCAGACTACATAAATCTTCTTGAGATAAATTATTCTCACTGCGGGTGTGTTTTAAGAAATTGGAGAATGTCTGTGCACTTGTTTTGCTTTGATAGGAGATAGGTGTACAAATCATATCGCGTTCCATCTGAATTTTTTATTTTATCTAGCAGCTCCATATACGTCTTATGGTCGATGTCATCTACTGGCTCTGGATGTCTAAATGTAAAAGTAATCCAAATGCGTTGAAGTTTCTCGATGAAATAAAGTCCAGTGATTTTTTCGTCACTCATCACTCAGTTCCTCCATCTCAGCCTTTTATTCACCACGTTTTTTGCAATAGGAAAACGAGTATAAATGCCATTGTTTATCTGAGACCATGGCACAGTCAAAAAAGCGATGGAAAAAAGTGTCTAGTTATTCGTTCGGTTAAATCATTGCATCATAGATAAAACCACAATCAACAGAACCCCCTATAAAACCGCATAAAATATAAGATTCACCAGCAATGGCCACAAAACGGTAAATTGAATATTTATGCGTTAAATATTCAAAATGCGGGATAAAACCTCGGGATTTTTCTCGCTGCACCGCGCTCCACCTGCATGTTTATTCACATTTGAAATAGGCAAACCGCGGCAGTATCAGCTTAGAGATATTACTAGGATAGTTTTTAATGGCTTATGGCTTAAGCAAGCCAACTGCGAAAATAAATGGGTAATTGGCCAGTCCAGCGTTTAAAGGAACGCCTATCATCACTGGCGTCGCTGAAGGATAAAGAAGTGGAATACATCTTGCGCAGGTGTAGCCAAGTAATACAGTGCTCTGATTAAACGGGTCTCATCAGCAAATATCAGCGAGTTGGGCAAACTTAAGTTATCCCGCATTAGACACAAAAGAATACCAGCCGCTAAGCCTAACCGCAGTTCGAATATAGTAGTGATTGACATATCCCTTGGCGCTGAATGACGGCAGCGCCGTTTGGCAACAGAGAATGCTGGTGGAGCAAGACGGCTAAAACTACTTACCCAATGATAATCCAACATTTAAATGGTTACCTTGGAGCTGTATCGTCAAACAACTTGACGTTAACTCTGGGCATTTAGCAGACTAAGATGAACAAAAGGCACAAAGTATAAAGCACAGGTGTTAGAGAAGGCGCTGGTAGTGGTCCTAAAAATGAGCAACCGGCACATCTGATTGCAAATTGATGAATTAACTGGTTATGCACTAGATATGCAAATCTAAAACTATAATCCCCGATATTTTTCTCACCTCAATGCAATAAAGTGAATAGTTAATCATAAAAAAGAGGTTAGCTGTATTCAACAGCTAACCTCTTCTCTTTAAATCAGGCGATAAATCAGATGTTCTATCATACAACTAGAGCCATGACTTCAAAACGACTCTTACAAAAGCTAACTCATACCAGAGCTAATTTTTTACGGGTACGAAAATAGCAAGTTGAGGCTAGTCACTGTAAATCACGAATGTAAAACTAACGCCTGTGAAAAACCATGCCCACTCAATTCGGCAGACATGGGATTAGCCGCGTTTAGTGCCCCACGGATCGTTATCATCCGTCGATGGGCTTGGTCCTGAACGTTCAGCCATTCTTGAATCGTTTCTTGGCTCGTTTCTGGGTTCGCTGCGGCGCTGTGAGTTGCTATTCGATGAACCATATCCAGAGCCGGTGCCACGTCCACCCGTAGGTTTTTTGCTTGAGCTTTTACCTGAGCCATTACCAAAGCTCTTACCTGAACCATAACCAGAGTTAGGACGTTTATTACCCGCTTCGTACTCGGCGCTGGCTTGTGCCTGCATTTTAGCGATAGATTCTATGGTGAGTTCCATCGGTTTACGCGGCGCGATACCTGAGGAAAAACCTCGTTCGCGTGGCTTAAGATCAAACTGCTCACCGACGGCTTTAGGCATACGCTTGAATCGATACAGGTAAAAGTTTTCCACTTTCTCCCGCGCCCACTCAGTCTTCTTGAGGAAAATAATACAGGCTTCAATGGTCGGGTTGGTGTTAAAGCAACCTAGCTTTAATGCTGCGTATAAAATTTTCCAGCCATAAAAATCGACTAACTCAGTGATCATTGTCTCGAGTTTGAGGCCGTGTAATGGGTTGTTCTGTTGCTCTTCAATCATGGGAATTCCAAGTTCAGCCCTATTGGCTGATTTTACAGTATTAGTTTACGGTTTTGAGTTGTTAAACGAGTGACTCAATTCGCTACTAAAATTCGCGATTAGAGAAATCACTCAAGTTATGAAGTCATGAGCCACTGACGTTGCTACGGCAATAGCATAGGGCGTTAAGCCTTATTGCTCGTGATGCTTAGATCTTAAATCTTAAGGACCTAAAGCCTCCAAACTGAGCCATTAAATATTAGCCGTAAAATCTGCTGCTCGACAAAACTGCGGGAATAATAACGGTAAATAAGCTAAACGCCTTCTTTTATTTGCGCTAGCGAGGTTTGGCATCGGCTTTAGGGCAAAGAAAATACACCGCAGCTGACAGTTTTAATCTGCATATCCACGATATCACGCTAACAGGTATGAACTCAGCATCAAGCTCAAACCCGTTTCAAAATTTTACCTATGATCCGCTGATGCCTTGGGTCAACCTCAAAATAAACGCAACTGAAACGGCTCGATTTATAGCTGCGCATCACATCCTTGCTCGCATCTTTAGCCCTTAGTCTGTATACTCCGCGACCTTATTATCCCAACTTTAATGTTTTGGCTTAGAGTGGGTGAAGCGCATGTTTCATTTTGAGGCTTGTTTGTCACAATCCCCGTTAGCAAATACCTAGGAAAGCTCCTTTGATCTCTACCGCGAACATCACGATGCAGTTTGGCCCTGAGCCATTGTTTGAAAACATTTCAGCGAAATTTGGCAACGGTCACCGCTATGGTTTGATCGGCGCGAATGGCTGTGGCAAATCGACCTTTATGAAGATCCTCAGCGGAGCGTTAGCGCCAACCTCTGGCAATGTGTCCATCACGCCCGGCTTAAAAGTCGGTACCCTAAGCCAAGATCAGTTCGCGTTTGAACAATACAGTGTGATCGATGCAGTGATCATGGGGGATGTTGCCCTGTGGAAAGTCAAACAGGAACGCGATGCAATCTACGCCAATCCGAATATGACCGAAGAAGATGGCATGCGCGTTGGCGATCTTGAAAGTGAATTTGCCGAAATGGATGGCTACAGCGCCGAAAGCCGCGCCGGTGAAATTCTGCTCGAAGCGGGTATTGAAGAATCTTTCCATTACGGCCTAATGCAACAAGTCGCACCGGGTTGGAAACTGCGGGTCCTGTTGGCACAAGCACTATTTGCCAACCCAGATATTTTGCTGCTCGACGAACCAACCAACAACTTGGACATACATACCATTAGCTGGTTAGAAGCCGAGTTGAACAAACGCAAATGCACCATGATCATTATTTCCCATGATAGGCACTTCTTAAATGCCGTATGTACCCACATGGCCGATATCGATTACGGCGAACTGCGCATTTACCCTGGTAACTACGAATACTTCCTCGCACAATCGTCTTTGATCCGTGAACAATTATTATCGGGCAACGCCAAGAAGAGTGCTGAAATCGAAGAACTGCAAGACTTCGTCAACCGCTTCGGTGCCAACGCATCTAAGGCAAAACAAGCCAGCTCGCGCGCGAAGAAAATGGACAAGATCAAGCTTGATGAAGTGAAATCATCAAGCCGTATTCACCCTTCTATTCGTTTCGATGCCGGCAAGAAAATGCATCGCCAAGCACTGATCCTCGAAGATTTGGCCCACGGGTTTGATGGTGAGCTGCTATTCGAAGGCGGCGACTTAATCCTCGAAGCCGGTGCAAAATTAGCGATTATCGGCGAAAACGGCGTGGGTAAAACCACTTTCCTACGTTGCTTAGTCAATGATTTAGAACATAATAAAGGCGTGATCAAGTGGTCAGAAAACGCATCAATCGGCTACTGTCCACAAGACAGCAGTGACGAATTTGATAATGACTACACGTTAATGGATTGGATGTCACAGTGGCGCCAACCTAAGCACAACGATCTTATGGTACGCGCCATGTTAGGCCGTCTGCTGTTCACCGAAGATGACGCGAACAAGAAAGCCCGTAACTGTTCAGGTGGTGAGAAAAACCGCTTGTTATTCGGTAAGTTAATGATGCAAGACATCAATGTGCTAATCATGGACGAACCGACTAACCACATGGACATGGAAGCCATCGAAGCACTCAATAATGCGTTGAAAGACTTTGAAGGCACTTTGATATTCGTCAGTCATGACCGTGAGTTTGTATCGTCACTCGCAACACGTATCATTGATATTAAAGATAAAAAAGTGATTAACTTCCAAGGCACTTTCGATGAGTACCTTTCAAGTCAAGCTGAAATGGAAGCGAGAAAAAGCGCGTAATGTTATTCGGCTAACTTACGCCGATTAACCGAGCGTTATCGCATTAAAGAGTCGTCATTGGTTATCCAATGGCGACTTTTTGTTGGGCTAAATCTGACTAGGGTCTGTTGATCTTTGCTGTACAAATGTTGTTCAGCAATACATCGGCAGCCACATTAACATAAACGCCAGTGACACCATACTGGCGTAATTTCTTGCTAGCTTGTCATATCTTGTTGATATTGCTCGATAGTGCTTAATTCTTCCAAAAGCATTCTCCACTAAATGTCGATACCGATATAAGCACCAATCGACTCTTTCTTGAGGTGTATTCTTATAGCGGCGCCTTGGAATGACAGATTT
>NZ_JAKKRN010000058.1:0-9189 GCF_025654245.1 Shewanella sp. SM29
TTTAGGTAAATCTCGCCAAGGGATACCTGTTCTAAGGCGGTAAAGAATACCTTCGAATGTTTGTCTATGTTCAGGTTTGTCATAAACACGGCCTGTGCTTTTCATTAAATGAAATAGCTTTTCCCAGCGTTCATCGGTTAGCATAAGTCTTGGCATGGCTTGAGGTTATGGTTACTTTTGGCGAAGCAAATTATAACGTCTTGCCATGCTGTCTAAAAATCACTCTCGAAAGATCAACAGACCCTAATAGTTATGAATGGAATAACTCCCCTGCAAAGCCAATGATGGCCTGGCAAAGCGCTCTCATCATTATCAATAAAAAAACCATATTTAAAGCTCGATAGCCCTGCCAGCACGCCATTTACTAATAGTAATGAATGGAATAACTCCCCTGCAAAGCCAATGATGGCCTGGCAAAGCGCTCTCATCATTATCAATAAAAAAACCATATTTAAAGCTCGATAGCCCTGCCAGCACGCCATTTACTAATAGTAATGAATGGAATCTACTCCCCAGCAAAGCCAATGATGGCCTGGCAAAGCGCTCTCATCATTATCAATAAAAAACCATATTTAAAGCTCGATAGCCCTGCCAGCACGCCATTTACTAATAGTAATGAATGGAATTACTCCCCTGCAAAGCAATTGGCTGGCAAAGCTATCTCATCATTTGCTGCGCAAATGAATCCCAGTTATTAAACCGTATTTCACATTAAGTTAGCGTGATCTGAATAAGATTTTGACTATTTTAATTCGTACGGAGTCTCAAAAACTCAATAACTTAAAAGCACTAATTCATACCTAAAACATCTAAGACTCAATAGCCTTAACCCCATCAACTATACCTTACCACTGGATTCATTTGAATTCTGATAACGAACCTGCACTGTACTCGGCATCGCCTTAATCCGCAGTTCCACCATAGCATCAAATGCCATCATTAACGGCTGAACATCAAGGGTAGGATCGAGGGCGCTTAACATATAAGCGCAAGCTTCTAAGGTCGATAAACTATCGCTACGACTCGATTTACGGATCCGATAGCGCGATTCATAACCTTCAGCCAAATGCACCGCAGGATACTGGGTTAACCAAGGATTCAGCTGCAGCATTTTGAATGCCTTACGCCAAGTGCCATCGAGCAACAGCAATACACAATCAGGATTGATATGTTGCTGTTCAACACTCACACTTAACGCAGAGGGATAGACGAGATAAATCGGCTTATTACACGCCGCTAAATATTCCCGTAAACCTTTGAAATCAGACTCGCTTTCACCCACATAAACTTGCGTTTTAGGTACAGCAAGACTCAATACCCGCACACTATTCTTCTTATGTTCGACTTCACTCGGGTGCTGTAAAACCACCAACTGAGTCATTGGAGAGATAGGCTGAACGCTCGCACATAAGCAAGCATTTTGCGGATAACGACAGATAGCACAATAGTGACGGGACAAGCTTTACCCTCGGTTTAGTGAGTTATTTTACGAGTATACCAAAGGATAAAAGGGTATTAGACACAATAAAAAATACCCACAGTTCGCGGTCAAACAAACTGTGGGTAAAGGGTGTACTCTGTAATTAATCAGTGCCGCGAACTAATGCTCGCCAACTAACTGCTCTTGGTGCCAGTGGTCGAATCGACTCAGCGCCATCATCAACAATAAACCAATAGAAAACACGCCCATGACGAGTGCCACTGCATAAGGTGCAGTTAAATTCGTTTGCTGTATAAGTCCAGCTAAAACGGATGCACCACTCATCTGAATAAAACCTAGCATAGCCGCGGCAGTCCCCGCTCGTTCACCGAAAGCTGACAGTGCCATACTCGTCGCAGGGCCGAGTAAGAAGGCAAATCCCACACATAACAACATCATAGGTAACATGAAGTTAAAAGCTGCTGCCATCCCTGTATTTGGACCAAACTGTTGCCCCGCCACTGTCGCCACTGAAGACAAAACGAGTAAGGACAGAGCCAAAATAACCGTTGGACGATTACCCAGTTTGCGAATAACGATCGGTGCCGCAAAACAGGCCACGATATTGAACACAGCATTGAGCCCGAATAAACCACTAAACGCCAGCTCAGAAACCCCTAAATGCCCAATCAACCACACAGGCGCATAAGACACATAACTCAAAATAGCCGCCATAGCTGACATACAAGCAAAGGCATAAAACAAAAAGTGGGTGTTACCGAGTACAGGTTTGAATCTGCCCCAACGGTAAAGTGGGCCAGTAGTAACAGTGTTGGCTGGACGAGTCTCAGGTAAGCGATAACCGACAACGAGCATCATCAACATGGCATATAACGTCATGAAAACGAAGGTTGAACGCCAGCCGAATTGCATCGCTAACAAGCCACCTAAGGTTGGTGCTAAAGCTGGGATCACGCAAATCGCGCCATTTAAGTAACTGTAAATTTTAGCGCCTTCTTTTTGTGAGTAGCAGTCGCGCACTGCACTAAACACCACAATAGAAGTTGAACAGGCGGCTAAACCTTGCAGCACACGAGCAATCTGTAACCAATGAAATTCGATGGCCGCGGCAGCGAGAAGACTACTTGCGCCGTAGAGTAAGACCCCGAAAATAGCCACAGGACGGCGGCCATAACGGTCGGCTAATGGCCCAATCAACACTTGGCCTAAGCCCATGGCGAATAAAAACAATACGAGCGTGGATTGCACATCACTGGCAGATACGGCGAATTCTGTCGCCATAGTTGGCATTGAAGGTAAATAAATATCGATGGCTAATGGGCTGAGCAGCACCATAGACATCAGGATAGGTAACAGATTGCGCCGCATAAATAATCTCAGTTGATCAGGGAAAGGTATTTCAGTGGGCGCTATTTTAATTAACTCAAGGTATGAACAGAAATGGTATAATTTCCAAAGTAAATTTCCTCTGAGGAATATCTGTGAATATCGACAACTTAGCTAGAATCGATTTGAACTTGCTGGTCATACTCAAAGTGCTGCTAGAGGAGCAGAGTGTCACTCGCGCCGCCAGCCGATTACATATAAGCCAGTCAGCACTCAGTAAGAGCTTAAATCGACTCAGAGAAACCTTAGATGATCCCCTATTTCAGCGCACGGCGCATGGCTTAAAACCCACCGCGCACGCCCTCATTCTTGGGCAAAAACTGCCGAATATATTGCAAGACTTGTATCAACTCACTCAGCCTCCGACCTTTAATCCTGCCAGTAGCAATCGACAATTTTCTTTTGCCATGGTGGAAAGCGCCTATGAAACCTTAATCCCATATTTTATCGGCCCTATGCTGACCACGGCACCCAACGTCAAACTCGACTCCTATGTCTGGACCGAAAAATCGATGCAGGATTTGCAGCAAGGGCAAATCGACTTTGGCATTTCAGGGCGGGATTTGCATCCACTGTCGGATTTTCAAGTGGATCGCCTGCCCGAAGGGATTGCCTATCAAACATTATTTACCGATCAACAAGTCTGCTTAGTGCGAGAGGATCACCCGCTGATGGCGGCGCTCACCTCAGAACAATGGAATTTACCCCTTTACCTCGATATGGCCCATGTGCAGGTTCGTTGTGAAGGTAGTGATTGGTGGGCACTGGATTACTTTCTTGCCGATCTTGGGCATAGACGCCGGATCAGCACGACTGTACCCGACTTTTATGGTGCCGCCAGCGTTTGCGCCCACAGCAATTTAATCTTCACTCTGCCGTCGAGCTTTGCCCGTCACGCCTGCCAACTTTATCCGCTCAAACAACTGCCACTGCCTTTCGAATTTATGCCAATGGCCTATGTGCTGTTATGGCATCAAAGAAATGATGAAGATCAAGGGCATAAATGGATTAGAGAAACCATTTGTCAAAGTGTGGCTAAGTTATTCAATCCCACAGAAATGCTTTAACACGACAAAAACGGCCAGTAAAAAGCCCGACAAAGTAAAGGCTTTATCGGGCTAATATCGAGACAAACAATTAAGAATAGCGATTACAGAATAAATGTCGCGACTTGCGCATTCAGGTCATTAGCGCGAGCTTTTAAGCCCCTCGCCTGTGCCAAATCTGCCATGGCCGATGCGGTAATCTCATCGGTCACATCTTTAATCGCAACCGTATTCTGGGTTATTTCACCCGTCACTTGAGTCTGTTCTTCCGCTGCGGTAGCAATTTGGCCTGCCATATCTGAAATCACGTTGACCGCTTGCGTAATCTCTTCAAGGGCTTTCGCCGCGGCATTGGCATCTTCTACGCTATGACCCGCTAATGCTTGGCTGCTTTCCATCAAGCTGACTGCTCGAGCGGTAGTGCGTTGTAGCGTTTCAATCGTGGTATGTACTTCCTGAGTCGAATCCTGTGTACGACGTGACAGTACTCGAACTTCATCGGCAACGACCGCAAAGCCACGACCCTGCTCGCCAGCACGAGCCGCTTCAATGGCTGCGTTAAGCGCCAACAGGTTAGTTTGCTCAGCAATCCCTTGAATTGTCGCCAGGATGCTCGAAATGGATTTAGCATGACGGCTCAAGTCTTCAATGACATCCGTTGCTTGAGTCACTTCATCGGCGAGGGAATTAATCGAGTTACGAGTTTTATTCACTAACTCTTTGCCCTGTAAACTGCTCGCTGCAGACTGTTGAGCCGCTGTTGCCGTGTTCTCAGCATTGGCTGCAATCTCATTAGTCGCACTCGCCATTTCAGTTACCGCAGTCGCGACCATAGCGACTTCTTGCTGCTGACGTTGTAACTCCGCAACTGAAGTTTGCGTGGTGGCAAGACTACGTTCAGCATCGGCATCTAACTCATTCGCTAATTGGCGAATATGGCTGATCAGCTGATGTTGACTGCCCACAAAGCGGTTAAAGCTGTCGGCAAGCACGCCCACTTCATCTTGAGTGTCGACTGAAATACGCTGAGTTAAATCACCATTGCCATCGGCAATACGCGCCAGTGCCTGCGATACTCGGCTCAATGGACCCAGCAGGACACTTACTAGCCAAGAAATGGCTAATACACTTAAGATCAACACGAGTGCAGAAAGCCCAAACTGAGTGAGTAACAAGCTCGACAGTGGCGACTCTAGCGTTTCCTTATCAAGCACTAACACTAATTCCCAATCTGTATTAGGGATATCAACGCTCCAGACTAATTTTTCACGTCCTTCATTTTCAAAATACATAGGCAACAGAGTGCCCGCTGCACGGCTTTGTTCTGGTAAGTTGCGATTAAGCTCGTTATCGATTTCAGCTATAGGTTTCATCGTCTTAGCTTGATCTTTATAAGCGATCACTGTGCCGTCTTTGTGCATCATGATGGCATAACCGTTTGCCGGTAACTTCATGCGGTTGACCTCTTCGATAAGATTACTAATCGATAGATCTCCAGCAATAACTCCGCCTGCAACAGGCTCGGCCAAAGTAACAACTAAAATACGGAGAGGAATGTCGAGATATGGCTGGGTTATTATATTTCCTCCAGCTTGCATTGCCTCTTGATACCATGACCTTGTACGAGGATCATAATTTGAATAGTCAGTTGCTGGCTCTGAGTCTCTCATATTACCGTTTGACTCACCAAAATATGTCGATTCAAACCCTCCCGATTGCTTAGCCTGTTTCATTGCTTGCACAATGTCATGACTCAACTGCCCACCGATTCCTTTAACAATTTGCTGACGGCTTACGAGCCACTCACTGATAAGTAGCGCTTGCTGCTCACCAAGTCGTTGAGCCTGCTCTAAATTCACATCTAGTAAGACTTTCTTCTGACTTGAATAACTCTGCCAAGATAATAATAATATGACAGATGAAAGAGCAAGAATAACGGAAAAAAGAATTTTCTGCCTTAATGAAAATGATTTCATAATATATTTTTCACAAATAAAGACCTGATAACCATACCGACTAAATATAACAACAGCTATTTTTAGCAGCAGTGAGCTTACTTAGAAACGTAAAAATGAATTATTTCACGTTGACCATGAAAGATAAATAAATTAAAAATAAAATTTAATCTTAACAAACAAACTAAATTAGCCAAATTTAAATAAGCACAAAACATTAAACAGGCTTAGCAATGCATATTAATGCAAACAACTAAGAATTAAATGCAACTAAGAATTAAATGCAACTAAAAACTTCAAGTTAAAACAGTTATTAAGTGATTTTAAGATATTATAAAAAATAAACAGAATGGTACCTTTAAATAAAGGTATAATTAACTCATTATTGTATCATCACAAACAATCTTAAAAAGTAATACCTTCGCGCCGTCTAAGGCGCGGAGGAAAACTATTAGTTATTGTAAACCTACGATTGAAATTTACTTAAATATCTATTATTCAAAAAATCGAGTTAAGGCAACTAAAGAATAAATGTCGCGACTTGCGCATTCAGGTCATTAGCGCGAGCTTTTAACCCTCTCGCCTGTGCCAAATCTGCCATGGCCGACGCGGTAATCTCATCGGTCACATCTTTAATCGCAACCGTATTCTGGGTTATTTCACCCGTCACTTGAGTCTGTTCTTCCGCTGCGGTAGCAATTTGGCCTGCCATATCTGAAATCACGTTGACCGCTTGTGTGATCTCTTCAAGGGCTTTCGCCGCCGCATTGGCATCTTCTACGCTATGACCCGCTAATGCTTGGCTGCTTTCCATCAAGCTGACTGCTCGAGCGGTAGTGCGTTGTAGCGTTTCAATCGTGGTATGTACTTCCTGAGTCGAATCCTGTGTACGACGTGAAAGCACTCGAACTTCATCGGCAACGACCGCAAAACCACGGCCTTGCTCGCCAGCACGAGCCGCTTCAATGGCTGCGTTAAGCGCCAACAGGTTAGTTTGCTCAGCAATCCCTTGAATTGTCGCCAGAATACTCGAGATAGACTTAGCGTGACGACTTAAATCGCCAATGACATCCGTTGCTTGAGTCACTTCATCTGCGAGTGAATTAATCGAGTTACGAGTTTTATTCACTAACTCTTTGCCCTGTAAACTGCTCGCTGCAGACTGTTGAGCCGCTGTTGCCGTGTTCTCAGCATTGGCTGCGATCTCATTAGTCGCACTCGCCATTTCAGTTACCGCAGTCGCGACCATAGCGACTTCTTGCTGTTGACGTTGTAACTCGGCAACAGAAGTTTGCGTGGTGGCAAGACTACGTTCAGCATCGGCATCTAACTCATTCGCTAATTGGCGAATATGGCTGATCAGCTGATGTTGACTGCCCACAAAGCGGTTAAAGCTGTCAGCAAGCACGCCCACTTCATCTTGAGTGTCGACTGAAATACGTTGAGTTAAATCACCATTACCATCGGCAATACGCGCAAGGGCTTGCGATACTCGACTCAGAGGACCCAGTAACATGCCAACTAACCAAGAAATGGCTAACACACTTAAGATCAACACGAGTGCAGAAAGCCCAAACTGAGTGAGTAACAAGCTCGACAGTGGCGACTCTAGCGTTTCCTTATCAAGCACTAACACTAATTCCCAATCTGTATTAGGGATATCAACGCTCCAGACTAATTTGTCACGTCCTTCATTTTCAAAATACATAGGCAACAGAGTGCCCGCTGCACGACTCTGTTCTGGTAAGTTGCGATTAAGCTCGTTGTCGATTTCACCTATAGGTTTCATCGTCTTAGCTTGATCTTTATAAGCGATCACAGTGCCGTCTTTGTGCATCATGATGGCATAACCGTTTGCCGGTAACTTCATCCGATTAACACCGTCAACTAGGCTTGCGATAGATAAGTCACCACCCACAACACCTTGTGCGGTAGGCTGTGCCATAGTCACAACCAGAATGTTATAGGCAACATCCACGTAAGGTTTTGTCAAAATAAGACCGCGCTCACTGATGGCTTGTTGATACCAAGGGCGGCTGCGAGGATCATAGCCCGTACGATCAATACTCGGATCAGAATCCAACATTTGCCCTGCTTGAGAGCCAAAATAGGTCAGCTGAAAACGGCCCGATGCCTGTGCTTGTTGAAGTGTATTGAGGCTGTCACCTTCAACTTTGTTCGCCAGGGCTCCCATAATATCTTGGCGGCCAGCCAACCATTCTTGGATCCGCTCAGCCTGCTGTTCACCTAAGCGCTGCACTTGTTCTAGGCTGTTTTGTAACAGCTGGGATTTTTGGCTGGAATAACTTTGCCATGACAACAAACCAATCACGAGTGAAAGGGCTGCCACGACAGAGAACAGAATTTTTTGCTTGAGCGAATATGAGTTCATGTTGGCGTCTAATTAATTAACAAAGCAGTGAAACAAGAGGGTGTTTGAGCGGGTCGAACGAACATTTACAACCAATATAATAAGGCGGCTAACTGAGTTAAAACTGCAGTTAAATTTGAGCTGAATTTTCTCATATTCTGTACAGTTAGCAAAGAAATTGCTCAGATTTACATCAAAAAGATTTTAGCAAACACATATAATTAACCAACCGTTATTCGAGCAACAACATATAGATAGGCATGCGATCACATATCAAAGTAATGCGCAACACTAAAATGGCCTCCGGAGTAAAATAAAGTAAATTAATCAAGATTAACGTGACCTATACGCACTCGCTATTGCACACTAAATGTCCACTGCCTATCGAGGAGTTCTTATGATTTTTCAACAGTTCCAACAGAGCCCACTGCAGACCCGAATTTCTGGCCCACGGGCTTGGTTAGCGATGGCAATTAGCATTAGCCTAATTTGTTTATCACTATTTTTATTGCCCTTCGTGCTCTTATTTGGCGCGATTGCGCTCGGTTGTTTAGTCCTATTTAGCCGCTTTTATATGGCACGTCAGTTGGCTAAGTTTAATCAGGCTCAGGCAAGCGCAACGCAGCATGCCCACGCGACAGAGGAGCCGCAGAGTCAGGTTTATGGATCTGACACTATTGTTAGGGAATCTAATGCGACACGCCATCAAGGGCGCACTTTTGAGCATTAAAGAGGATGAACACTAGGGTCTGTTGATCTTTCGAGAGTGATTTTTAGACAGCATGGCAAGACGTTATAATTTGCTTCGCCAAAAGTAACCATAACCTCAAGCCATGCCAAGACTTATGCTAACCGATGAACGCTGGGAAAAGCTATTTCATTTAATGAAAAGCACAGGCCGTGTTTATGACAAACCTGAACATAGACAAACATTCGAAGGTATTCTTTACCGCCTTAGAACAGGTATCCCTTGGCGAGATTTACCTAAAG
>NZ_JAKKRN010000059.1:0-8438 GCF_025654245.1 Shewanella sp. SM29
GGTGTGCCACCCTGGCGTTCTAGTTTTAACTGTCTCACCCATTTATCCATAGTGGATTTACCTACGTTCATCGCCTTTGCAGCTTCGATGATGCTATGGTTTTTATCGAGGACTAATTGGGCAGCTTCAAGTTTGAATTCAGCACTAAATGTTTTTCTGGTTGTCGATCTCATGTGTTCACCTAAAGTCATCTACGAGGTAATAATATCACCTCTATTTAGGTGGCCAAAATTAGTGTGCCACTACAGAGTTCTAAAACTTTGCTCCCAAGGTTCAACTGCAGACTCAATGTTTTCAATTTTTAGTGAGCAGATTTTGCAGCTTATATGCCTCTATGGGTAGCAATCTTAGTTAGTTCTAATTTCTTCTCTGTACAGCTATTAATATGGATTTATCTAGATGCTTGACAATTATATCGAGATTACCTTCGATTGCGCATAAGACTGGTCTTAAATATGTGGCGGCAAGTCAATATTTTCATCGGACATTGAATGCGGTCAGGAAAGGTATTTTTCTATGACGCTGTTACGAGCATGTGAGTATAATACATAATAAGCCCAGTCTATCCGTACCTAATGTCTCGGTAGTACCTTTGCAATACAGTATGTGGGAATGGCAGTATGTGTAAAGTTAGAAAACTCGCCGCGCTCAACAAAGCGCAGGCGAGATTCTTTGATGCCTGCCAGTTAATAGACGCGCTTCTGTAGCTCCTAAGGTTGCACTATGTTACTCAAAACCGCTCATGTGTCGCCATGGATGATGAGGCGATTGAATTTGCTTGAGGTTTAGTTCGAAACTTTGATTCATTAACTTAACCATCCTTCGATTTAAATCCTCAGTTTTTGGTACAAACCATTATGAAATACTCATATTTCCTACTTCTATTTTTAGGTTTTGCTACCTCCTGCCTGTTTCGCGCTGTGGCTTATGGTGAGGAGACGGATAGCGTACGGCTCTTGAACCGTACGCCAGTGGTGAGTCCAAAAGTACATTTCAATACGCAAACTCAGTCTTGGCTTGATAGAAAATTAGAGGTTAGAGTGGCTATATGGGGCGAAGCGTGGCCACCTATGCATCTGGGACTTGATTCGGCTCACTTTGAGGGAGCTACGGCTGATGTTTTGGGGGCATTAGAGCAGACATTGGGGGTTCGCTTCAAAATTGTCCGCTATTTAGGTCGCGAGGACGCGATGCAGGCGCTAGTCGCTGGCGAAATCGAGATTCTTGCCTTCAATGATACAGGGCAACCGAGTGATTCGCGTGTTCGCCAGTCGGTTGCCTATTTGGTTAATCACCGTGTTGTCATCCGACGTACGAGCGATGCCTATAATACTGATCCGAAAATGGCCAATGAGCGGCTTGCCTATGTTGGCTCCTCCCTGCTGGAAAAACAGCTCATGCAGCGCTACCCGCTCGCTAAACTGATGAGGTATCGCAATCGCACGCAAGCACTCACTGCGGTGGTTTATGGCCAGGCGGATGCCATGTACACGAGCTCCACCACTGCAGCATATCTGATACCGCAAATGTTTCCTAACCTGCTTTATTTCGATCACATAAAGGATGTACCTGATGTTGGGAACATTAACTTCGCCGTCAGCGCCAAACAGCCCGAGCTGCTAGACGCAATTAATCAGTCGCTCTCAGCTATTTCCCTGTCCGAGATGCTAAGAATTGCTTCGCGCTGGGAGCTGAGCGAAGACTTCGTGATCCCCAGAAAACCTCTTCGGTTAAGTGCAGAACAGCAAACATGGGCGATGGCGAATCCGGAAATCAGAGTGATTGTGTCCGCCCTTGATGCGCCGCTGACCTTCTATGATAAACATGGCCAGCTGCACGGGTTGAGCGTTGACCTGCTTAAGCAGATTGAGCGCAGTACTGGCCTGAGGTTCGAGTTCATACGCGGCGATGGCGTTGGGGATATGATCGGAAGGGTTCAGAGAGAGCAGGCTGACCTAATCGTTGCACTAAGCGTCGTTGGTTCTGTGACTGGACCTTTGCATTATACACGTCCTTACCTGATGAGTCCGTTGGTGGTAGTGACCCGGCGAGAACAGGCCAATATTCACGGCCTCGATGATCTTCATGGCCGGCGTTTGGCTATTGTACGTGATACCCCTGGTTTTGCATGGTTGGGCAAGCATCATCCGAGTATCACCGCGGTAGCAGTCGAGAACACCTCGCAAGGACTGGAGATGCTGATAAGCGGGGAAGTCGATGGCAGTGTGCAGAGCCAGTTCGTTGCCGATTACTTCATCAAGCAGTATTTCCAGGCTGACCTGCATGTTGCTTCGGTGTTTGGGCCGAGGCCTGACAGGATCGTCATGGCTGCAGCCTCCGACAAGCAAATATTGAAGGACATCATCAACGAAGCTTTACTGGATATCCCACCCGAGCGCCTCAGACAGTTGACTGATCGCTGGTATAACCATGACGCACCTGCAATTGCTAGCTCATGGAGCACATACAAAAACGAGATCTACACAGTTATCGGTGGTGGTGCGCTGTTTGCGTTGATCTTCGTCCTTTGGAACTACTACTTAAGGAGGCAGGTTCGTCGCCGACAAAGGGCCGAAGAGGCTCTGAAGGATCAGTTGGAGTTCACTCGAACCTTAATTGATGGTTCACCAGTCGCGTTGTATGTACGTGACCAGCATGGACGCTTGATTCATTGCAATCAGGCGTATCTGGACTTTATGCAGGCGTCGCGGGAGGAGTTCGTCGGTAAGACATTGCTGGAAAACAGCTACGTCGCACCTTGGCTGGTCGCGCGCTATCACCAGATGTACTTGGAGGTAGTGAAAACGGGCAAGCCTGTTGTCGCGGATTTAGATGTAGATGTAAAAGGACAACCTTTCCATATTTATCATTGGATACTTCCGTTTCAGGATGGCATGGGCCGCTACCGAGGCGTGATTGGAGGATGGCTGGATATCACTGAGCGCGTGAAACTGCTGCAGCAATTGCAACAGGCGAAAGAGCAAGCTGTTGAGGCCAGCCGATCCAAGTCGGTGTTTTTAACCACCATGAGCCATGAAATTCGCACACCTATAAGTGCTGTGGTGGGGCTGATTGAATTGTTGCGCCTGAGAACCGACGATCCCGAAAAAATGGCGCAGAACCTAGATGTGGCTTATCAGTCTGCACAGTCTCTTTTAGCGCTGATCGGCGATATTCTTGACTTATCTAAGATCGAGGCAAACGTCCTTGAGCCGTCTTTCAGAGCAACAGACTTGGAGGTGTTGATACAATCAGTTCATCGTCTGTTTGAGGCCAATGCGCGGAAAAAGAACCTCGAATACAAGCTGCTTATCGACGTTACCCATAGGGGAGTAATGATTGATAGCCTAATGCTTAATCAGATTATTTCCAACTTGCTCAGCAATGCTATCAAGTTCACAGAGCAGGGGATTGTACAGTTGGTACTACGTGAAGACATGAGCCGTATATGTGATGGATATGCTAGCTATGAGATCCAAGTCCAAGATAGCGGATCAGGCCTGAGCGATGCCGACCAAGAGGTGATATTCGAACCCTTCGTACAGGCCGGCGGTGTGCAGCAGCGTCGTGATGGTTCAGGCCTTGGATTGAACATCTGCCAAAGATTGGCCAAGTTACTAGGGGCAACGCTTTCGGTTGAAAGTGATCTAGGTAAGGGCTCGTGCTTCCTCCTGCGCTTCGAGGCTCCGCTTGTTCATGTGGACACCCAGCCACAATTGGTGCCATTGCAATCGGCATCTACCCACAGGTTGCGAATTTTGGTAGCTGAAGACCACGCTCCTAGTCGTCTGCTTTTGTGCCAGCAGCTTGAATACCTTGGTCATGAGGTTGTTCCTTGCGACGACGGCGAGTCAGCACTCAATGTTTGGGCCCATGCCTCTCTCTCATTCGACCTCACTATTGCCGACTGCAACATGCCTAACATGGATGGCTTCGAACTCAGTAGCCGTATCCGCGCGATTGAGGAGGAGAAGGCGGAAGGTTTTCATCCGATCTTCGGCCTGACGGCCAATGCTCAATCTTCTGCTGTTGAGAAAGGGCTGGCTGCTGGTATGACCAAATGTTTATTCAAGCCTGTCAGCATTGAGGAACTTTCGAGCTTAATTGGCGAAATATCCAGAAGCAGTGAGCTACAAGCAAAAGCCGCTGGCGCCAATAACGAACTGGAGAAGCTCCGCATTCTTAAACCGGAGGCATACGATGATCTGGTCGAGGAAATCTTGCGGACCTTACGGGAGGACTCGCTAAAGTTGGCCGAGATAGGTGAGGGAAACGATCTCAAGGCGCTTGCTCGGCTGGCTCACAAGATTAAAGGGGGGGCGCAGCTTGCCGGTGATGCGCAACTTGTCAAAGTGTGTCAGGTGCTAGAAGACGGTGCGGAAAAGGGAGATAAGAGATCTTTCGATAACATTAGTTTGGCGCTGCATCTCCTAGATGCGCTTCAGATGCGGCTGCTGGCGGAGAGTTGAAAAACCAATTAGCTCTATGCCGAGTTAATTGGTTTTTAAGACAAGTCTTATATCGACTATGTAAGCTTAATGGTTAAATCTATCCGATAAGGATGTGTCTTAAACGATGAGCGGTCTGCCGCTATAAGAGGTTCGCAACTCATACTGGAATTTTCTCAAACCAAGTAAGTTAAAAGGATAGCAGAATGACTAAGTCAAGCTTGTCACGGTTAGCTGTATGTTTTTCTCTTTATACGGGGGCGATTTCGGCTAATGTTGTCGGTGCTACTGTTGTTAGTGCTAGTGATGCGGATAATTACATTATTCGTCATTCGGTCAGCGCAAGTGTTCCTGTTTCTGCCGCTGTTGAAGTGCCCGTCTCTGCATCCATGGTGTATTTATCTGGTAAACTCCCACCAATCCAAGATCACGATCAACCACTCGATAGCCCTCTAGCTTATGGTGGTGACACCCAGAATCAAACGGTAGCCGTACTACGTGAGATAGAAAAAACCTTGGTGAACATTGGCCTTGAGCTTGGTGATGTGGTGAAGATGCAGGTATTTCTAGTGGGAGACCCTGCGTTGGATAATAAAATGGACCTAGAAGGCTTTGCTAATGGTTATGCTCAGTTCTTTGGCACTAAAGCGCAACCCCATTTACCTGCCCGTACAACATTACAAGTGGCGAGTTTGGCCAATAGAGGGATGCGTGTTGAAATAGATATTACGGCGGTACGAAAAAATCCTAGTGTTATCGTATCGGAAAAGCTTGAAACGACTCCTTCTGATTGTAGGTAGCCATTCACAATTCGACGTTAGGCATTCAAGAGCATATTTTATCTCTGCACTCTATATGTAGCGCTAAGAATTGTTAATTTTATTTTCGGAATTTTAGTATGAGCAACTCAATCTACCAGAAGATTACGTTTCATCACGTAGGAATCCCAATAACTGAAAGGCTTCCTGATAAAACTTATAATGCTGGCTTGAAAATGCATGCCACAGGATATTTTGAATCCCCCTATGCTATGGAGTGGATGGAGTTTGATAAGGACAGTCCGCTACCTGAAATCATAAGAACACAGCCTCATATTGGCTATGTAGTTGAAGACCTGCAAAAGGCAATCAAGGGCCGAAAGGTGATTCTCGAACCAACGAGCCCCTGCAATGGGGTTACAGTAGCGTTTGTTTTAGAAGGTCGTGATTTGGTAGAGTTTCTACAGTTTGATATGCCAGAAGAAGAAGTATGGCCACACCCGACTAAGTTCCTTCTTGAGTGTTTTTAACAGGTTTTGTTGCCGAATTCTAGTTAAGACTCCCACATTATTAAACCATATACTTAACCTGAGATCGGTTTAACAAGCCATAACTGCAATAGCCGTTAATGAGGTTCAGTAGTGGCTGTAGTGATGTGATGGACGCCACATCACTATAGCTAAACCCGCGACCACGCACGCCATGATGTTCATGGCAGTACCACGCTTTTACTGCAGCTTCATCCACCCAGAAAGTGAGCGAGCCACAGCTCACTAATGCTTGGTTACATTGCTTCCAATTAACGATTTTATGTATTGATTTACCCATGTAGCCGCCCTGAAGGTGAGTCAGGAGATCTGATGATGGGAACACCGATTATTTCACTGATTTGCTCAACAACGCCGCATAAACCCATAGCCAGTTAGCTAATTGTAAGAACATAATTAAGTTCACTCGAATTCATAACAAAGCCAGTGAAGAGTTGAAAAAACTCGTAGCCACAAGATTGCCCAGTTTATTGTCTTTTAAGACAAGTCTTATGTCGGCTGTGTGAACTTGATGGTTAAATCAATCCGATTAGGGTTTGACTTGAGTCTATGAGTAGTCCGCATCTGCGAGCGGAAAGCCATTCATACTGGGACAGCTTCTCAAATTTATCAAACCAAATAAGTTAAAAGGATAGCTGATTGATTCAATCGAACTAAAAATTTGAGCTTCATAGTGGAATAAGATTCAACCTTAAAACTCTTATATAAATACGGTTATTTAAATGACTGCATTATCTATTTTAACACTTAAAGGAAAGTTATGAGCAAGTCAATAATACCTAAGTTATCACCTATCTATTCATTGTTATTTTCTACCTGTATTATTGTTTCACCGAACGTTGCAGCTTCTATACTGGGAGATAAAGTACAGTATTTTGAAAAACAAGGTTGGAGTATTGGGGTTACAGTATTGGACACCGAGTCAAACGAGATGGAATCCGTACATGGGGATAAGCGTTTCCATTTCAACAGTACAATTAAAGCATTGGCTTGTGCGAATGTATTGGCCAAAGTGGACAAAGGACAGCTTAGACTCAGTGATTCCATCATATTAAAAAAGAGTGATATTATCGAATATTCTCCAGTTACAAAAAATTACGTTGGTAAAGAACTCACTCTCAATGATGCTTGCGAAGCTACATTAACATATAGTGATAATACTGCTGCGAACTACACTATATCTGCAGTCGGTGGACCAAGTGGGTTGACTAACTTTATGCGATCAATAGGTGATAATGTCTGGCGTTCAGATCGTTACGAACCGGAATTAACGAAGAATATAGAGTATGATATAAGGGATACGACGAGCGCTAATGCAATGGCTGAAAGTCTAAATAAACTTCTTTTGGGTAATATTCTATCAGCAGAATCAAAGTTAAAATTGAAGCAGTGGATGGAAGGAAATAAAGTAGCCGATGGTCTTCTAAGAGCATCATTACCTAATGGTTGGTCAATCGCGGATCGTTCTGGCGCCAGTGATTATGGTGTGCGAGGTATTATATCAATGGCTTGGTCAGAAGCACAAAGTCCCGTGATTGTTACAATATTCGTAAGAAAAAGTGGAACAACAATTGAAGAAAGAGATAAAATAATCTCAGAAATAGGAAAAGTTATTTATATTAAATATCAATAACTTGATTAGTTGAGAATTACCTTTTTTATTAGAGGAGTCTACTCCTTCTATAAAAAAGGTAACTATCACATTGCATACTAGCAATTAAATCATTAAACACTAAGCTGCTTTACTTAATTTAGTTGAGGACTGTGGAATCGATGAATAAATCGAGAAAACTAACAAAAAATTAAAAACAGGATACATTCTGGCTGCATTAATTTAAACAGAAACAAGGCGATAAAACCGAACACGATTAACAGAATTGATGAGATTAGAACCCGTATAGGTCGGAAAATCATGAATTAGCCATCCATAGCCGGAGAATCAAAATACCATTTATCAATATGACAATAGTATAGATTTCTATCAGTGCAAATTGGGCTGGTGCGTCGCAATTAATTTTATCAGTGTTCTGATCTAATCCCATCGGACACTTAATTTGAGACAGTATGGTCAACAAATTAAGAGGTCTATATGAGTCTGAAGAAATCACATAAGAGTTATCCGCAGGCATTTAAAGATGAAGCCGTCTTGATGGTGTTAGAGCAAGGCTATCGCGTTGCTGATGCAGCATAGACTTTTGGGGTTAGTACTAGCCCGCTTTACAACTAGAAAGAAAAACACGATGCCTTGCAGCAAGGCATCACCTTAGAAGAGTCTGAGCGTGATGAGTTGAAGCGATTACGTAGAAAAAAACAAATAATTACGCATGGAGAAAGAAATACTAAAAAGGCAAGCGCCTTGCCGATATATCAAGCTCTTTATCAAAGTGCATGTCAGGTAGTGTCACCAATATATTCATACTTAAAAATTCCCTATAAACTAGGGTCTGTTGATCTTTCGAGAGTGATTTTTAGACAGCATGGCAAGACGTTATAATTTGCTTCGCCAAAAGTAACCATAACCTCAAGCCATGCCAAGACTTATGCTAACCGATGAACGCTGGGAAAAGCTATTTCATTTAATGAAAAGCACAGGCCGTGTTTATGACAAACCTGAACATAGACAAACATTCGAAGGTATTCTTTACCGCCTTAGAACAGGTATCCCTTGGCGAGATTTACCTAAA
>NZ_JAKKRN010000060.1:0-7471 GCF_025654245.1 Shewanella sp. SM29
ATTGTGCGCAGTTTTGATTACATGTGCCGATAAGTGTCGTTATCGGCATTAGTTAGACAAGGCATTAGAAATTGAATCTGGCAAGCTTGCAGTTACAGTAACCGCGTCAGCCGCTTTAGGTAAAGCATCGCGCATTGAATCTGGTGAATCTGAATCAAAATATGGATTGCAGTAAACAATCTGGCGAAGAGTTCCGCGCTGTAGAACTGCAGTGCACCAATCGACTGATTCAACCTGATAGCCAGCCGAATAAGCATCAAATGGACGGCCAGATAATTTAAAAGTGTAATGCTGACCAGAGCCGCTCATAACTGAACCAGTGACAAAAACATCTTGGAGCAATTCAGTCTTTTTAGTAGCTGTAGATGAACTAGAAGCAACCTGTGATGTTTTAGTATCGGTCTTAGGCTTCTCAACTGGATAGGCATCACAGGAGCCGTAAAGAGCTTTGTAAGCATCATTGCAACCAATAAATCCTTTTTTGGGGACTTCTGGCATTGCAGTTACCGCTAGATTAGTCAGCAAGTAAGCAATAACAGCCCCTACAGAAAAAAAGTGTAAGCCTGTAACTTTGAAATTCCTAAACGCATTTTTCATGYGCTCCTTTCGTGAATAATAGCGGCCATAGACATACCAAGGCGGCAAAACAGAATACAAAGAAACCGCGTCAGGATGTTCAGGTGGATAAAATTGCTGCTCAGTATCATAAGCATCGTAAAGTTTTTGCCCCTTATACCACCATCTATCTACAACGGGCGAAAACTGAGAAGTACCATATTGAACAGTACCTAAATGATATTTTGGTAAAGGTAATTTCTTACCTATAGCGGTTTTCATTATAGGATTAATAAGCCAGCCAATAAGTGGGATATTAAATCGGTCAGTACGCTTACACGTAACTAAATGCTCGGCAAACATGTCACGAGCTTGTTTATCGACAACATCAATGTCCTGAACATAAAAATAAATATTCCAACGCTTTTTTCGAGCGTGAACAATCCATTCAATGATTGAAGAACGACTCTTGTCATTCCAATTACGGCTATTGAACCAAATAGCGCATTCATCTAAGTGCAAGTCGCCATTATAGTCCTCAGATTTATAATCACCGTCATAGCCCAATGGAAGCGCATTAAAATCAAAGCCAGAAGGCTTGTCAGGCATACGTAAAACAAAAGTCTTTTTAGCCCAAGGATTAACTAATTTCTCAAGACGTAAATCAATATTAGTAGCGACTCGCCTACCCTGATTCAAAGCCTCTTGAATACGATGAATCCCAGCAAGTGTTTTGCCAGAACCCAATTTACCTTGAACGAAATAAACAGGCATTATCTTTTAGACCTCTTAACAAGCTTATAAAGCCATATTGACCATGTTGAATAGGTAACGATGATTTCAACAGTAATAACGGTTAAGAGGCAGTATTTAGCAACAGTTGCGGGGAAAAATAACGGTAAGAGTTCAGGTGGCCACATAGGAAAAGAAGAAAGCAACGATTGAAGCTTGGCACCAATTAAAGACAAAGCAGTTGAAACAACAACTATAACGGCAGCAATTAAAATACCCGCTCTGATAATGCCTTCTATGTTACGAATAACAAAATGGTCAATTATTTTTGTAAATAATGACGTGAAAAATCCTGCTATAGCAGTCACACCTAAAATTGCAGGTAAAGCCATGATGATTACTCCAATTAGCGCCACATCCCTATCTGGTCGACCATAAATGGCCGAACCAGATAGGGACATGGCTTTGCGCTACGCGCTTCCAATAGCAGAATTGCGCACAATTATCTGAGCCTGATAAAACAGTCTCAAAGCCGTCAACATTATAAATACAAAACCAATTACCGATTTGATTAATTCTTCATACTCACAAAGGTCAAGTATCATAGGATGTTCATCAGTGCCTAAAGTAAATGGTTGACAAACATACTCAGCAGGTAAATAAGTTGGAATATCTTTAAATGGATTCCATAAAGGGTCTGATTCACCAAATTTAGATTTACCCTCTTCTAATTTATTATCTAAACCATCATTAGCGTCTTTAATACGCTGAGACATTCCATCTAAATCAGAACTAAATTTAGCTAGAATAGAATCACCATCAAATTGCTCAATATAAGAATCAGAATCACCACCAGTTCCGCCACCATTACCAGAAGAGGATTTAACAGCTGTTGTTATCTCAGATAAGGAGCCAAGAATTAAATTTGTTTCAGTTTGAGATTGAGAAGATTGTTTAGTTGCACGGTCACGCTGTTGATTTTCAACGTATTCAGAAATATCTTTTTGAAGTTCAACAAGCTTATTGTGTTTCTCGTCTTGTTGCTTCTTAGTTTCAGCAGTTTGGTGGTCAAGGGCTTCTATAATTTCAGTGCCAATACAATAAAGTTGGTCAGCAGTAATTGAGCAATCCGCGCCCTGATATTTGCTGGGCTTAGTGAGCGGGTCAACGCTAGCGTCCTGAGCTTTGTCATCAAGTTCGCCCTCTGCGTTATCTTGCTCTGGTGCCGTTCCATCACCCTCAGTACAAGTCTGAAAATTAGCACCCGTAGATAGCTGAGAAGTGGTACAAGTGCCCTCCTTGTCTGTTGGCGTGAACTTAATATCTTTATCTTGGCCTTGACCACAAACAGCGCCATTAGATGTGCCAAAAACAAAAGAGGAACCGTTATAAGGCGCATCAGTTGGCTGAATAGTGTATGAGCATTTGCCGTCACAATAAGTACCAGCAGAACCAACACCAATGGCACCATTTTTATTAAAAACATTATTAACGCGAGTGCCTTTGTCGGGACAAGAAATAGGAACACACTTTGATTCACCACTAGATAGAGTTACTTCATTCGCAAAAAAACCAAGAGGGCAAGGGGTAAATTTCATCTTGCAGACTTCATGGGTGGGATTTTGCGGAGACTCAGGAACTGGACCAATAGTATAAGAAGAATCTGGAGTTGGAGGACAGACATTCTCATTGATAGGTTTATTATTGTTTGCGTAACCCATTGTTTCAACGGAAGTGTAAGATGTGGGAGTTGGAACACCATCACGATTAACAATGTTAATTGTTTTTAAATCATATTGAAAAATACAATTAGGTAAACCACCAATACAAGTACCTGGCTCTAAGCGCGGATTAGACTTAACCCAATAACGACAACCAACAGTATCACAAGGGGTAAAATTATAACTAATACGGTCAAAAAGAATTTTCTGACAACTTGAGATATTGACTTTAGTTTGTAAAATAACGCCATCTTTAAGGCGACAATCGTATCCGAAAGTTGATTGAACCTTAGGTTCAACCCAAGGCTTTATAGGCTGCTCATCAATTGCTTTAGCAGAAAAAGAAAGGACTGTTAAAAGCCCGATTAATAATAAACGAGTCATAACAGCCCCTCTTTATAACGATTAACGAGCGCCTGAAGTCAGAGCGCGACGAACAAGACCAACAACAATAAATCCGCCAGTAATGGCAAGCATCAAAGGCCACATCTTAGCAATGGCCGATTCGCCATCGGTTTGAATAGACGTGAACATAGTGTCAACTTCAGCAGGTAAAGCGGCATGAGCAGAACCAACGCAAGCAACTGACAAAGCTAATACTGTGGCAGCGGTCTTAGCTTTAGCAGAATTAGCGGCAGAAAACAGAGCTTTTAATTTTTCCATGATAAAAATCCTATCTAGTTGATAACCATAATGACCGTCTTACGACATACAACAAATATGAAATAAGATAGCCGACAAAGAAGGAGCCAATTACATAACCAGCTATTAAAGTGACGTCAGAAATAACTATCATCTACTTAGCTCCCATTTCATTTGCAAGGAAACCCAAGCAAAAAGAAATACAACAGGCAAGAGTAAGAAACCAAGTTAAAATTAGGTCTAATTGCTCCGAACTAATTAAAACGGTCTCCATAATCAAACCTCAAATTCTGCTACATGACGTTCTTCATTAGCAACGACACATAAAGCACATTCATATAAATCAGGTGTTAAATAATTAGATGGCTTCTCAATATCTGTATGGAATACATTGCCACAGCATGAGCACTGCCATATTCCGATAATTTCATCGTCCATAATATTCACCCTAAGAAATTCTTTACACGAACCCGTCACCAGTGAAATATGGCTTAAATCACTTTCTTGGGTGGATTAAAGATATCGACATGCTGAACAAGAGTCGCACCAACAATAATGGTTGAACTCATATCTTCTGGGTCGATATCGATATCAACCTCGGCAAAACAGGGATATTCAAGACGCTGCAGTTGAGGTAAAGCATCAATATGACAAACAACACATTTTTCTTCGTCAACAGTAAAACCTTTATGAGAACTACGACCCTTTTCGGTTTCCCAGTTACGTACAGGAGTTAAGTTAAAAATTTTGCCAAATTCATATGGCTTACCTGATGTTTTGCCAACGCCTTTAGCAGCTTCAACACCCAATATAAAAATTACTTTTTTCATAGTCAGAACCTTATTATTTCAGAGTAATATTCAGGGGCAGATAATTTGCCGCCATGCTTTGGATTATTGCCGACAAGGGCAATAAGGGTTTCCTCGGCCGAGAGTTTCCAGTCCTCAACCAAATCATAAATTGCGCGACCACATTGACGTCTTAACCATTGAGTTTTTGCTTCAAGAGTTAAAGTGACTGATTTTTTTTGTTTAAAAACAGGCGATAAAGCATGTTTTTCAGATAGATTTATAGATTCAGAGAAAGGACATAGACCCGCAAAATGCTTAGCTGGAGCAAGTAAAACATCAATAGAAACATCCTTTAGCTCAACCTCAGTACGATACCAAGTCTGCTTAACGCCCTGCTCTAGCGCTTTGTTATAAATGCGCCAGTAAACCAATGATGTACGCGAACCAATACGAACAATCTCGCCTAAAAGACCGGTATCATCACGGTCATAAGTTTCTGAAATCTTGGGATTCTTGCCGCCTTTAGCACGCTTAAAAGCACCGTCTCGATATGCTAGCTCAGCATACTTACAATCAAAATTACCGTCAAAATCGTCATAGAAAAGGTCTAAACGACGCAAGACTTTTACGTCAAAAAAAGATAGCCAGTGATGCAAACGGTGACCGTTAGTGTGAGTAAAAACATGCTTACAGCCAGTGCCAGAAATTTGAAAATAAACCGTATCGTCATTGCCACCAAACGCAATAAAACCAACAGATACTTTGCCTTTTTTATCCATTAGTTCGCGTGATTGGGTATAGAAAAAACGGCCATAGTTGCGTGTAGAGCCCAGCTTTAAGCCAAGAACGCGATTAACAAACTGCTCAAGACGCAAATGACGCACTAACAAAACATGCTCTTGGAAAAGGTCTAAACCTTCAACGGTATCAGGATAAGTTTTATAAACAGGCAGCTTAACCCACGCATCACAAGGAAGTTTTTCAAACTTGTTTAAACGAATCGTGAATGCTAAATGGTCAAAACCAACATGGCCAAGACGCTGAGCATAAGAAATTGATTTATTGGCAAAGCAAGGTAATAACGGAGTTTTTGTGCCTTTAACATAATTGGATGGACTGTTATCACGGCTATAAACAACTTCATCAGGATTAAGAGGCTTAGACTGGCACAAATGACCGAATCTATCTGTTAACCAAAAACGACTAAGCAAATTAGAGGCTTGCATGGAACGCCTCCAACGCTTTCATTGCTTCATCATTTAGTTGGTTCATATCAACGATTTTAAAGTCATTGCCGTAATGATGAACCATATCAAGACGAATCGCGGATAAAGACGTAAACCATTGTTCACCCCAAAAAGACGACAAAGTGAGGAAACCCATCCCCACTTCTGTCATGTCTTGGTAGTAAATAACGGCTTGCTTGTTCATCTAAACCCCGAAGATAACAAAGTAACTGGTAACTTGGTTACCGATTTCGGATAACTTTAGGGTTACAAATTACTAATGTCAAGGTTACGGTAACAAATAACTTGTTAATTGTTATACTCAGCACAAGTTAACGAACCAGAGGGCGAGTAATGCCAGCAATGAAAATCCCCCAAAAACTTTGGGATAAAGCGGAAGAAACAGCCGTAGATGCTACGCTTCTAAGAAGAACGCCCGTTCAAATAACGGAAGTTTTGAGATACGTATTAGAAAATTACTTAGACGAAGGCTCGAAAGATTTTTTAGAGAAAGAGAGACGCTCCAAAAAGTAACCTCCAATTTGCTAGTAAGTAGTAACCACGGAGGAAAACATGGAAGAAACTGTTATAGAGGAACTTAACAGACGCATTGAGCGACTGAGGGAACTAGCGAAACTCGCTATCCAATTGGAAATTAGCTTAGAAGAGCTGATAACAATTATAAGGACATGATGTCGGAGTGAGATAGCAGACAAGGAAGTCAAACCAACCTACGCAAAAAGCTAAACAGTGAATAATGTCAGATGAAATGTGTAAGTTAACCCCCGTAAGACAGAACGGGGGTTTTTTATTCTGTGAGCCCGAAAAAATCAAAAGCGGTCTGGCAGGACGAATGCTAGCTATTTTGAAGCTGTTACAAAATCAAACGATGAAAAACGGAGGCGCGATACGTTCCCGCAAAAGCGCCCCGCTTCGCTTCCATGGCTTCGCCATAAAAAAGACTAATAAAACAAATACTTAATGCAGCAAGCAATTAAGAGAAGCTTCCAAGCTAGCCCGATAAAAATATCAATGCCCCACGCAATAAGCTCACATAAATTTTTAGGCTCAAAATCATAAGGATAGCTCATTTGTATTTATCCATGTCTGATAAACAACCTTTGGCGAGCCAATAAACATCATGTGAAAAATCAGGATTGGCAGTATAGTCGCGATAAAGCGATATAAAACGCTTTACCTCATTAAGACAGCCTTCAGGAACCCTGACCATGTGAGTTAATTCAGACTTGGGACGGCCAGCGCCCTTGCGAACGCCTCCGCGAGTAGATTTAGAATCAGACATTAAAATTCGCCTTTAACCAAGTAGTAATCTCTTTGCGAACCTGAACAGCGGTAGCATCATCAGGGACGTAAATCTTGCCATAACGGTCAGGAGTAACAAGTATATGACCTGAACGAGCTTCCCAATAAAACTCAAAAAGCTCATCAAAAGTACACCAAACGCAGGATTTTGTATTTTCTTTAAAGTTCAATTGTGATTGGTTCATTTCCTAGCCCTCTTTGATTTCTGTTGACATTATTCATTATAGACCTTTTTTGATTATTGTCTACATATTTCAATAAAAAAGATAAAATATTTTTGTATACAGAAATCAAATAAAAAGGGTATGCCAAATGACATACCCTGAAAGAACCGCGCACAATGAACTTTATGTTACGGTCAAAAATCAGCTAGAACGATTCTCGTACCTCACCCACGTCCCGCGCTAATTTTTGTCGGTTTGTGCTGCGCATTATACAAACCGCAGTACCTCAACATAATGTTGAGTCTTATTGTGCGCAG
>NZ_JAKKRN010000007.1:0-183792 GCF_025654245.1 Shewanella sp. SM29
CAAATCATCGCGTCCATCGGCAATTTACGCCGTCTTAACGTCGCAACGCCCTGAGAGTCTAGGCAAGATTGAATTAACTCAGGTTCTAACACATCTGCTAAGCAGGTGAATTCGGTTAGGCGGGTAATATGAGTACGGGCGAGTGCTTCTGAGAGTTGCATAAAAAAATCCGATGACATGAGGTCATCGGATTTTGATCTTTTCAGCGAGATCGTCAAGCGATCTGTCTTAACTGATCGGCATTAAGCATTTATGCTCTCTTTTTATATCCAAATCAGAGTGACAACATTAGCTCACATTCTCCCTATCGCCACGCATGAGGGATTCCAACTCTGCCTTACCCTTATTCGATAAATTGATTAACGTCGCTAAATCATTCTGATGAGCCGCACTCGCAATCACCAGTTTCTTATCATGTTCAGCAAAGATTTTTACCCGCTCGTTGGCTTGTACCTGCGATAAACCTAGGCCTTGGAGAATCTTCTCACTGGCCGATAGCGCCGAACCAAAGGTCTCACGAAACACATCCGTCACCCCAAGGCTCATCAAACGATAAGCATGGTTACGGTCCCTCGCCCGCGCGACTATGTTGATATGGGGAAAATGCGTTTTCACTTGCTGAGCAATTTCAATGGAATCCTCAACACTGTCCACGGCAAGCAATAGTAATCTAGACCGAGCAATCCCCGCCGACATCAACATGTCTAAGCGTCTGGCATCACCAAAATATACTTCACCACCGTATTTACGAATAACATCCACATGACTCGCATCCTTATCCAAGGCGACAAAAGGGATACCTGATGAGGCCAAAATACGCCCCGTGATCTGGCCTACTCGACCAAATCCAGCAATCACCACTTCAGATTCGGTGACATTAATCGTATCTGGCAGACGAGTATCCACCACTTTGGCTTTAGTTGCTCGGAACAAAGTAAACAATAGAGGTGTTACTGCCATAGACAAACCAATAGCAAGCACAAGGACTTGCGCAATTTTATCGCCGACAATACCAGATAGCTGCGCCTGAGATAACAGCACAAAGGCAAATTCGCCCCCTTCAGCAAGGATCAAACCTAGTGCAATACTAGGCCGCCATTTGTGGTGCCGAATACGACCCAACACCATAAGCACAAAGGTTTTAATCAGCAACATAGCCATTAAAATACCCAGAATAAGTAACGGATCAGATATCAATAATTTCAAATCCATACTCATACCGACAGCCATGAAAAACAGCCCAAGCAATAAGCCTTTAAAAGGTTCTATGTCAGTTTCGAGCTGGTGCCGATAACTTGAGTTAGCGAGCATAATACCCGCCAAAAATGCCCCCATACCCGCGGAAAGTCCCAACCACTCCATTAACTCAGCGCTACCCATGACCAGCAATAATGCAAAAGCGGTGAGCACTTCACGCACCCCACTGCTTGCCACTAGTTTAAGGAATTTAGGCAGTAAATATTTCCCCACTAACACAAAACCAACGAGCGCAAGACACGTCCAGTACCAAGGCACCGCATGATGTTCAATCTGAGCAGAATTGGGCGCCAAATATGCTGTCAGCAGCAACATAGGTATAACCGCAAGATCTTGCATTAACAAGACCCCAAAAGCATCACGTCCAAGTGGGGTTGTAAGCAACCTATGCTCACTCATTAACTGCACGGCAAAGGCTGTCGATGATAAAGATAGCGCGGCGCCAACCACTAAAGCCGCCTCAATAGACAAGCCAAAACCCCAAGCCAAACCTCCAATCGCAGCCCATGACAACAACAGCTGACCACTGCCTAAACCAAAGATAGCACTGCGAAGTTCCCATAATTTACTTGGATTCAATTCGAGTCCAAGTACAAACAGCATAAGTACCACACCTAACTCGGCAAAATGCAACACGGCTGCAGGATCAGAAACCAACGCCATACCACCTGGGCCTAAAATAATCCCTGCGGCCAAATAGGAAAGAATAGGGCCCGCGCCAAAACGTTTACCCAAGGGAACAAAAATAACCGCCGCCAATAAAAATAGCAGCACCGACGTGAGTAAACTCGACTGTTCCATGAAGGCTCCAACGGAAAAAGGAATGCGCATTGTTCTATGTAAGGACCCAGCAATAGCTAGGCAATTATCAGCTATGATATCCCATTTATTTATTAACAAGGTCAAGGCAATTCATTAAAAATGAGAAATTTTGATACGAAAAACACTTAAGCGTAGGGGAAATCAACTGGAGCAACAAAGCAGAGTAAAAGAGCACTTAGAGACACCTTAAACTGTTATCGCATTTTGTGAGTGACTGCAAAATAAAAAACGAGCAATAAACTAAGGAAGGATAAAACCAGTAAGGGCTTGCCAACTCTGGATGAGACTAAATGCTCACTCGACTTGCATTACACAGAGGGCGATGCGATATGAGGCCGTAAATCAGTTGCCTGCTTGTCACATTTTAATATGTCAGAATAGCGTACTACGGTGTTGCGGCCATTGGCCTTAGCGGCATAGAGCGCCATGTCGGCTCGGTGGAATAATGGATCTAAACTCAGATCATCAGCCATTAAACCGCTCACGCCAAAACTCGCCGTTATGACGAACTTATGCCCTGAATGTTGGGTATCAATGGCCTCGATACGAGCTCGACATTGCTCCGCCACTTCCATGCCTTTCGCTTCATCGGCATAGGGTAATAAAATTGCAAACTCCTCACCGCCGATACGAGCAAAAACATCACCATTTCGGATATGAGATTTAAGGGAGTCAACCACCTTTTTAAGCGCCCAATCGCCAGTTCCATGACCAAAAGAATCGTTGATGCGTTTGAAGAAATCCAAATCGAATAAAATGACACAGAAATCCCCGCTACGCGCCGTGGCTTGCACAAAAAGGTTTTCTCCCAACTCTTGCCCTGCACCACGATTCAATATGCCTGTTAAGGCATCCATTCTCGCCATACGCATAAACTTACGTTTCTGCATCTGACCTACGGCTAACAAAATCCCAAGGAAGAATAGCCCACCCACTAGAATAGTGATAAACATCAGCATATTGGTGTATTCCCGCTCTTTTACCATTTGCTGAGCGATGTAAAGTTCACGCTCTTTATTGAGTAAGTTGATTTCACGCGCCTGTTCATCGGCATTAAACTTAGCCGCCTGATAAGCGAGGGTTTTCATTCTAGATTGGTCAAAAATCAATTGATTATAATATTGTTCTTTTCTTGTGTATTCATAGGCTTGCTCAAATTGTTTATCCGCCGCCATCAGTTCGGCAAATACCTTATATGCAATATGCTTATGTTCGATGTAGCTATTATCATCGGGAAATGAAAGCACTTTAACTGCGTGACTTTTCGCTTGAACCTGCTCACCCATGGCAAAGTAATTCTCGGCAAGTAGTGCATGTACATGGCTAATTTCTAACTGAAATTGAAAAGCTTCATACCCTTTTAAAGCTAATAGCAGAATCGATCTCGCGCCTAAAAAGTCGCCCCGCTCCTGCAAAACCATAGCTTTGCCTTTTATCGACATAGTCGCCAGAAGGGGGAATTGCTTCGCATCACAGTATTGACGGCTATCTTCGAAGGCATCGAAGGCATCGGGATTTTTCACGCCGAGTAAATAAATAGCGCGCAGCAATTTGGCATGGCAAATATCGCGGACATCGGTTTTCTTTGCGAGTTGTAACACCTTATTGGCATAAAGGCCCATATCGCTATAAGCGTCCATTTCGGAATAAATATTGGCAATTCTTAGATATGAGTGCCGTTTAATCGTGACATCATCAATATTCACCACTAAGGCTAATGCTTGAGCGACTGCAGCCAAGGCTTTGTCATAGTCACGCAGACCTATATATACCGTGGCTTTGTAACTATAAACTGACGCCAATAAATCAGTATTTGGCACTAAGGTTTCGGCTTGGTGTAGATCATCTAACGCTTTAGTATATTCACCAGTGAAAAAATAACCTATCGCTCTATCTATCCTCAGTCGTCCTTGTTGTATTGTAGTTAAACGACTGAATTCTTTCTCATATTCGGCAAGCTTTTTCTGCGCAGCACTAAGATCAGATTGCAGTAATACATCAAGCTCATTGAGTGCCTGATCAAAATCGAGAGAGTTAGCCATCAAAGCTGTCGAACACAAGGCGAAGATGGCTAATAGGGCACAACGTAACCGTTTCAAGATTAGTTAATTATTACCATGATTGACTAAAACAAATGTTTGATAATTTTGGTCGCCACTCAAAACTTTTAGTTTTGTCATATCCCCTCTCATTACAGCGCTAATTTCTTCATCAGTTAACCCATGGGCGCGCATTACGGCCTCCGGGTCCTGTTGATACGCTTCCATCAGTTGTGCATCTTGACCTAACTGGGTAAAAAAATCCGATAATGCAGACATACCTTTCCTTATTTATATGATGACTCCCGAATTCAGCTCAGAAGTACAGCACTCACAATTAGCCTAAATCTTCAGGTCTAATGCCTAATTTAGTTAAAATAGCATAGTTGTATTCGAGTTTTTTTGCTGGCGGGATCAGTAAAGTACTGATCGGAGACAAGTTTGCCTCGGGCAGCTTACTCAACGGCAAATACTCAATTCTAGGGGCTTGAACTGGCAGATTAGCAGCTTCGTAGATCACCACTTGATGATCTCGCGGATACCATTGATTCAGTTGTTCAACCAAAATCTGCAGCCTGTCACTCGTAGTATGGAACTGAGTTAAGGTATGTTCACCAGCAATCGCAATTTGCCATAACAATAAATGGGTTGTCGGATCGGGCACATGATTAAAAAACATAAACTGGCTAGCTTCAAAACTTTGATGCCCAGAGCTGCCGGGGTCAATACCCAGATCAGCCCATAAACACGCCTCAGCCGAAATCCCCGGCTCCATCTTCGCTGAAAACCCTTCTGCCCTCGCCCGCTTAATCGCCATATGGGAAACACAGGCAAAGACTCCAGGATGACCATAGAGCGCACAAACGGTTTTTTTGCCAGCCTTCACGGCCTCCAATATAGAATTAACCATTTGTTCGTAGGTTTCTCGGCGATTTTTAACTTCACCATTTTGTGCATAAAACGGCTGTAAATTGATGACATTGGGATTAATGTTCTGGATCCAACGCTGCGAAAAACCATCGGGCAAGAGTGAAAACACGACATCAGCGTGCTCAATATAACTACGACTCATCACACTGACCTGTCCGGCCAGTTGTAAACCCGTACCTACGCAAACTAAAGAACCCAATGCATTTATCCCACTATTTTATTTCGAACACTGCAAACTCACGGCAAAAAGCCACAGTACAAGAACACAATAAAAACATATCGGTAACTTTAATCTGATTTTAACGAGATTACTATGTTTATCGCCACACATACTGTCTATTGACTTACTAACTAATTGCTTGGCTTTAAAGAAGAAATCGCTCACATTTACTCTTTTCCCAATCCAGCCAACAGTAAACCTGTACGGCTCTAGAAGCCGAAAATCATACTCATAGCCCCATATGACTTCAGCGAATAAATATCCTTAAAGATTGAGAACTAAAGCCAACATACTGGGTCGAAAAGTCACACAATTCGATCTATGACGGTTGCAAAGCCCGATTGCCCTTGTCATGAGGGGGAATGCTTGGGTATTATGGCCGCCAGATTTTCAGAAGTAGCGCATACAATGATCAATAAAAAGCAAAGTCTTACCCTACTGGGCGCTGTGGCGCTCTCTGTTTCACTCAGTGCCTGTAGCGTGTTCGATTGGTTGATTTATAAGCCCGATATTCCACAGGGCAACTACATGGAACCGCAACAAGTTGAAAAGTTGCGCATTGACATGACCAAAGAACAAGCCGAATACATTCTCGGCCGTCCGGTATTACGAGATAGTTTTGCTGACGATACTTGGTACTATGTGTATCACTACAAGAGTGGGCGTGATGCCAGCATTACGCATAAAGAACTCATACTGCACTTTACGGGCGATAAACTTACCTCAGTGAAAGGCGATTATGAACTGAGCAAAGAATTTAGTACGCCGCTAGAACAAAGCAGCTTGCCAACAGGTAATAAAACTGAGCTAGTGCCACAAATTCCAGCACAGCGCGCCGATGAAAAGCCATTAGTTAAAGAAAATCAAGCTGAAGCGCAAGTTCAAAAACCAATTAAGTAATATCCTAAACTTTGCTTATGCTCTTCTCAGTCAATCAAATATAAAAAAGCGCCCAAGGGCGCTTTTTTATTGAGCTATGATGTCAATATTTAAGCTCGTCCACCCGTCACTTTATTCGCGCGGCCTTCATCTTTAGCTTTATCTGCTCGGCGACGACGCACATCCTTAGGATCAGCAATCAAAGGACGATAAATCTCAACCCTTTGCCCCGGTAAAATCACTTGGTCATGCTTAACCACATTACTAAACACACCGAGCTTAACCGTATCTAAATCGATCTCAGGAAAAAAGCTTACAATGTTACTTAAACGCACCACCTCAATCGCCGACGTGCCGGGATTCACATTCACCGAAATCACTTTTTGCTGTGTAGGCAAGGCATAAACCACATCAACTACAAACTTATCTGTCTCATTTGTCACTGTAAATCACCTTAGCGCGACTCGTAAATGCCGTCACCATTGATACCATAAGATCATTAAACACTTTACCAAAGGCCATATCGGCTAACGAACTTGAAAACTCAAAACTCAGCTCGAATTCTACCTTGCAGGCCTCTTCAGTCAGCTCAGTAAAACGCCACTGCCCCAATAAATGCTTAAAGGGCCCATTTTCCAATGTTAAATCAATACTCTTACCAGGAACCACTTGGTTGCGAGTCGTAAATGTCTTACGGATCCCCGCTTTACTCACATCAACAGATGCCAGCATAGTCTTGCCATCAAATTCTAAGACTTTTCCACCCACACAACCGGGTAAAAATTCCTTATACGACTCGACATCATTCACTAAGTCATACATTTGCATCGCACTAAAACGGACTAACACACTTCGAGAAATTTGCGGCATAGGACTTAGTACTCTTCACTAACGTATTCACAGCAACCTAAGCAAACTCAAACGCACGAAAATAACGCACGTGCAATAAACAACTTAGGCCAGCAATCAAAATTTGCACGGATTTTATCACGATACGTAAAAAACGCACCCCTTGTGCACTTAGGCTGATACTCAACACTCTAATCACGTTCAAAAAACCAGCAATAACACGATAGAGGCTTGAAATTAACTAAATAAACCCTTATATCAATACCAAATTGATTCACCGTGCGTATAATGGCGCCACTATGGTAAAGAAAAATTCAAGCAAAGCCGCGCCTGCGACTATCGCACGTAATAAGCGCGCAACCTTCGAATACCGTTTCGAAGAGAAAATGGAAGCCGGCCTATCCCTTATGGGATGGGAAGTTAAATCTATCCGTATGGGTAAAGTCAACTTGTCCGACTGTTACGTATTCCTGAAAAATGGCGAAGCCTTTATGCATGGCTGCACCATTATTCCCTTGAATACGGCATCGACACACGTTGTCTGCGATCCTCTACGTTTGAAAAAACTGCTACTCAGCCGTAAAGAGCTAGATAAACTAGCGGGCTTAGTTGAGCGCCAAGGCTACTCTATTATTCCTATATCAATGTACTGGCGTAAAGGTGCATGGGTAAAAGTGGAAATTGGCTTAGGTAAAGGCAAGAAAGATCACGATAAGCGCGAAGATACTAAAGCGCGTGAATGGGAAGTTGAAAAAGCCCGCGTGATGAAAAAAGAAAAAACGCACGGATAATGAACAAACGATTGAACTTGAAGCAAATGATGCTAGGTGATCATTGTGCTACGGGTTACAATCAAATTCTTGGGGGCGATTCTGGATTCGACAGGATTCACGAAACCCTGGGAGCATGCCGAGGGGCGGTTGGCCTCGTAAAAAGCCGCACCGTTATAGTTGCAAACGACTCTAACTACTCTCTAGCAGCTTAGGCTAGCTAGCCATCTGACACAGGTCTCTCAAATGGGCAGTGTATACAGATGGTCATCCTACATTTGATAGCGAGGGAACTCCGTCCGGGGGTGAACCGCGAAATAGTACCGGACTCGCCCGATGAAATCCTGTCTTTCGGAGTTTATTCGGGTTAATTAAAAGAGAGACTAAGCATGTAGTGCCTTGGATGTAGGTGTTCTGGACGCGGGTTCAAGTCCCGCCGCCTCCACCAAATAAAACAAGGGCTTAGCGGAAACGCTAAGCCCTTTTTCTTTTCAGTGGCGACAAAATGGCGGCAGCGAAAACCTAGGCTTACTGTTTTATCTCCTTATCCCTCTGATAAATTCACCCTCTTAAATTATCAAAAATCATTTCAGTTTTTGATCGTCTTAAGTTGTTGATTATTCTTGCTTAGATCTTTTTCAATATTTTCTCATCATTCATAAAAACCCCACGAAATCCACGTAAAACCCTATTAAATCAATACTTAGATGTTTTCCACCATCACCAAATGCGCTGTATGGAACTGTAAAACAGTGAAATAAACCGCGATCATTTCAGCTCTTTGATCCTTCAAAACCCCTAGGAATGGCGCTGGCTGCGCCTATGAACTGCAATAAACTAAAACTGAAAAAAAATTAACATACAAAGCCCGCAGGAGGGTGAGGAAGAGTGCGGATTTCGTGACATGGAATCTGTGTCGCGCCAGATTCCGTGGCGTATTTCATTCTTTTAATGATTTTTTATTGCTGTTTCAGATGATTCTATGTGAGGTCTCGAAATCGTTGCGGCACGATGTAAATAGTAACTGTACCTCTTATCTAACTAGATAAGAGGTACAGTTGATAACTCAAATTAGTTTTGACTACTCATATTTAAAAACGAGTAGTTCAAAAAAACTAATTACTCCCATAAAAATAGGAAAACGAATGAACAATAGACTAATTGGGGATGCTGGCGAGTATTTAGTTGCATACCACTTATCTCGTCGTGGTATCGCTGTTGCGTTAATGAATAATGGGACTAAGGGCGTAGATTTACTAGTAACAGATGATAGTCAACATGTAGCTAGTATTCAGGTTAAAGCGTCTCAAGGTAAAACTCAACCGAGGCAGTGGATAGTCGGCAAAAACCAACCTAGAGCTTCTGAGAACTTCTTTTATATTTTTTGCAATATATGGATTGAACTCGATAAAACACCTGAAATTTTCATCGTTCCCAGTGATGATGTCAAAACAGCTGTTAAGTGGGAATCCAAAGTCCCACTATTTAAAATAACACCTGATAATGAAGGTAAGTACTTAAACAACTGGAAAGCAATCACAGATATATTCATTACATCTTAACAAAATGAAGTCCTTACTTGGTTATCGGATCAAGTCTGCCTTTCTGATTATTGGCTTGTGATGCTTGGCTGCTGAAGTCGCTAGCCTCGTTTGGTGCAGGGCTGCTGCCATGTTTATGGCTGGCACAGGTGGTGGCTAATGCGTTAACGGTTGCCATGAGTTCGGATAATAACTTCAGTACGTTTTCGCTATCGCTGCCTAACCATGTTTTAGGGCTGCGCTGGTCTTGCTCAATGCTTGCTGTCACTTTGTGGGTTTGGCATTGTAGATCGGCCAGTTTGCCGATGATGTTGGTTAATGACTCGTCTGTCTTATTCTTAAGAACCATCAACCCCTTGTCCCATGTGTCCTTCAAAAGTGTAAGTACCCAAAAACACGCTATAGCAAAAAAGAGGAACATGACCATGCCTGAGGTTCACGCGGTTAAAGATCAAGACACCGTTAAGCTTATTAGCTATCTGCTCGAAAGACAGTTTAGCCAGCAACTGGCCGATGTGTGGAATATCGGCCTTAATCTCGCCCTTAGGATATCCGACTTACTCTCAATTAAGTTCAGTGATATCCACGGCGATAGGCTCATCATTAAGGAGTCCAAAACCGACAAAATCGCCAATATCAAGCTCAACTCAAAAACGCTGGAACGGATACAGCGTATTGCGCGCGAGCATCCGAATCACATCTACCTGTTCCAGTCCTACCGTAATCAACGGGCGAAAAACATCAAACCTGCGCCTTTGTCACGGCGCTATATTTGCCGCGCACTGGCGATGATTGGTGAAAAGCTCAAAATCGCCTTAGGCACTCACTCGATGCGCAAGACCCGAGGCTATCTGCGGTATCAACAAACCAAAGATATTGGTCGAGTAATGAAGATGCTCAGGCATAGCGCCGAAGAAACTACCCTGCGCTATATCGGTATTTAGCAAGACGATATCGATAAGGACTTTGTCGAACTGGAAATCTAAAAGGTTAAGAGGGTGTCAGTTCACCCTCTACATTTTGACACTTACAGCAATCTTCAACGACTATCACCTATAAACGATCACTTGATGTTACCTCACAGTAAGGCCCACCCCATTCCCTGCCACACTGCTAGCTAGCTTTTCTAACGTCTCATTCTGCAGGTCGAATACATATAAATCGATACGTTCATGCATAAAAGTATCTGACCAAGGAACCAAAGACATGCTCAAGGTTTCAAGTATAATAAATCTGCCATCATCGCTTTTGCTTACAAAATTAAAATTGCCCGAAAAGGATAATTTTTTAGTTTTCAGCACTTGCCCATCGGAAAGTCGCAACCAATAGAGTGTTCTACCGTGAACAGCTAATCCCTTATCTTCATTTAAATAGATCACATCTGCATAACCTTTTAATGAAAACGTACTAAAGGATAAATCGTTCCCATTGACAAGGTAGAAATCACCTTTACTAAGATAGAAGCTCACGACTTTATCAGGATAGGTGTACACATTAGGTGGCCGCATAACTATACCGACTTTATCAATGCGATGAACCTCTTTGCCTTCCTTAACAAAAATAATTTCACCCACATTGTTGATTACTGAAAAATACATATATGAGTCTTCAGTAAAAAAAACAGTACCTCGGCGCTCAGGGTAATACTCGACAGAAGAGTCCTGAAGATTAAGAATATACTCACCAGGATTTAAAACCCCATTGGAAATGGATAACTTATCGCCATAAACTCGCATAATAGGACCGTTACCAGCATTCACATGATATTCTTTTATGGTGGTGAGAGTTTTTATATCAGTAATATGGATTCTACCAATAGCATGGTCTAGCGTATTAGAAATGATGACCTGTGTAGGCATTGCTGAAGCCATAAAGGTTACTCCCAATAATAAAAATGATAATAAACTATTTTTTAGGGCCATAAGTCACCTCAATCTGTCGCCTTACACTATCGGCCTAAGAAAGAATAAACATAATTCACTGCAGTAAAATTCATTACGGTAGACATAAAGTAAAGTCCTTATCGATATCGTTAACATTGAAAAATGAGCATGGATAAGGACTTTGTTGAGCTTGAAATCTAACAACAAGGAGGGATTACCCTCCTTGTTTTTTGTTAATCTCCACCCCGTAAACTACACTCCATATCCTTAGAAAAACGGATACCAGATCCATCAACAACCCAGATCAACTCATTTCCCTCGTTTTTTTCCTTTTCAAGCAATAAATTGATTACGCTCCCATCAAAAATATGAATAATCTTTCCTTCTGCTTCGATATCAATCCGCTCTAAAGTGACATTTTCGTTCTGCTTTACACCAAAAATCCCCTCCCCCATAGCCCCCAAACCAAATACACGGCATGGTGGCCACTCATGGGAAAAAGTTTCACCATTACTGTAAGTAACGGTCAATTTAACCGGAATAGAAAACTCACTTCTGACGTTAGGGCCTGGAAATTGATCGCATGCAGCAAGAAGCATGCAAAAATAAAGCAACAGTAAATTTTTCATTGTGGCCATCATCCACCAAAACCTCGACCATAATTTTGCGCAGCATTTTCGAACACATTAAAACCTTTAGTATGCTTTAAGCTGCTGATTTGTTGGCATTACCTACAACTTTTTACGAGATAGAGCGATTCATTTTGCTTTTCACCATCCACATAAATTTTTAACTCCTGAGCACCTGTGAATACAGCTTTAAATGACGAGCTAAACAATCCATTTTGAACATACTGAGCTGGTGGCATCACAGGTTTGTACTCATAAATCTGCTCTCCAGCCCTAACCCTAAAACAATCGAGGTTATATGCAACTTGGGTTGCTTCACCTGGTTCAATTCGAGACAACTCAATATCTGAATAACCAGACAGAATGTGGATGGGAATACTGCTCTCATTCAAAACCTCAACATTAAATTGAGTAGGACACCCCACCAAACTTAAGCTAGTAAGCACTGTAGCAACCGTTTTAAGCAACACATGTAAAATTCTCATAAAACCTGCACTCAATGAGGGGCTAGCTTTCAAGATGTACTTAGGTCTTTCGTAAAATCAACAATTTAGTCCGTTTTAGTTAGATGACATCCACCTAATCAGTTTTTTATGAAAATAGATACTTTGATGATTATCCAGCGGTAGATGGGAGCCGGTAAAATCGAGAGCAAAATCCACATCTTTGACCTTTTCAGGGAATTTAAAGTACAGGTTATAACAGTTATCTACAAATTCACTGCCGAGCCGTAAACTCTCATTTTTATCGGCAATGTCTATACTGCGAGTACCCCATCCAGCACCTAAAGAATAATCAGAACCACAAAAGATAGGATCATAGTCTTTAAATTTCATCACCCTATATGGTTTGAAATGCTGTTCAACACCATTAACTTTCATGATTAGTACGATATTGTTTGCTATTAACTCAACATTCAATTTCAAGGGTTTTACCCCCAATGCGAGTATAATTTCATCATCATTAAATTGACTATCGGGCCAACGGTTCATCTCTATACCCAGTATGGCATTACCCCTGTACTTGGTTTCGTAATTGGTCAACAACAATGAGAGATGGACGCTAGAAAACTCAATGTACTTATCAAGACTCTCGTTCTGTATATACTCTCTCGTATCTGGAACAGAATCCCACGGCTTGATTGAAGGGACACTGGCCACCTCCAGAGTGGTGGAAGTGCAGCTACACAAGCAAAGACTGATAAGCAGTAACAAATACTTCATAACTCATTCCTTCCACTCTTACCCATATCATCTCAAAACTAATTTAGCCAATACATCAACCGAATCAACACCAAGCGACTTAATGGGCTTTACTGAGTAGATAAAAATACACGGTTAACGCCTTGGCTTTAGCACTCAAAAAATCCTCGGACACTATTAGCCAGAATTCCCCTTTGAGCCTGGAGTGATTATGCTGAAGTCAATATTTCTGTCTTGTAACCACTGTTCAACTTTTTTCTTCTGTTTATAGGCGTCTTCATTTTTATCCATCACCCGCTCATGCTCGGCTAACCAATCAAATAAAACAATGATGCCTCTCCGGTTAACCATTTGGAACTCGGCGCCACGATTTAATAGATCTAAAACAATATCGTATCGACGTCTACCAGCTGCTTGAGTTAATAGGGTAGCGTTTGTGTTTGTTTTTATATTAAGATCTGTGCCAGCTTCAATGAGCAGATAATAATTCCTGGGTATCGTTTTTCCGCCTAACTCAACGGTTTCCTCAATAGGTGGGGCATCAAACATTCCTCCTTTAAGATTTGGATCGCCACCATAGGCTAATGCCAACTGTAAAAAGCGACTATCTTTATTTCTGGTCGCCCAATGCATCACTGTACTAGAGCCCTCAAGTTTGACATTGGGTGTGGCGCCTTGTTTTAGTAATTCTTCAAAGCCCTCAAGGTTACCCTTATAAATTGCCCAAAACAGGGGCGTGCCTGTAGATCTACCCTGAGCATTGACATCGACTCCATTTGCCACTAACTCACGGATTTTTTTGATATCGCCTCTTCCTGCCGCTTTCGCCAATGCTCGAACTTGAGGATCAGGGAATATCTCATCCAAATCCATTAGCACTAAAGAAGTTTCTCGCTGTTTCTTATTATGTGCTTTTTCGGCGTCTTCCAAAGCCCAAAAATGCGGCTCTGAAGCACAGGCACTGAGTAAACATGCAAACATCAAATAACTGATAAATCGTTTCAACATAGGCCTGCTCATGTAACTGTGATTTTATCCTATCATTCACTGCACTTGATGATAATGCTTTCCCCTCCACCCTCATATAAATTCCTTGTGCTATTGATGATTTCCATATTTTTCTTACAATCAACAGGGATATTTGCATGTAAGCTAATTAGTTTTTCTAGTCTTGCTAAACTAGGTTGACGGTCGCCTGTCTCAGTGAAATCAACAGCTTGAAACATATAGTATCGACCTTCACCATAGTCATTTTTTAAACTATTTAAATGTTCAGAATACTCGATACGGGTATTTAAATCGAAATAACCATTTTCAATACTCGTACAACTGAATAACATTAGAGTTAATCCCCATCCCCAGATCCTATTCATAATAATTCCTTTTTGGAACGTTGATCCGAACACCGATAATTAGGGGCGAGTTACTTAATGGTGTAACGAGTCCCTACTGGATAGAAATGCACTGTGTATTCTTTGGTATTTCCCGCCTCGATAAAGGGCAGTGTAATGGTAAAATATCCTTGCTCACCAGCAAAATTAGTATCCATCGCGACCAAGTCACCACACAATACATTGGGATCAGAGCTTAATGCTCGTGTAACCAAACTTAAATCTGTTTCCCTATAAGGAATATTAATTGTCTCTTCTGGGTAATAGTCATAAAAAGCCTTTTGGCTCGATTCTGGATATGTACAAACCAATAGTCCATGCTGGTTTCTCGCCAAACTTGGATAACGTTTTTTTTCTATAAACTTAACGGGTGTTTTTTTACCAATACGATATTGGTCTAGAATGATACGCTTTGTATTCAGTTGTATCCCTTGTTTTAATGAAGTGATAAACATCTCAATTCTTGCGTTATTAAAATATTCTGAATCAGTTTTTTTGGGTGGATAATTATACGCTCCAGAAATATAAAACTTGACTTGCACACCATTATCAAAAGTGATGACAGGGCTTAAAATGGGAGAATAATATCCTATATCAATCGGCCCTAAATACTCTTCGATATCCACTTTTTGCACACCGTAAGCAGTGCGAGTACTGTAACTATAGTAGGCACATCCTTGTACTAGGCTTGTTATCAACAACACCAATAACACAATATAGGCATTTCGCATTAGCGTTTCCTCTCAAAATTGGTTAAGTAATAGTGGTAGTTACCCACGCCTAATGCGTAATATTGTCCCGCCATTGCTGGCGCAATAGTACCTGCTAAAATGAAACTGTTTCTATTTGCCAATTTACTTAACACCTAAGTACATAACTGAAGATGCTGCTTGGCACAAAGTTGCGACCAGCAATCTAACATAACACCGAACGTTTTAACTTAGCTCATATCATTCACTGCACTTGATGATAATGCTTTCCCCACCACCCTCGTATAAATTCCTTGTGCTATCGATGATTTCCATATTTTTCTTACAATCAACAGGGATGTTCGCATGTAAGCTAATCAGTTTTTTAAGTCTTGCTAAACTAGGTTGACGGTCGCCTGTTTCAGTGAAATTTACAGCGTCAAAACTATAATATCGCCCCTCTTTATAGTCATTTTTTAAACTATTTAAATATTCAGAATACTCGATACGGGTATTTAAATCGTAATAACGATTTTCAATACTCGTACAACTGAATAACATTAGAGTTAAGCCCCAGATCCTATTCATAATAATTCCTTTTCGAAAAATCATAGATATAAGGAGTGCTGGCGCTCATTGCTATACCAGTGAATGCAGCACTGGGTGCCATACCAAGCAAACTCCATGTTTGAAAGGCCGTGTTGTAGGCTTCCGTTCCTGAAAGTACCATTCCCGTTGCAGTATCATACCCCTGAAAACCAACCAACTTTGATATATCTGAGTTCCAAAAGTCATGGCTTTTAGAAATTTGGTTTAATCCCACAATAACAACTTAAAGTGGCTTCTCACGTTTTAGTTTGATGATCTCCACTTAATCAGTTTTTTATGAAAATAGATGACTTGATGATTATCCAGCGGTAGCAGGGAGCCGGAAAAATCGAGAGCAAAATCCACATCTTCGACCTTTTCAGGGAATTTAAAGTACAAGTTATAACAATTATCTGCAAATTTACTGTCGACCAGTAAACTATCTTCCTTATCGCCAACATCTACACTGCGAGTACCCCATCCACCAAAAGAGTTATCAAAACCACAAAATTTAGTATCATAGTCTTTAAATTTCAGTATCCTATATGGCTTCAAATGCTGTTCAACACCATCAACCTTCATGATTAGCACAATATTGTTTGCTATTAACTCAACATGCAATTTCAAGGGTTTTATCCCCAATGCGAGTATAATTTCATCATCATTAAATTGGCTATCGGGCCAACGTTCCATTTCAATACCCAATATGGCATTACCGCGGTACTTGGTTTCATAATTGGTCAACAACAATGAGAGATGGACGCTAGAAAACTCAATGTACTTATCAAGACTCTTGTTCTGCGTATACTCTCTCGTATCAGGAACAGAATCCCACGGCTTGATTGAAGGAACACTGGCGACCTCCAAAGTGGTGGAAGTGCAGCCATACAAGCAAAGACCTATAAGCAGTAACAAATACTTCATCACTCATATCCTTAATTCATATCCATCAGCTCAAAACTAATTTAGCCAATACATCAGCCTGACCAACACCAAGTTCCTTAATGGGCTTTACTTAGTGGATAAAAATACACGGTTAACGCCTTGGTTTTTGCAATTCAAAAAAAGCCTCTGTCTGTTGGCCAGAATTCCCCTTTAAGCCAGGAGTAATTATGCTGAAGTCAATATTTCTGTCTTGTAACCATTGTTCAACTTTTTTCTTCTTTTTATAGGCGTCTTCATTTTTATCCATCACCCGCTCATGCTCGGCTAACCAATAATAAATCACGTAACCACTTGATCTAAAATCTATTATATTCAGCCACCCAGACGCCGCACCTAAAAACCTACCTTTTCCCCTTCCCACCTAAAGCACGCTTTTTAGCACGTTGTTTTTGGGCCGCTTTGCCGTTACGTCTTGGTTCGGTGTCCATTTTATTAAAGTCGGGTTCAAAGCCGGGTAACCATTGCTGTGGTAAACGCTTGTCTAATACAACTTCGACTTCTTCCAGTAATAGGGCGTCCTCTTGGCTAAAAAGGGTGATGGCAAGCCCTGCACTGCCCGCTCGACCTGTGCGACCAATACGATGAATATAATCTTCGGCGATAAAAGGTAGCTCAAAATTAATCACGTACTTGAGCTCGACGATATCTAGGCCTCGGGCGGCGACATCCGTGGCTACCAGCACTTGAATTTTGCCTTGTTTAAATTCCTGCAAGACTTTCTCGCGCGCACCTTGGGACAAGTCACCGTGAAACGCCTGAGTGATAATATCGGCTTTATTGAGTTGCTGAACCAGTTTGTCGACGCCTTGCTTAGTGCGGCTAAAAATCAGCACTTGGTGCCAGTTTTTACTGCGCACTAGATGGCTGACGAGTTCGGTTTTACGGTCGGCGTCGACGGCATAAACCACTTGCTCAATTTCGGCAGCGGTCGTATTGCGCTTGGCAACTTCAATCAACTTGGGATCGCGCAGTAAAGTTTTACTTAAGCTGAAGATGGCGGCATCTAAGGTGGCAGAAAATAACAGTGTTTGTCTGTCACTCGGCACTTGCTTGAGCACGGCTTGAATTTCATCCATAAAGCCCATGTCGAGCATACGGTCGGCTTCATCAAACACAAGCACGCTCAATTGCTTAAGACCCAATGCGCCTTGCCTGAGGTGATCGAGTAAGCGACCCGGTGTTGCGATTAACACATCTATCCCTGCATTAAACACAGCGACCTGCGCATCGATACTCACGCCGCCGTAGGCGATGCCGACACGGATATCTGTCCCTTTAGCGTACTTAACAAAACTCTGCTGTACCTGCACCGCCAGTTCACGTGTCGGCACTAAGACTAATGCACGTACAGGTCTCACCGCGGTTAACTCTTGCGCAGGGCTGAGTGCCAACAAATGATGCAAGATTGGCAAGGCGAACGCCGCGGTTTTACCTGTACCCGTTTGGGCGCCAGCCATCACATCCCGTTTCGCCAAGATGGCAGGGATAGCTTCTAGCTGGATAGGCGTTGGCGACTCATAGCCAAGGCTCGCTAAGGTATTCACTAATGTGGAGTTTAAGGATAAGACACTAAAAGACATTGCGGTTAACCACTGAAAATAATGACCAGAATCTTAGCAGACACAAACCCAAGCGACTAGCGCCATAGCGCTAGCCCTGTGGTTCTATCGGGTGAAACTAAATCAATTTCAGGATAGTTAGCCTTACCATAAGTCAGTCTCGCAATACGCCAGCATCACGATAGAAATGCGTCGAGATCTTCTGGTAGTTGCGGACGACTAAAGAGATAACCTTGGGCTTGATCGCACTGATTTTGTTGCAGAAAATCGGCTTGTTCTTTGGTTTCCACTCCTTCGGCGATAATGTCGAGCTTCAACGCATGTCCAAGCGCAATCACAGCTTTAGCAATCGCGGTATTGTTAGTGTCGAAGGGAATATCCCGCACGAAGGATTGATCAATCTTCAACTTATGGATGGGTAGTTTTTTCAAATAATTCAGCGATGAATAACCGGTTCCAAAGTCATCGACCGATAATTCGATACCCAGATCGCCAAGTAACTTTAAGTCGCGGATAGCAAGATCGGGATTTTGCATCATCACACTTTCAGTCACTTCAAGCTCTAAGTGTTTGGCGGGTAAGCCCGTTTCAGCTAAGACACGTTTCACATCATCCACAAAGGAGCTGCGCTGTAACTGCTGTCCAGCCACGTTCACTGCAATGCGGCCAAAGTGTTTACCTTCACTAAGCCAACGCATGCCCTGACGACAGGCGGTTTCTAGCACCCATAAACCGATCTCATGGATAAGACCAATTTTTTCAGCCACGGGTATAAATACCGCGGGGGAAATTAAACCCAGTTGAGGATCGTGCCAACGCAGCAGCGCTTCAAATCCCACGGTTTTTCGAGTCACTAAGTCGAGTTTTGGCTGATACATCAAGTACAAAGCATTTTGCTCAATCGCGCCATAGAGGGCACTTTGCAGCTTAAGATGCTCAAAAGACTGTTGCGTTAAGGACTCAGTATAAAAAGCATAATTATTGCGGCCATCATTTTTAGCGCGATACATGGCCGCATCGGCGTTACGCAGTAAAGTGTCCGCATCGGCTCCATCACTTGGATACAAAGACACGCCCATGCTCGCGGTCAAACGCAAGTGGTCGCCCGTGCTCACAATAAAAGGTTGGTCAAACACTTGGCGTAATTGATTAATGGCAACCGTGGCATCTTCGCTATTATCAATCCCCGAAATTAACGCCACAAACTCATCGCCACCAATCCGCGATAACACATCCTGATCGCCTACTTGGCTGCGTAAACGCTTGGCAAGCTCGACCAGCATTTCATCACCTATGCTATGGCCAAAACTGTCGTTGATATGCTTAAACAAATCGACATCTATCATCACTGTCGCTAACTGCAAATTCAGCCGCTTAGCTTGCCGCACTTCCTGTTTGAGCTGCATCATAAACTTCATGCGATTAGGCAAATGCGTTAGCGGGTCGAAATACGCTAAGTGCGTGAGTTGCGCTTCATTCTCTTTTTGGGCAGAAATATCGGCAAACACAGCGACAAAATAACGCACATCACCGACTTCATCATAAATCGTACTTATGGTGATATTTTGCGGGAAAATAGTACCGTTTTTACGCCGATTCCAGATTTCACCATTCCACTTACCGTTAGCCAACAGGGCATTCCACAGTTTGTCGAAGAATGCTTTATCATGGCGACCCGAGCTAAAAATCCGTGGATTCTGACCGAGCAGCTCTTCCCTCACATAACCTGTGATCTCAAAAAATGCGCCATTTACGTCGGTGATATTGCCGTGTCTGTCGGTCACAACCACGCCTTCGACCGAGTTTTTAAACACATTGGTCGCCAGTGTCAGTTGTTCTTCAACCGCTTTATGCTTGGAAATATTGCGAGTCATACCGATAACGCCCACAAACTCACCTTGGGTATTTAAGGTTGGGAGTTTGAGCGTTTCTAACCAAAGATGATTTTTAGCTTCATTGCCGTCTAAACACTCAGCGACAATAATAGGCATGCCAGACTCGATAGCGAGCCTATCACCCTCTAGAAAAATATTCGCAATTTCAGCACCAAAGAGTTCGACATCGGATTTACCGACAATCTCACTTCGGGGCATTTCCCATGCTTTCTCGACGCTGCGATTACAGAGTGTGTAAATGCCAGCGGCATTTTTCATCCAAATATGTTCTTCAAAACTATCAATAAAGGTTTGTAAATCGACCGTATCGACACACGTTGGCGCACCTCGGCTTAATGCTTCGGCCGCACTGTGCTGGCTCAATATCTCGCCTAACTGGCGTTGAATGCTATCGCTGATAAGCTTTGCCAGCTGCAGCGTTTTCGAATCTACGCCGAGCGCCTCGTTGTGATAAAAACATAAAAAGCCAAAATTTGCCCCAGATGGCCAAGCGAGAGATAAACAAATCACGCTGCCGATTGCGCTACAAGTGTGCCAATCTGAGTGCTGCCGAGTATCCATAATTAACAGAGGCTCACGTACCTGCTCAGTTAGCTGTGATACAGATAATGCAGCCGTGATTTGATGACTGCCTAATCGCGGCAATGCTGAAATCGGCTCACTCAGGCTGGACAACTTAGCATTGCTTAGAGGGGAAATAGTAGATTTATCAATAATATCAAATGGATTTGGAACAACTTCTGATGGTGTGAGCATTGATGGCATCACAACGGACTGGCTTATCGCAGGCTGGGGGTTAGCCAAATGATTGCCACTTAGGTGGCTGAGTATTGCCTGTATTTCACTTTCAGCCGCAGAGTCTGAACTTAACATGCTGCTAAGTTCACCCGCAGCATTCCATGCTAATAACATTGCTTTACTGCTTGATATCTCAGCGACTAAATTTAAGTCACTCAACCAGTTATCCAGCTGTTGCTGCGTAATAGGTACATCTATCATCATCTTGCCAACTCAGATCTCGTTACTGCTCAATCGGCCTACAGCGAGAATACCGTAAGACCTTAAACACATGCCCAATATTGCTACAGAGGGAAAACGTTAACCAAGCAGTAAAATCTCATAAAATTTTACGTTTAACATCAAATCAATACATCTCAATTGGCACTAAGGTTAGATCTAAAACTTACTCCATCATATCCACCTTTTAGGGTGGTAGAGGTCAAACCATCAAAATTCACACTAACTTACTCACACTCAGCAGACTGCTTGCACGGGTAAATCCAACTAACATTGCATTTGCTACTTTAGCACAAAATTTTAGTGTCAGTATCGCGATAAGTTTATTGAGTAACAATTAGTTAGACTTAATCAATTAAGTCTTCCCCCGATAATTCAGCACTTTCTTAGCGAGAGAAAACCATCCCTAAAGACATATATCAGCAATAACAGAGTTTTGATTGACAAAAATGCTATCTTATTGTCTACAATGGAAATAATAAGGCTGAAAAACCAAGGATATTTATGCCCACTGACGTCGTATCAAGCCAAGCTACCCTGCTCAACAGTAAACAATTATATCGCATTTGCGAACTCGACCAATTAAGCACAGATTGCCAATCGACAGCAGAACTCACACCTCTCAATGATATTGTCGGCCAAGAACGCGCCCAGCAAGCGGTAGAGTTTGCAATGGGAATTAAAGAAAAGGGTTACAACATCTACGCCATAGGTCAGAACGGCCTCGGCAAACGGACCATGATGCTGCGTTACCTAAGCCGTCACGAGCCAAACGACCATACCCTGTACGATTGGTGCTATGTGGTTAATTTCGATGATACCCGTTGCCCTAAAGTACTGAAACTGAGCGCAGGGACTGGGCTTGAATTTAAAAAAGCCGTCGAAAAGTTGATGCTTAAACTTGTCAAAGCTATGCCTTTAGCCTTTGATAATGAAATGTATTATGCCCGCACCGAAAAACTCAAAAGCCAATTGGCACACAAACAAGAAGTGGCACTCTCAGAACTAACCGAAGAAGCGAAACAAAAAGGCATAAGCCTCAGTTTAACCCTGCAGGGCGACTACCAAATGGTGGCGCTAAATGGTGAAGAACCCCACGACGAAAGCTCATTTGAAGCATTGACAGAGACTGAACGTAGTCAATTTGAAAGTAATATCAATGGCCTAGAGGTTAAACTACGGGGTATTATTCGCCAAATCACTGAATGGGAAGAAGAGTTCAGCGATAAACAGCAAGAGCATGACGAACAAGTTGCCAAAGAAGTGTTAATTCATTTTATTAAGCCACTCAAAGATAAGTTTAAACATCAGCCTGAGGCGCGCACTTTCTTAACGGGTATGCAGGCAGATATCTTAGATAATCTGGACATTTTTTTAGAAGAAAGCGAAGAACAACTGGGCTTAGCTTACGCATCACTTGAAAAGAAAATGCCCCGCCGCTACCAAGTTAACGTTTTGGTCGGCCAAGGCACTCAAAAATTCCCCATAGTCGTTGAAGAAAGCCCGAGTTATCACAGCCTATTTGGCTATGTGGAGAACGCCACATTTAGAGGCACAGTGTTCACCGACTTTTCGCTTATTCGCTCAGGTAGCCTGCACAAAGCTAACGGCGGTGTACTGTTGATGGACGCCGTAAAAGTATTAGAGCGCCCTTATGTGTGGGACGGACTCAAGCGTGCCCTGCGTTCACGCAAACTGGATTTAAGCTCACTCGAACGGGAAGTTTCGCTGTCCGGTACGATTTCACTGGCACCAGAACCTATCCCCTTAGATGTGAAAATTATTCTGTTTGGCGATCATGAAACCTATCAGCTGTTACAGCATTATGATCCTGACTTTAGTGAGTTATTTCGTGTTACCGCCGATTTTGAAGATGTGATGGACAGAACTCCAACCTCTGAGGCGCATTATGCTCGTTTTATTTCTAGCATAGTACACGACAACAATATGTTGCACTGCGATCGTGCCGCCATAGCGCGCATCATTGAATACAGCTCACGGGAAGCTGAGGATCAGCAAAAGCTGTCGCTGCATTCAGCTAATGTAGCTAACCTGCTGCGAGAATCTAACTACTGTGCAAAATCGGCAGGCAGTGAACAAATTTTAGTACCACACGTTGAGCAAGCGCTGCGTAATCAAGAGCAACGAGTCTCGCGCCTACACGACAACATAATGCAAAGCTTTAGTAACGGCACAACCTTGATCAGCACTCAAGGTAAAATGGTCGGGCAAATCAATGCTTTATCTGTGATATCGACCTCAGATCACCAGTTTGGTATGCCTAATCGCATCACAGCAACCACGGCCTTTGGTAAGGGTGAAGTGATGGATATCGAGCACAGAGTCAAACTTGGAGGGCAAATTCATTCTAAGGGCGTACTGATCTTAACAGCTTACTTGGCCTCGGTTTTAGGCAAAACGGCGCAAATCCCGCTCACCACTTACCTCACCTTTGAGCAATCTTACAGTGGTGTGGACGGTGACAGCGCCTCAATGGCCGAATGTTGCGCGATTATCTCGGCTATAAGCGAGCAAGCAATTAGGCAAGATATTGCCATCACAGGTTCGATGAACCAATTTGGTGAGGCTCAGCCCATTGGCGGCGTGAATGAAAAAATTGAAGGCTTCTTCGATGTCTGCAAAATAAAAGGCCGTACGCCGGAGCAAGGGGTGATTATTCCTGCCTCGAACATGGCCAACCTTATGCTGCGCAAAGACATTGTCGATGCAGTGGCACAGGGGGAATTCCATATTTGGGCTATTACCCATGTGACTCAAGCCATGGAGTTACTGCTTGGTAAAACCGCGGGTAGCTTGTCGCAAACAGCCGCACCTAGCCAAGGGCAATATTCTCCCGAGAGCATTTTCGGCATCGCTCAGCAAAAGCTCACCGCACTTAGATCCTTAGTTAAAGCAGATTAAATAAAAACGCGAGAAAGACAAACAAAAAGGGTTAGCCAATGCTAACCCTTTATTTATAAAGCTATTAAGCGAAATTACACTAAGCTTGCAAGCATTTCGTCGCTGTAAGGAACAAGTTCAACGCCCTCACGCACGCGAGCAACATAGTCAGGATTGGCAATAAATGGACGACCGATAGCAATCAAATCAAACTTATTCGCCTCAATCGCTTCACTGGCGGTTTCAGCGCTGTAGCTTCCCACTCCCACTAAGGTTTTGCCATAGTGTGCACGCACATAGCTTGAAGCGTTGCCGCCAAGATAGTCGAAATGCATGCTGTCATCAAAAATACCAATATGCAAAAAGGCGATATCGCGCGACTCAAGCTCAGGTAAAAAATAATCAAACACTTCACGGTCACGGCTATCGGCTGCCATGTTGAAATAAGCGCCCGGAGAAATCCGTAAACCAGTTCTGTCTTTGCCAATACGCGCCGCGACAGCATCGACCACTTCCAGTGCAAAACGCGACATATTCGCAGGTGTACCACCATATTCATCGGTGCGGCGGTTGCTGTCATGGTGTAAAAAGGTGTCAATTAAATAACCATTAGCGCCGTGAATTTCAACACCATCAAACCCCGCTTCAATGGCATTTTCTGCCGCTTTGGCGTAATCACGTACTAAACCTTGAATATCCTCGAGCGTGGCAGCTTTTGGCGTGACATAAGTCAGTTCGCGCATTCTTGGCACACTGCCTTCAATCTTCTGTGCTGATGCCGCAAGCACATCACCACCACCGAAAAAGTGTGGATGAGCAACACGGCCCGTATGCCATAACTGCACAAAAATCTTACCGCCATTGGCATGTACCGCATCGGTCACTTTACGCCAGCCAGCAATTTGCGCTTGAGTAAAAATACCAGGGGTATTTGGGTAACCTTGAGCATCGGGACGAATAATCGTCGCCTCTGTGATGATCAAACCCGCTTCGGCGCGGCGTTCATAATAAGCAACCATATCGTCGGTTGGCACTAAGTCGGCATCGGCCATACAACGGGTCAAAGGTGCCATTAAGAAACGATTGTTTAAGGTAATAGTGTCATTAAGCGAGTAGGTTTCGAACAGATTTGCCAAGGAATTTGGTGTGGTTTGTGTGGTCATTTTCTCAGTCCCATTCTTGAATATGCATTCAAGATATTATTATTTGAACGATCATTCAAGTTAATTTTTGAATGTTCGTTCAAATTTAGGTAGAATCTGGCCTAAGCGTTTCTATACAAGTGAATTAAATTCGATGCGTAATGCAGAGTTCGACCGAGAACAGGTACTTCGCGGCGCTATGGCCGCCTTCATGCACAAGGGTTACACCAAAACGAGCATGCAAGATCTAACTCAAGCCACGGGATTACATCCGGGGTCGATTTACTGCGCTTTTACCAATAAACGCGGATTACTAATCGCGGCCATTGAGCAATATCAACTCGACAGAAACGAGCAATTCAACAATCTATTCGGCAATGGCGAGAATGTGCTGACTAATTTGAAAACCTACTTAGATCATCTCGTTATTGAATGTCTGAGTTGCGATAGCGCCCAAGCTTGCTTACTGACAAAAGCGTTAAATGAAATTGCAGAGCAAGATGTTGAGATCCGAGACATCATCAATCAGTATCTACAATCTTGGCAGCAAGCACTCACGCTACAATTTGCCACTGCAACGTTACAAGGACTCCTCCAAGGCAATCGCAGCTGCGAGCAAAGAGCCCAATATTTAATGATGGGAATTTATGGTTTAAGAACCTTCGCCCACACCCATCCTAATGCCGAAACCTTACAGTACCTTGCAGACCAATTAATGGCAGAAGTCTGCCATTAAAGTGCGTTAATTTGTGGGACAGTAAATATCTGAATGACTAACCGAATATGATTAGGCGAACAAGCGCTAACATTAATAGAAATAGATGTATTGAATAGAATTTTTGCAGAAGATGTCGGGACGATAATTTAGCAAAGCGAATTATTCGTCCCAAGAATGACGATTAGTTTAAAATGTTAACCTATATTAGCTTGAGCAAACACTCGCTCGCCTAATGAATTCAATATCTTACACTCACCTTCAAGTACAGCAATGATAGATTTTCCCTTGCGGAAACTTGCAGGTATCATCACACGCCCAGCTTCACTCACTGGCAAATTACCTAATACGGCGTTGTGCATAATTAACCCTACGGGCGCATCATAATATAAAACAGTTACAGTCGCTTGATTTGCTTGCATCACATTTAACTCACATTAAGCAGCATCTACTGCGTTATATTTACGTCGCAAGAGAGCTCCCTGTCCTCAACATTTTAAAATATCCAGAAAGATATTTTAAACATTTTAAATCAATTGCTTAAGGTCTTATTCAAATTTTATGATTTTTTATTGGATACAATACTGTCTTATACTGTACACCTTGGGCTATTTAAGCACTTCGGCAAAAAGATGCCAATCTATTTCTATTATGTTAATCGATTACCTACTATCGATCACATATAAGACACAAATAAAGATGCGTTTTTATGCATTTTTTAGAGTAAATAACCTAAATTTGAGTTATCAGTAATCTACTTAGCTTTAAATCCCACTCGAAATCCGCCCCAATGTTTACCGTTTACAAAAATGGGCACCGACAAGTCGTGCATCACTTCGCCCGTATCGCGTTTATAAGTTTGCAATAGCACAGGTTCAGTATGGGCGCCGCAACGGATCCCTGTCGGATCATTAAACAAGCGTTTGGTTCGATTGTGCACCATATCAACCTCAACTTTGCCTGTCAGCGCTTGGCTAAAGCGTTTATTATGGGTCGGAAAATAACCTTTCCTATCAACGGCTCCCGCATAAATAATTTCGCTGTGTTTTGCCAGAATGGGCTCTTGAATTGTTGGAAAATGCTGATCGGTATAACGATCGAAAGCCGTGCTGTATTTCTGCGGCTGAGTATTGGTAATAGGTTGGTATTTAGGATTAAACAAATCAGCCTCGCTAAAACTGCCACTGGCTAAACCTTGTGCTAACTTGTCACCGCACGCTTTAGCGGCAACATTCGCCAATTGCAGAACCTGCTGATCGAAGGTTTGTGTATCCCATTTAGACAACGCTTTAAAAATACCCTCAGTGGTCAAGGATAAAGTAAAGGCCTGCTCGGATACGCTATGACTCTGTTTACCCGTCGAATTTAACGAGTCACGTATTTGAGTCACCGAGCGGCTAATGTCGTTAGTAGTGTTGTTATATTGTTTGAGTGAATCTTCCATATCACCTAAGGCATGGGCCGATTGGGTCACAGAAGCCGAAATCTCAGTGAAGTGCGCGTCTAACTCGCCCATGGCGGCGACCACATCGGCGGTTTGCGTCACGACTCGCTCCATCAGCCCAGAAGTTTTATCCGTTTCACTGCGGATTTCTAATAGCATTTTGCCAATATCTTGGGTTGCACCCGCGGTTTTACCCGCAAGGCTGCGTACTTCGTCAGCTACTACCGCAAAACCTCGACCCAGCTCTCCCGCTCGAGCCGCTTCGATGGCCGCATTTAACGCCAACAGATTCGTTTGCTCGGCAACGGAGTTAATCACCTCGGTAATTTTTTGGATTTCTTCGGCTCTTGATTTAAGCGCCTGCACTTGCTCAGCGGCGGTATCAATATCCGTACTCAGTGAACGAATGGCCGCAACACCTTTCTGAGCTTGACTTCGTCCCTGCACGCTAACGCGCTCAGCCTCTTGAGCTTGGCCTAAAATATCTGCCGCATTATCGCCAAGTTGGGCCGTAGTGTGACTCAATTGCCCCGCGGCAACCGCAATGGCGCTGGCATGCTCGCCATTTGATTCAATTGATTTATTCAGTAAATCAATAAAATGCGACACCTCAGCCGAACCAATAGCCATTTTGCTGGTTTGCACACTAATGTCGTGGGCGGGGATGCTTTGCTCTTGTAATACCTTAATGTTTGCCTCATCGGTGTCGAGCTTAGCCTTAGATGCGTGCAAACACACCCATACTACTAAACCACAGGCAAGAACGCCCAAGATCACCGCCTGCACAATACTCGGAAGATGCAGTCCCTCAAGTAATAAACTCCCCAGAGTGACCAGCGTAAAACTGATGAAAATTAAAATTTTGTGCTGTATTTCCATATACTTCCCGTAACTGCGCAAGGTAAAAATGAAAGGGAAATGCTAAGAGTCGAATCATTAGCCTTCGTTCAGCTGCTATCAATTACAGCGGCTATTGCTTACAACTGACGAGGGAGGACTAACTATGATAGCGCTCAAGATTTATAGTTTTAGTCTATTTCTCTGAATAAGCTAGATAATTTATCTCGCTAAATAAACAAAGTAGAAGTTAGCTATCATCAACAGTCTCACGAGCGTATGGCATTAGACATTAGTATTAATCTATCGCGATATAGTCCTTGCCTATCTAAAAGCGGATCTTCCTTGATAAAACCAACTTTGCCCTGAAATGCGTGCCCCGTCGCCTTCTAGGTAATAAATCACATAGGGACGACTGCACTTATGCCAAGAAAACTGCTAATATCGGCGCAATTTTTTTGAGCTAACGAGATCAAGATGGGCAGAGCATATCAAAACAAGAAAGAATCCATGGCGAAAACAGCCGGTCAAAAAACCCGCATTTATTCACGCTACGGTAAAGAGATTTACGTTGTCGCTAAGCAAGGCGGCGTTGAGCCCGATGGAAACTTATCACTGCGTCGCTTAATTGAACGCGCTAAGAAAGACCAAGTGCCCGCGCATGTTATTGAACGCGCAATTGAAAAAGCTAAAGGCGGCGGTGGTGAAGATTACGATACCGCCCGTTACGAAGGTTTTGGTCCTGGCAACTGCATGGTCATTGTTGACTGCTTAACCGATAACGTAAAACGTACCTTCACCGAAGTGCGTCAAGCCTTCGTGAAAAACGATGCCAAACTCGGCGGCCCTGGTACAGTTGGCCACATGTTTGATCATCAAGCCGTGTTCGTGTTTGCGGGTGATGACGAAGATGCGATTTTAGAACTGCTGATGATGGCTGACGTTGATGTAAGCGATGTTGAGCTTGAAGATGGCTTAATCACAGTATACGCGCCACACACTGAATACTTTAAAGTCAAAACTGCGCTGACCGAAGCGATGCCAGAGGTTAACTTTGAATTTGACAATATCACCTTCGTACCGCAGGACATGACTAAAGTTGAAGGTGAAGATGTCGTTATGTTTGAAAAGTTTATTGCCGCACTTGAAGATTGTGACGACGTACAAAACGTCTATCACAATGCGGAAATTGATGACTAAACGTTTCTTTCGCCTGAAACAAAAACGCAGCCAAGAGCTGCGTTTTTTATTTATAGATCAAAATATTAAGCTTCAATAAAGCAGCCATGAAACCCTAGTGGCAATACCCTGTTCATTTGAGCCGAAGCGATGGGGCCCGCACTGATATCACTGGCACGAAACAAAGACAAACCAGACTGTGCATTATGGTAATCGAGCCAAGTCATCAGTAAATAGGCTTCGTGCTGCTCAGTGGCGGGGATATAGAGCGGCTCTTCGGCAATTTTGCCTTTGCCAAGATAAAACGCGCTATAGCTCGCGTCGCCAAGTGTATCCACACTGTGCTTGCTGCTGTCTTTTGCATTATGAATACAATACAGAGTGTTACTTAGCCCTGATTCAGAGTCAGATTCTGCTTCATATTTAAAGTTAGAGCTGGAGCCAGAGTTAACAGCTGAATCTGATCTTGCTCCAACGCCAAATAACGGAACAAACGCCGAAGCCCCGCCTGTTTTCTCTGCAAACGCTTTTTCACCGCTAGTTTGTTTTTTACCCATAATGTGCTGCGAAAACTGGGGAAACTCCATCATCACGCCGCTGCGGTTAATACGTGCAGAGGAAGACAAGGTCTCCGCAAACTGCGCTTTGCTAGTTGCTGTAAGTGCTACTGTGAGCGGTACTGTGAGCGGTACAGTGATAGTCACTAACTCTGCATGGGGTGTCTTAGTTTTACGCTCCCCCGTCAGTAACCCCTTCATCCCTTGGGTTAAAATAGATGAATTGGGATAGAGGCAAAGCTGCACAGAAAGTTCGTCATTCTTCTCAATGGCTTGACCAAAGTGAAACACAAATCCCGCAGGTAGCAGGTATAACTGGCGCACGCTAAAATCAGCTTTGTCGATGACTAGTAATTGCGATGGCAATTCGGGGCGCCATTTAAAGGCATCAACATAGGTTTCGCCCTCTTCATACACGCAGGATGAAATGTAAAACACCAGCTTATTCTCACTCTGCGCGAAGGCATGTAAGTAACTCGCCTGTGGCAATTCAATCACTTCCATTCTGGCTATGCTGTCATCGGGTGCCACTTGATACACAAGTAACTGCTTCTCACCACCGACATACCAGACGCCAAAATTCCATAGTCCACCTCGTCCATCATCGAGTGGATGGGCGGAAAAGGGTAAACCCTTAAACTTGTCGCCAAAGCTTTTAACACCAAGCGTGGTTAAGGTCTGAGCATCGAGTCGATAGGGTGACCCCGCCTCCCATAAAGCGAGCAACTCGCCGTGGCGCGGCAATAAACTGGTATTGGCCACATTCAAGTCATCGTTATTTCGAATAGGTAAAGCATTGGGGATCACTGTGCCTGCGGTCGTGTACTTAAACGCGCCAGCGGCCTCTTCGACTTTAAACTTCTTTGTTTGGATGAACTTGGCCTGATGCTGAATTTGCCCATTGCTCACACTAAACTGTTGCACCATGCCATCGCCATCGAACCAATGCTGATATGCCTTACCTGCCCGAGACATTTTCGCTGGCCCATTACGATATAGATTCCCACTCAATTGCGCTGGCCATTCACCCGAAACCTGCATAGTGAGCGGCAGATAGTCGCCTTCAGCCCCATTAAAACCTATGGCCCATGGCTCACGGGCGACCGCTTGTGCGTTATCCAGTGCCAGTAGTTTATCCACCGAACTTGCCCAAACAGCACTCGTCATTAGGGCGGCTGAGCCTGCTAGAAATTGACGTCTATCCATGGTGTAGCCCCCTCTTAGCGGATATGTATGGTGATTTGCGCATCAGCCTGCAGACTAAAACTGGCGTCTTTAAAGCTCGCAGGCCCAAAACTGCCGGCGTTATGGCTAAAGCCATAGCCTTCACTCGGCACACCTAACATATTGGTATCTAAGCTGTGATTGTTGTTTTCATCGTGAAAGACCTTGACCGCATATTGGCCATCGGCGAGATCGCTAAATACCAGCCTATGCTCTGTCTTAGTGACGGGCTTTATCATAGACGCGCTAGGATTATGGCCTGCGGCGTAATCCTCGGCATTGGCATAAAGCTCAACCATCAAGGCGCCAGTTTGTACTTGAATATTATCGATATCCACAGTCAGGGAATGTGCCTGGCTCTCTGCGGACATGGTGCCTGCCGACATACTTCCTGCAGACAAGAGTAAGCAAGCTAAGCCTGCGCCCCAAATCGCTGATAACGTCCTTTTGGTCATATTTGCTTGGCGAATCTGAGTTGTCATAGCCGAGTTCACGTGTTTCATGTCTTACTCCTGTTATTTGCGCTCATAAGTTACCGCGATGGAGTTAGCTTAAAAAATCGCAGGACGAAAAACAGGTGCCAAAAGTCATGAAACAAAAATTTAACAAGATGACTTTTGGCATAGTGACATCTGGCGCTGATACCTTAGAATGGTCGGCAGAATTGGATTAAGGAATCGTCATTCGTGCTAGAAAATCGATTAGCGAAAGAAGAAAACATGTTGATTGCTGCAGGAGTGCTCACTTGGGCATTAGTCGCTTGGGTTGGGATAAATCAAGCCGCATTGCATACATGGCAAGGCATGCTAAATGCCGTACTGTATGGGCTGTTTGTAGTGCAATTTATACTGATAGCTACCGATAAAGTTGCGCATAATAATATTCGACTTCGCCGCATAACCACGCTAGCAATGCCCTTGATCGTACTGAGCTTATTACTCACGGCAAACCATGCATTGCTGCCGATCCTCTTCGTCATTTGGGCGTCACTGTTGCCTGAGTTTTTCAATCGCCGCCAAGTTATTTCACAGCTGCTGCTAGCCAACCTTGTTTATTACGCGCTGCTGCAATGGCAATTGCATGAACAAAGCAACGTGTTCAATATTTTGATTTATCTTGGCTTTCAACTCTTTGCCTACAGCAGTAGCCAAGCAAGGCTTTCTGAACGTAAATCACGTTTGATACAAGAACAGCTAAACCAACAGCTTATTGCCACTCGCGCCCTACTGAGCCAAGCCAGCGAACAGCAAGAAAGATTAAGGATATCACGCGATTTGCACGACATTCTCGGCCACCAACTCACAGCGCTTTCCCTGCAATTGGAAGTACTAAGCCATACCGCGCCCGAGGAGCTCAAACCTCAAGTTAACCAAAGTAAATCCTTAGCTAAAGAGCTACTTGAAAGTATTCGCGCCGTCGTCAGGGCTCAAAGAGTGCAAGTGGGATTGGATTTAGTCCCACCTTTAGAGGCACTGATGACCCGCTTACCCAACGTGACTCTTAACTGCAAAGGGATGAAGCCACTGCAATCAGCCGAACTGACTCAGGCACTACTGTTAGTGCTGCAGGAAGGCATCAGCAACGCCGTACGTCACGGCAAGGCGAATCAACTGCAACTGAGCATGGAAGACTCTCAAAGCGCGCTGGTATTGCAACTAAGCGACAACGGCGTGGGGCTAACACGGGGAGCCGCGCGAAACGCATCAGTTAAAAGCGGCACAGGGCTAAACGGTACAGGACAGTTCGGTACAGGGCTCGGCGGCATGCAGGAAAGGCTACAACCCTTTAATGGCACCTTGGAGTTAAGGGCAAATGACTCGGCATCCGGCTGCCAACTCACCCTCACATTCCCAGCACTCGCTTAACTTTTTATAAAAAACGCTTTGGGATCTCTATGGATACGCAAAACAACATCATCAGTGTCGGTTTAGTGGAAGATCAGCAATTGGTTCGCCAAGGGATCGCCAGCCTACTCGCCATTTCCGACAACATTCGCGTGTTGTGGCAGGCCGAAGACGGCCAAGATGCACTCAGTCAGCTGGCCAGCAATCCCGTCGATGTACTGCTCAGTGATATCCGCATGCCAAATCTTGATGGTATCGCCATGCTCAAACAGATACGCCAGAGTGCCAATAGTTTACCTATCATCATGTTAACCACCTTCGATGACAGTGAGTTATTCCTCAATAGTTTACAGGCGGGCGCCAATGGCTTTTTACTCAAGGATGTGTCACTCGACAAGTTACTATGCGCTATAGAAACCGTCGCTAAAGGCGGCTACTTGATTGAGCCTTCGGTGCTCAAACAGATGAGTGAGCCTAAACCTGCACCTAGCGTTGGGGTAACTAGAAATGAATTATTGTCGAAACGGGAGCGGGAAATTCTCAGTTTTATGGCGGGTGGCTTCTCCAATAAGGAAATCGCCAATGCGGTATTTTTAGCCGAGGGCACAGTGAAGAATCATGTCTCTAACATACTCACTAAACTCGATTGCCGAGACCGTACCCAAGCTGTGCTCAAGGGATTGCAACTGGCATTGATTTAACCCATTAGCATTAAACCAAACCCTATTGCCAACAAAAAGGGCCATTAAAGGCCCCTTTGTGCTCATCTAAAGCGATGAGTTATGACTAAAACCTAACGAAGATCCATCTCTTGGATAATTTCATGGGCAATAGCGGGCGTTGTACAGCTCGGGGTTTCATGCAAATCCGCTTTTAGCTGACCTTTACGGTGCTTAAGTGCTGCATCTAATTTTTTCGATGCAGCTTTGATTGCTGGGTACATAACCTCATCGGTACCTGAAGCAGAAATACGGCTTCCTTCATAATTCGTACGAAGCTCAACCTGATACTCGCCATGCTCTTTCGCAATAATAATGTCCAGTGCGATCAGAGAGGGGAAATGGGTGGCGATTTTTGCAAATTTTTCGTTAACATCTTCTCTAATAGAATCAGTAACATCGACGTGGTGACCAGAAATATTTATTTTCATAGGTTGTCCCTTTTAGTGTCATTACTTTTATTTTTGCTTCACTAATAGAGCTTGGGGCATGCAGGATAAAACACAAGGGTTATTGGCAAATATTTCGGTCAACTCAGGTATTAGCATCTCCTAAATGTGACCTCCATCAAGAAGTCAAAAATAAAACAGCGAGAAAAACATGATTAAGTGATTGATTTATAAACAGGCATTAATAATAAATCAATCACAAAATGCAATACGACATAAGGTAAATACGCTTAATATTTACGTTGCACACTCTGCTGCCAAAACTGTTGGGACAAATGATGCGTCTTGGTCGATAAACGCGACACTTGATCACCCCGCGCTGCCGCATCGAGCGTCTGCTCTAAACTCTGCTGAGCCAAGTCGCTGATCACATGGATGGCTCGGCTAATTTCTGCGGCCACCGAAGTCTGCTGCGTCATCGCCGCCGCATTATCATCACTCAAAGAATTAATTCGCGAAATAGATGAAAGCAACTCGCCAAAAGCCACACTCGCATCTTGCGCTAAGCTAACCGAACGTTTTACCTGTTCCTGCCCCGCCATCATGGTCGAGGTCGCCCTTTGAGTGCTTTCTCTAAAACGGCTAACAATTAACTCAATTTGCGAGGTGGATTGGCTAGTACGGCTCGATAACTGCCTGACCTCATCGGCCACCACGGCAAAACCACGACCACTCTCCCCTGCCCGTGCCGCTTCAATTGCCGCATTTAAGGCTAATAAGTTAGTTTGGTCGGCAATGGCACGTATGACTTCGAGCACTTGGTGAATCGCACTGCTATCTTGTTCAATAGCTTGTACAACATCGGAAAAGTGGCTCACTTGTACACTTAACTGATGTATCGCATCAATAACCGTTTCTAAACGAGAATGCCCGCGTTGAGCCGCCTCATGGCTCGACACCATTTCCGAGGCAGTGCGATGAATGTTTCCCGTTACTTCAGCAAAACTGGCACTCATCTGCTCCATCGCAGTCGCAGCTTGCGTGGTTTGTTCACTCTGACTATCGGCATGCTCCCAAGTGTTTGTAATGGTTTGTTTAAGGCTGACACTTTGTGCTTGGATCTCACTGGCAGAATCAGCCATACGGCCAACAACGCCACCAATTTCAGTGATCAAAAAACGTAGGGCGAGGTCTAATTTACCGATCTCATCTTGGCGGCCGGTGTACACGCCCGTAGCGACGGGATCGTCAATAATGTTAGTTGCCATAGACACAAGCTTTTGCAGCGGCTGCATCAGGTAATACCATGCTAGGCACGCGAGACTCATTCCCACCATCGCGGCAACTATGGGGGAATAACTGGCAATTATCGCCGTAGCCGTAATCGAAACCAACATGGCCAGCAGTATTTTGCCACTGAAACCTAACCTATCTTTACGCAACACTTTAGGTTGCTTGCCCTGATTAATATCACTGTAAATACTCTCAGCGGCTTTAATCTGCTCAGGGGTAGCTTGGCGACGAACAGATTGATACTCATGAACTTTACCATCTTCATACACAGGCGCAACGTAGGCATTCACCCAATAATAGCCGCCCGTTTTGGTGCGATTTTTAACTATCCCCATCCAAGGTTTTCCCTGCTTAATTCGCTCCCAGAGGATCTTAAATGCAGCCGCAGGCATATCTTGATGGCGCACTATGTTATGTGGATTCCCTTGCAACTCAGCAACACTAAACCCACTGATCTGCGAAAAGGTCTGATTCACATATTTAATGTTTCCCTTCAGATCCGTCGTTGATAGTAAAATCGCATTATCTGACAGGTGTGTTTCACCATTTGTAGAATTTTTATGCATAGGGTTATCAGGCTAGGTCTCGGTAAAAAAGATAACGCATTCTGCCAAAACCGTCGTCTATCAAAATTGATAAAGCTCACATTGGCAGCATAAAAATTAACCTAACGCTAAACAAGCAGTAACCACTAAACACATATCAACAAATAAAAACAAACAATTGTGACAGGGCGCTCGTTACGCTACATACGTTAAACTCGTCACCCTACACTCGCTAAAGCAGATCAGCTTAAGATCACAGATTCACATTCGAATCTAAATGATATCGTTTATCATTTGAATTAACTAAGTTATACTTCTCGCGGTTAGCTATCTACTGCTATAGAAATGCATTCGTCGTTAAGCCAAAAAGCTCAAGCACACTTTGCAGAATCAACAGTAACGGATAGCCATAACAGACCCATATTGGCTCGAAATGAGAAGTGGCACTTATGTCTAATACACCCGCGTTTGAAACCTCAACGCAATCTTCTACAACTCAAATGCGCTCGAACTCGCTGATTTCGCGGGGAATTGTGCAATGGTTTAAGCAAGAGCAATCGCAGTTTGCCTTCAAAGTCTTTGCCCGTGCGAGTGCCGCTCTACTGGCGGGTTATGTTGCGGCAGCAACCTTGGCTTGCCTGCTGACATTAGTGCTACCTATGCCGCGCTTTGAAAGCACGATAACAGCCAATATGTTAGCTTTCCTGTTTTATGCCATTGCTATTATTTATGCCTTTTGTGTGCGTAAAACCTGGCATGCATGGCGAGATTTAGGCTTAGTGAGTTTGTTATGTTTTGGATTGATCAAGGTATGTGGGCAATAAGATGAAAGAGACATTTTTTAGAACTTTATCTTGGCTACATACCTGGGCAGGCTTGCTGGTATGTTGGGTATTATTGTTGATCTTTTTTGCGGGTAGCTTGAGCTATTTTCGCCATGAGATCAGCCTTTGGAATGAACCCGAATTACACAAAGGGGTTTATCAAGACTACCCAGCCGATACCCTCGAAAACCAATTAGATAAAGGTCAAAGTTACATAGAAGCGCATTCGCCGGCAACAGCGCAGCGCTGGATGATAGGTTTTCCAACTGAACGAACCCCCTTTCAAAGCGTTAGCTGGCAACTGCCACCAGAAAAAGGTCAGCGTCGTGGCAAGACTGAAGAACATGTAGCCTTAGCAGATGGCAGCGGCATGATCTCTGAAGTGCGTGAGAGTCGCGGCGGTGATTTCTTCTATCGTCTGCACTTTGACTTGCACTATATGTCCGCTATTACAGCGCGTTATATCGTCGGCGTTTGCACTATGTTTATGCTGATCGCCCTTATCAGTGGCATAGTGATCCACAAACGGATCTTCAAAGATTTGTTCAGTTTTAGACGGGATAAAGGCGCTCGCTCTTGGCTAGACGCGCACAATGTGAGCTCTGTCATCGCCCTGCCCTACCATTTGATGATCACTTATACAGGGCTTATTACCCTAATGCTTATCTATATCCCATGGACGGTTAATACCGCCTATTCGGGTGATAACCAAGCTTTTTTAAAAGAACTTAATCCCGCCAGACAAACCGAGAAAGCCGCGGGGATTAGTGCGCCACAGGTGCAACTGAGCCAATTACTACCTCAAGTGAAAGCCGCATGGGGCGATGCGCCAATTAAGCAAGTGATAGTGTCATACCCTAAAGATCAAAATAGCCAAGTGACCTTTTACCAAAACACAGGTAAAGATGTGACCGATGAAGCCAATATTTTGATATTCAACGGGGTAAATGGTGAGCTTAAATATGCCAGCCCGCACGAAGCCTCAGGAGCCTCCGCGACTTACGATACTATGATGTCGCTGCACACGGCACGTTTTGCCGCCCCGCTGCTAAGATTTTTATTCTTTTTCTGCGGTTTATTAGGCTGCGCTATGATCGCGACAGGCACTTTGATGTGGGCCATTCGTCTACGTCAAAAACAGCAAAAATTGATCGATAAAGGCGAGAAACCAAGCTTTGGATTACGTTTAGTTGAAGGGTTAAACTTCATGTTTATCTTAGGATTACCCTTAGGCACTGTAGCCTTCTTTTACGCCAATCGTCTCTTATCGACGAGTTTTGCAAGCCGCTCTGAATGGGAAGTTCACAGTTTCTTTATCGCGTTAGCGGTAATGGGTGTTTGGGCTTTCTTGGGTCGTTCACGTCGCCAGTGGCAAACCGCATTACGACTCACAGGGACTTTGTGCTGTGCGCTGCCCGTGCTCAATGCCTTCACATCACCAAGCAATATCATCGACAATATCCAATCCAATCAATGGGCTTTAGTCGGATTTGACGTGCTCGCAGTGCTACTTGGTGGCGCTATGCTATTTGCCAGTAAAAGAGTGGCTTTGATTGCTAAGGCCTCCACTAAACGCCCAGAAAAAGCAAAAAATGCACGTAGAAGCGAATCCCAAACATCCCTTGCCAACGACCTTAGCTCGTCATCTTCATTGGAGGAAGCCAAATCATGATGCCAGAATTTATTCCCCTACTTGGGATCTTAGGTTTGAGTTATCTTTCCCTCGCCCTGTTTGCCTTAGCTAAATTTGGTCACTTCAAGGATGTGTTCAATCGTCCACCAGCACAATGGCAAAGTCGTTTGCTAACCTTGTTTGCTTGGTTACTACTAGCATTTAGCTTAAGTGCCTGCGCGAGCGATCAGGGCTGGGCCTACGGGAGCATTTTGTTTATGGGAATAATTTCCCTCGCGGCAATGCTGGTCATCCTAACGTTAAGCTACAGCCCACGCCATTTACCGATAGGAATCGTCACTGGCAGCGTGCTCACTGGCACTCTATTACTGAGTGCAGGGATCTAATGTCCAGCTAACACTAGCATGGCGATCATGGCTAAGTGAGCACCGCTAGGCTATAGTGCCCTGATGTCCTTCAGATAGGAGAAAATAATGGGCTTTAACTTAACGGTTAACTGGCAAACCTCGCCCGCCGAAGAAGGCGAATTTTGTCGAGACCACAGTATTACCTTTGGCAGCGGCCAGACGATTCAAGCCTCGTCGGCACCGGAATACAAAGGCAATGGGCAAAATGTCAATCCAGAGGAAAGCCTGTTGGCTGCATTATCCTCATGCCATATGTTGACCTTTCTAGCAATTGCGCATCTTAAGCGCTTACCTGTAACCTCCTATGTGGATAATGCCACTGCAGAGCTGGGTAAAAACGACGCGGGCAAGTTGGCCGTAACTAAGATGGTGCTCAATCCTAAGGTCATTTTCGCTGAAGGGGTCGAAGTCAGCCAAGAAACCCTTGAGAAAATTCACGAGAAAGCACATGCAAATTGCTTTATCGCTAATAGTTTAGCAACAGATATTCAAATCAAGTTTTAGGATTTGAGCAGACCTTTATGGCCCGCTGATGGTTTTCCTAAGCGGGCTTTTTTATTGCCGCACCGCAACTCAATAGCAGTCTGAATCATTGCTATCACCGAATTATCCGCGCCACCTAACCATCCATAGAGCCTAACTTTTCACCATTATTCAGCTCAGGTCCAGCTTTTAAACAGTACGATAGAAGCCAATCTTAGCTTGGTATCATCTGTTGGAGTTAAAAGATGCACATTCAACCACTGCGAAATTCCCCGTCTGTCAGCCCACAAAAAAATGTCTCCACTGCTGAATTTGCACAGGTTAACAATGCCGTTCAAACCAGCGCACCAGCATCAACTGATACAGTAACGCTTTCTAGCGATGCAAAACAATTGGCGGCGAATGCGCAAAAACCAGCAGAAATGCCAGCACTGAGGGATAACATAGAAACCTTAGTCGAATTGAAACACGCGAAGATGAAGTATCAAGTGATCGCCGACATGACCAATTTAGCGACAGGAACGAGCCAAGGGATTTCAGCGCCAACGGCCTATTATCTAAGCCATAACGAAGACGCGAGAGCAATGACAGTTAATCACCTTGCCCAACAACAGCAAGTGAACACTATGCAAACCTATGCGGAAACAAGTAAAAATGGGAATAGAAGTATTAATGAATGGGCATAAAAATGGGTGTTGTCTCGGGAACCAAGAGACAACACCCTAACTTTGTACGCGGACATGCTAGCCGAGATACCTTAAATTTCGGTTAAATACTGAATTTAAATATCAATTACTTAGCTTTAATATCCTGTGCCATACCTTTTACAGGCAAAGGTTGCACTTTTAAGGCTGGGATTGGCTGTTTAACCAACTCATCCTTTAAATAACTTATTGCAGTTTCAAGCTGCGCATCTTTGCCATTAAAGGTAGCAAAAGGTAAGTTATCGACTTCAATATCCGGCGTTACGCCATGGCCTTCAAGCACCCAGCGGCCATCCATTGCATACTGTGGATACTCGGCCACCCGCGCCATCCCTTTATCGGTCAACGCATTTCGCCCAGATAACCACACACCCGCCCCTGCCGTTTGCTTACCAATTAAGGGCGCAATACCGAGCGCCTTAATCCCTGCGGAGAAGGTTTCGCCGTCGGAATAGGTCAGTTCATCGGTTAACACCACTAAATGACCGCGGAAGGTTTGCTGCATATTGGTGTTTGGCGTGCCATGGGTGGGTTGCCAAAACGCCCAAGCGCGGCGTAGTAACTTTTCGATAATCCAACTGTCAATATTGCCACCGCGGTTACGGCGAACATCGATAATCAAGCCCTCTTTATCGTAGTTGGCATAAAACTCACGGGCGAAACTTTCAATATCACCACCGCCCATGGCATATAAGTGTAAATAACCCATCTTGCCCTGACTTGCATCCTTGACCACAGCCGCATTATGGCTCACCCAATCTAAGTAACGTAATTGACTGTCCACCACAGCACTAACGGGCATGACGATGGTTTTATGGGTTTGGCTACCACGCTTAAGCTGCAGCAAGACTTGCTTGTCCTGCTGATTACGTAAAAGACGCGTGACATCAGCTACATTCGCCACTGGCGTGCCATTGATAGCCAGCAGCATATCACCTTCTTTAGCATCGACTTCGATACGATTTAACGGTGAAGCATTAGCCGGTAACTCAGGATCATTACTATAAATGTGCGCGATTTTAACGCCATCTGCAGTTTGTTGTAGGCGCGCGCCAAGGCTTGCCGCTTTAGCCGCATCGGGATCTTGAGGTATGTCACCACCGCGCACCTGTGAGTGCAAAGAATCTAACTCGCCCATCATTTGCATGAAAATATCATTCAGTTCGTTACGATCGGTCAGGCGGTCGAGCAAAGGCTGATACTTAGCCTTAGTGGCTTGCCAATCGAGGCCGCGCATTTTTTTGTCGAAGAAAGATTCTCGGTGCATCAACCACGCATCTTCAAACATTTGCTGCCATTCAAGCTGCGGAGAAATCGCTAACTGCCATTGTTCCGTTTGCACTTTGGCATTATCCGTATCGCCTAATTTATCGCCGCCATCAACAATCAGGAGTGATTTCTCATTACTGTGCTTACGTAGCATCAGCTTTTTACCATCGGCAGAAACCTCATATTGGCCAATGTCCTCGGCAAAAACCTCGGCTTTGGGGCTTAATCGGTCAAATTTGATGGTCATTAAATTAGGAGCGACATCGTCGCCAATAGCTTGATCTAACAAATAAAGTCTATCATCGACGACGCGCAGCTTACTGTAATTTCCTGAATCGACAGGCACTTGCCATAAACGCTGAGAGATCCCCGCCCAATCGATTTTCACTGGACTCGGTTTATCCTTAGCATCGTTTTTTTCAACTTGATTCGATTCGAGTTCATTGGGTTTACTAAAGGGGAATTTGGCATTTTTGACCAGTGCGATGGCAAAAATTTGGCTGCGTTTATCAAACACTGGGCCCATATTTCTATCGCCCCAAGGTGAACTTGGTGTTGCGCTGAATTGGCGATTCGATAGGAAATATAGCCACTGGCCGTCACTGCTAAAGGTTGGCGAATAGGACTCGTATTTGTCGCTGGTGAGCGTCTCGGCCTTATTTTCATCCACAGAATACAGGACGATTTGCGGACGTTGTTTACCGATTTCCGACTTAGTTAATGCAATAAAACGGCTATCGCCGGACCAACGGATATCGGCGTAAGGCTCAAGTCCCTCGCCGTTAGTGATGATTTTTTGATTGGTATTTTTCTTTAAGTCGAGCAGCCAAACGTTACCATCGTTATCGTCATGGGCGATAAATCGACCGTCACTGGACAAATTAAGACTCATTCTTAAAGTATGACCGTCTTTGGTTAACTGTTTAGCGCCACTGCTGCCATCAGCAGGGAATTGCCAAATTTCCTGCTGACCTGTCATGTCGCTAATCGCATAAACCGACTTGCCATCTTGGCTCAACACAGCTTCCCTTACGCGATAAGTCCCCGGCAGTGCAACTTGAACTAAACGCGAGCCATCAATACCCGCGATCGCCACGTGGCTGCGGGCGGTGATCACCACTTTATCGCCAGCGGGGGCCAAATTAGTCGAAGAAGCGTAATCCATAGGATCTTTTACCCAATGCTCACGGCGCTCGGCAAAATCGGAAGTGAGTTCAATATTGAGTAACGAGTCTTTAGCGGCCGCAATATCAAACACATGGATATCCGCACCTAACTGGAATACTACTTTGCCTTGGTCCATCCGCGCACCGCGGACTTGCCAATCTTTAAATTGAGTTAACTGTTTTGCATCTGAACCATCGAGCGCACTCGACCAGAGGTTGTCGTTGCCATCGCTGTCGCTAATAAAATAGAGTCTGTCCTGCCATAGCATAGGTTGGCGCACTGAGCCATCGTGTTGGCCGCTGAGCAACTGTGCTTCGGTTTTGCTGCCGAGTTTAAAGCGCCATAATTCACCTTTTGCGCCGCCACGGTACACTTTGGCATTATCGCCAGTCACTTGCAGACCAAAGCGGGTGAAGTACACGTATTCGTTGCGATCATCAATCACACCTTCAACTGCATCGGCTAAGGGTAAATCTGTGGTGGTGAGGGTTTGAGGATCGACGCTGCGCAGCATCCAATTATTAGCAGGACCAAAACCAGTGTCGGTAGAATATAAAATCTCGCCTTTGGCAGTCCAGCCCTGAACCCGCACACGGCTATTCTCAAAAGTCACCCGTTTAGCCACACCGCCCGTAATGGGGATCACATACACTTCGCTCGCGCCTTCATAGTTGGCAACATAAGCAACCCACTTACCGTCGGCTGAAATAGTCGCCCCTAGCTCTTCTGCGGGTAAACTCGTTAAGCGAGTAGCCGCTTTTTGACCTAAGGTCTGAGTCCATAAATCCCCTTCTGCAGTAAAGACTAAGGTTTGAGCGTGCAACGCTGGCGCACGGTAATACCCTTGATTGCTCACCGCATCGGCAGCGATGGTTTGGAACGCTGTTAATGTGCCAAGGGCAAGCATGCAGCAGGCGACAGAATGGCGAAGTTTCATGTATGACCTCTATCCTATTGTTATTTTAGCAATAGACTCTTTACTACGAGATTTTGCTAGCAGATTTAGCGAAGAAATTCTTGCCATGGGCTTTTGTAAAAAACCACAATCAAGTCCAAAGCATGACAATTGAGCCCAACAAGCTAGCAGAATTTGATAGAGAGTTCAGTAACTTCGAGTCAGAGAAGTTTTAGCAAATGTGTCACATCTTAAATCGCGGAGGAACAACTGAATAAAAGACAAGATTCTTTAGAGGAAAACATCAAAGATCATAGCGTTACCATATTGCACTAGGATAAAAATATACCAGAGTCGGACATGAGTGGCTAACGTGAAGGGCTAATGTTAAGGGCTGACATACAGCGTCTTTAGCGGACTGTTTAGGCGGCTCATATTAGACTGTTTCGCCAGTGTCATTTGTTGCCATTTATTGATCACTCGTGCAATTTCACCGTTATCCATCAATGCCTTAATCGCATGATTAAACTGCTCTAACTGGCTTGTCTTGATACTCGCTTTACTGAACATTAAATGAATATGATTTTGATCTAATACTAACTTAAGTGGCACTAGCTTGATGCGTTGATGCTGGCTGGCGATATAGGGCATGGCTAAGGTATCTCCGACTATCATATCTCCTCTACCGTAGATAAGCATTTGCACAGACTTATCTGAGTCGGGACTTAATACTAACAAGTGCTCCTGCTCTAATCGATATTGAGATTCTTGATAATCTGCACCATACCAACCGCTAGAAGGGACAAGTAGACGCAATTTTTGGGTAAAAATGTCCTCCCATTTATCGATATTAATCTGATCTTTTTGCTCATAAAGTACAAATAAGCGCAGCTCTTCATCTCGGTAATAGGTTGAAAAAAGAGCATAGTTTTGACGTTCATCCGTCATAGTCGCTCCCATCAACACATCTAACTGTCCTGCTCGCAACATCTGATGCGAGCGCTTAGCGGGCACATTAATAAAATGAACTTCACAACCAAGATACACTGCAAATGCCCGCATCAGATCCACATCTAAACCTTGGGCTTCTCCTTGAGGATCTTGCCAAGCATAGGGAGGCCAATCGTTGTAACCGACTTTAATCGTGTTCTTACAAGGTAAAGGGCTATTGACCTGCGACGCACTTACAGCGGGCAAGACTAAAAAAAACATAAATAAGACAGGAACGTATTTAAACCATGGCATAGGCTAAGTTACTTGCCTCTTAAGTTGATGATCCTCTCTTGATTAAGATGAAGTATAACGATTCAGTGTCAGACTTCCGCGAGGGGGTTCTACCTCAGTAAGCGTAGTTGTCACTTAGATAGCGCGCCATAAACACCGGCGAGATCACAGTAATTAGCCTAAAAAAGGACGGGGGATAATAACAAAAAAGCACAACAGCCAATAGTGAGATCTAAACGACTCACTATACTGCGATAAAGGCTAAGCCGGAACGCAGGAAATAAAATAAAGTTTTATAAATTTAAATCAGACACTTATAAATAATAGCAACAACTTTAGTGGGATCCCCCATATCGACTTGTAACCAAACTATGTGTGTCCCCCCCAATTCCTCACCCTGAGCCGTGGCGGACTCTTTAGCTTCATCAAGCTGGTTTTCATGGCGGCTCACCCCAGTGACTAAAGCAAAACTATCGCAGTGGGTGACTTCAAAATCGTAGGCCACGTTAATGCGACGATATAGTTCATGCTGCTTGGTCGCACATCCAGATATTAAAACGCAAAAACATGTACTTAACAGAAAAAATTTAGACAAATCAATTAACCCACAGATTAAACACGCGGGTGAACATAACTAATTGCAACCGATAAAATTGTGAACAATGTCACATATAAGAAACCAAGGATAATACAGAAAGTTACAAATATTAATTAAATATCATGTAGTTAACTAAGGGTTGTTTTATGTTCGCTGGTAACACAAGCTCATCAATTCCCCACCATAAAACTCACACTTGTAAAAAAAGGGAGCCAAGCTCCCTTCCTGCTTTTACGCCATGTTATTCCACTGCTAGGCAGACATCAGTAGGGCTAAAGCCCTTAAGCTAATATTTTGAATAAATGCACTTTTAATGCAGCAAAATCTGCCGCTAATTCCGCGGATAAGATGGGCTTACTCGCAACAGCTTCAAGCTCAGGCGGCAAGGGTAAGTTAAGCGTTAATTCTCTATCCACAACATCCTTAAATTTAGCGGGATGCGCCGTCCCCAAGAATATGCCCACTTCATCGGGCACTAAGGTTAAAGATAAGGCCTTAGCTGCAATCGCCGCATGGGGCTCAGACACATAACCCTGTGCATGCAACTCAGCTAATGCCTGTGACGTTTGTTCCTCCGATAAGCGAATACCCACTAAGCTACTCAGTGGCCAGCCTAATTTCTCACAAATGGCTTCCACACGCGGCCAGTTACTGGGTTCACTCACATCCATGGCATTGGACATAGTCGCTTGAGTCGGATTGGGCTGCCATTGGCCATTGTCTAAATAACGCGGCACTGTATCGTTGGCATTGGTCGCGGCAATAAAGCGTTTAACTGGTAATCCCATCGCTTTAGCGAATAAACCTGCGGTGAGGTTGCCAAAGTTACCACTTGGCACTGAAATCACAGGATCGGCTTCATGGCGCTGTTTAGACTGGGCAACCGCTTCAAAGTAATAGCAAATTTGCGCGAGTAAGCGGCTGATGTTGATAGAATTTGCCGAGTTTAAGCTCAACCCATCGCGGACTTCGGGATCATCAAAGGCGCGCTTAACCAGATCTTGGCAGGCATCGAAATCGGACGAGACGGCAACTGTATGGATATTCTTGCCCAAAGTCGTGAACATCTTTTCCTGTAGTTCACTGATCTTGCCCTTAGGATAGAGCACCACCACATTGACTTTCTCAAGTCCATAGAAGGCATCGGCAACCGCGGCGCCAGTATCGCCCGAAGTCGCAGTCAGAATGGTTAAGCGTGTGTCGCCGACAAAGGCATTGACGCATTGCGCCATAAAGCGCGCCCCAAAATCTTTAAACGCCAGTGTTGGACCGTGGAATAATTCGAGGCAGGCACGCTGCTCATCGACGGCAACCAAAGGTAAATCAAAGTTAAAGGCACGCTCAACTAATTCATCGACCGCATCTTGGCCTAACTCAGAGGCAAGCCATGCGCCGAGTACTTTTTTACTGCGCTCAACGAATGGCAACGCCAGCAGCCCTTCAATATCGTCTAGTACGGGTATTTGACTAGGAAAGAACAAACCTCTGTCTTTACCTAACCCCAGTTGTACCGCTTCTTTAAAGCTCACTTTCTGCGAAGGGTATTTTAAATTATATAGTTCCATGCTCACTCAACCTTTTGATGCTAAACCTTAAATGCTAATTTGGGGTACTTAGTCTTAGCTAAATTAACTATTAATCGACTCTACGCGTGCCTTGCTCATCGAGGCGACACACGTGGGCAAAGCCCCCAACCTCGGTTAAATAATGCTGTTCTAACCAGGCTTTAGCCGCATTTGCCGTGGCTAAATCATCGGTAATCGAAAACAGCGTTGGGCCACTGCCGGAAATCCCCGTAGTCAACATGCCTAAAGCGGCTAAAGCGGCTCTGGCCTTGTCGTAACCCGGGATCGCGGCGGCGCGATAGGGCTCGGCTAACACATCCTTTAATACGCTGATCGCAAGCTTGGCATTCTGCTGGTAAGACGCATGCACAAAGGCGCTTAAATAACGGCCAAAATCGATAGTGACACTTTTATCATATTGATCAGGCATGAGTTTGCGCATCATTGCCGTTGAGAGTGAAATCCCTGGATAGGCCACAACCCAATACCATTCTTTAAAGCTGGGTATCGCTTCACAGACATTGCCCGGCACATTGAGCATCAATTGCATGCCGCCCAAATAACAGGGGGCAACGTTGTCATAGTGCACACTACCGCTGATCTTCCCTTCAAACTCGCCCATCAGTTCCAGCAGTGCTTGCTCGTTATAGGGTCTATCAAAATGTTCATTCAGGGCATATAACGCCGCCACGACTGAGCTTGCACTCGAACCTAAACCACTGCCGACGGGCAGGTTCTTTTCCAGTGTCAGCGCTACGCCTCCATCTGCTTTACCCTGCGCAGTTAAAAACTCCTTACTCATGGCTGTTAAGAAGAATTCGGCACATTGGTACACAATATTGTCTTGCGGATTATCAGGTAGTTTATGGGCCCAAGCGCCGGTCTGTATCAGACTCACACCCGACGCTGCCGCGGCGATAGTCACTCTATCGCCCAGTAAACTGCCATCAATCGGCGCCAAAGCAGCGCCAAGTAAATCAAATCCGACTCCTACGTTACCCATAGAGGCTGGAGCGTAAACGGTCAAACTCATACACTCACCTCACGAGTCCAATTCAAGGTTCTTAATACATCGGCAAAGGCACCAGCAGCGGTCACTTCAGTCCCTGCGCCATAGCCGCGTAGCACAAAGGGAATGGGCTGATAATAGCGGCTATAGAACGCTAAGGCATTTTCACCGCCTTTAACGCTATAAAGCGGATCCTGTGTATCCACTTCGGCGATACGCACACGGCACACACCATCCTCAATTTGCCCAACATAACGCAGCACTTTACCTTGGGCTTTGGCCTGCGCCACTTTTGCGGCAATTGCGGCATCAACTTGCGGTAATCGTGCCATAAAGCTTTCAACATCACCGGAATCATCAAACTCGGCTGGCAATACAGATTCAACCTGAACGTCACTGAGCTCTAACTTTAGTCCCACTTCACGGGCAAGAATGAGCACCTTACGCGCCACATCCATACCACTCAAATCATCACGGGGATCGGGCTCAGTAAAACATTTTTCCCGTGCCAGACCGGTCGCTTCAGAAAGTGTCATGCCTTCATCGAGCATACCGAAGATAAAGGATAAAGAGCCCGATAAAATACCGTTAAACTTATGCAGTTTGTCACCGGCAAATAACAGTTTTTTCAGGTTATCGATCACAGGCAAACCCGCACCGACTGTGGTTTCGTACAAGAATTGGCGACGCTGTTTTAATGCAGTTTGGCGAAGCGCTTGGTAATAAGCATAATCGCGAGTATTGGACTTTTTATTGGGCGTGACCACATGTAAACCCGCGTTCATCACATCCAAATATAGGTTCGACACTTGCTCGCTCGAGGTGCAATCCACCAGCACTGGATTAAGCAATTGTTGCTCTTTCACCCATGCAAGTAACGCTGGGATATCGCAGGCTTGCTGGCTATCGGCAAGCAAGCTAGACCAATTGCTTAAGTCGATACCCGCACTGTCGAGTAACATCTTGTTCGAATTCACTATGCCGCAAACACGGATACTGATGTGCTGCTCTTTAAGCATGGCGGACTGTTGTTTTATCTGCTCGAGCAGGCCTGCGCCCACATTGCCGCAACCCACTAAAAACACATCTAAATACTGCTGCACATCGAAAAAGCCTTGATGACAAGCCGCCACCGCATGCTTAGTCTTACGCTGCTCGATCACAGTCGAAATCGACCGCTCAGACGAACCTTGGGCGATGGCGATAATGTTCACGCTTGCCTGTGCTAACGCTTGGAAGAAACGCGCCGCCACCCCTTTATGGGTGCGCATGCCATCACCAATCAAAGAAACGATGGCGAGCTCATGACGCATAGCGATAGGTTCAAGCAAGTCACTTTTTATTTCTAATTCAAACTCTTGCTCTAAGGCCCATTTCACTTTGGCCGAGTCAGACGTCGCCACACAGAAGCTAATACTGTATTCAGAGGAGCTTTGGGTGATTAAAGAGACTGACACGCCGCTGCGGGAAATCGCCGCGAGAGTACGGCTCGCCATGCCAACCATGCCTTTCATGCCTGGGCCTGATATATCGAACATGGTCTGGTTATCTAAATTGGAGATAGCTTTAACCTGCAAGCCAGTTTCATCGGCTTGGTTTGATACCAGAGTACCGGGCGCATCGGGGTTAAAACTGTTTTTGATATAACAGGGAATATGGAACTGGGCGATAGGCGCAATCGTCTTAGGATGCAACACCTTAGCGCCAAAATAGGAGAGCTCCATAGCCTCTTGATAACTGAGTTGTGACAGCAATTTAGCGTCGGCAACCACCCGGGGATCGGTATTATAAACACCGTCGACATCGGTCCAAATTTCACAACTTGACGCATCTAAACAGGCGGCCAGTACGGCAGCAGAATAATCCGAACCATTGCGGCCTAAGGTGACCACTTTACCCTGTTCATCGGCGGCGGTGAAACCCGGCATTACCCATACGCGTTTTTCACCTAATGCCAACGCACGAAACCTTGGCTTACTCACAGCGATATCGACCACGGATTCTAACGGCCGACCACGACCTAGAAACAAGGCGCGCGGATCGAGTTGAGCAGACGTGATCCCCTTAGATAGCATCACTTGTTCCATCAAGGCTGCAGATAAACGCTCACCTGCCACCACGATTTCAGCACGTATGCCATCAGGACACTCTTGCAACAAGGCAATCCCACGGAGTCTATCGTGCCATAACGCCAACTGACTCGCTAAACCTGCAAATAAGTGCTCACTTTGGGCGCTAGAGAGTCCAGAAGCCACCGCATCTTGGTAAAGCGAGGTAAATACTCGTTCAACATGTTGTATCACTGGGGAATAATCTTCGCCTTTAACTGCAACGTCGACCATTTCTAATAACGCATTGGTCACAGTCGCCGGGGCAGATAGCACTGTGGCTATTGGCTCAAGCTTAGATGAATTGGCAACGATATCCGCCGCCATCGAGAATCGCTGCCAATTTGCAAGCGAGGTACCACCAAATTTCATTACTTTCATCTTGTTCTCCTGTACCGCGCCCGACTTAGAAATAAGAGCTAGAAACAAAAAAGCCCGCTTCTTTGTGGGAAGCGGGCTCATCGTTAAAATTCTTTAGGGTGTATCAGCCCGCCCCCACTGTTGTTGTAGTGGTGGTTGTAATAATGGTAGTTACTACGAAACCTAGGCTATGCATGTGTTTGGGCTAATCCATGTTAATTTCTTGATAAACAGAATTGCTTTTTTTACCCGCGCTTGTCAACCCCTAAAATGGATTATTTATAGGCAAATATTAACGCTCGATAAAATACTGCATCAAGATTCGTTAATATGAAGTTTTCTAAGGGTAAAAATGCGATTTACGCAATAGATAACTGTTAACGTCAACGTAATGTGGCACGAAAACCATTAGATAATCACTTGTTTTTCATCTAATTAGTTATAATACACTTTCAAATAATGAGTTATTTGTTCTACCTCATCACTCAGGCTAAATTGACAGGCTAACGAGCAAAAATCACATTACTCATCCTTTCTACCGTAAAGCACCGACAAATTTGCCTAAAAAAAACCTGTGCGATATCTAACATAAGCCACTTCAAATTATCGCCAGCACTAAAAAAGCACGTTATTATGCGCGCACATTACGAATTGGAGGCGATATGAAGATCACTCAACACAGCGCGGTAACCATTCATTACCGTTTATCAGATCAAGAAGGCAGACTATTAGAAGACTCTTTCGACTCTGAACCTATGCTATATCTACACGGCACTGAAAACCTGATCCCAGGTTTAGAAGCCGCATTAGATGGTAAAAGCAAAGGCGAAAAACTCGATGTCACTATTAGTGCCGAAGAAGCCTATGGGCCTTATCACGATGGCCTACGTCAAGCCGTGCCATTAGAAGCCTTTGGTGATATCGAAGATATCGTCCCAGGTATGCGCTTCATCGCTGAAACTGAAATGGGTCAGCGCCCAGTTCAAGTCATGGAAGTGAAAGACGATGTGGTTATCGTCGATGGCAACCATCCTTTAGCGGGCCAATCGCTCAATTTCAGCGTCGAAATCGTTGACGTTCGTGAAGCCTCAGCCGAAGAAATCGCTCATGGCCACATTCATGCCCAAGGTGGTTGTGGAAGCCATGGACATGATCACGACCACGGTGGTGGATGCTGTGGCGGTTCAGGTAAACAAGAAGCGGGCGGCTGTTGTGGTGGTTCAGACCACGATCATGGACACCACCATGAAGAGCACGAAGCCTGTGACACACCTAAAACAGGTTGTGACGGTAATGGCGGCTGTGGTTGCCGCGGCTAAACAAAGCCTGATACCAGCAGTTGAACGAGAAGTTGTTTATCCGTAAGTGATTAAACAGCCATTGTTTAACCTTTTAAAATGCATGCCCTTAATTTAAGGTCGTGCATTTTTTATACACAAGCGTTTATAATATTCGTAATAGATAAATAACTGACTGGTAAATTGAAGTATTCAAATTTTATATGAATAGTTTCAATTAGATATTGATATCAACCTAAGTTAAGCGACGGAGTGCTTATGTTAACCAAACCCCTTTACGAAATTTTGCCTTTTGGCTACATGGCGCTCGGTAGTTCGAGTTTTATTGCACTCGACATCAACTATGCCTTGATAGCGGCAACTGTGGTATTTGTATTAGGTGCGAGGATCTACGTTATGCGTTCTCAAAACCGTCGAACAGACTCGGCCAAACGACGTAAATCGGGTTATCTTCCCGAGATAATTTATGACTTTATACCTTTTATCTATCTCTTAGCGGCGCTGGCTATCTTTAAATTCCTTCCCAAGGATCTTTACCCAATTCTGGCTATCTGTTTACTCAGCTACGGCTTATACATTCTGGTTCGTCGTTCCCTCTATCGTCGTCATAAGCTTCCCATCACGCCTTAAGACTTAGTTCTATTCACCACAATAGGAGCAGATGATATTCATAAGAGTTGTATCCACGTGAACACTAACCAATTAGTTTTTGAACTTTCGCCCTATGCTCAGAAGACATATTCTTCAAATAATTAGAACAACGTGTAATCGTTGCAATACTGACTTCATATTCCGCAGCGATATGCCTTTGACTCATTTCCCCGTCTAGCAGCAATTGAAAGACCTTCAAACGTCCGGCAACGGCACTACGTTCTTCTTCGGTTAACAGTAAATGAAACAACACAGAAAGATCTTCATAATTGCTGTGGCTCAAAATTTTTTCTAATACTAGATCCCAGTTAGCTCGCATAATCACCCTCATAAGTACTGTTCAAGCATTACATTAGCAGTCTAACAGATTTCGCCTACTTACAAATAAATTGTTACGTTTAGCAGTCTGATCCAGACAAAAACTGACAAAATTGCTTCTAGTACATCAAGTTAATTTGTGTACAATAGACGTGCAATGTCACACTTCGACGCTAATTTGTGAGAATACGATGAAAAAATTACTACTTACTCTCGTTGCCAGTACCTTATTGGCTTCAACTGCACAAGCACACAATTTCGAAGACTCTAAAGATGCAATTGAATACCGCCAATCTGCATTTGGTCTTATTGCTTATAACTTCGGCGATATGGCTGCCATGATGAAAGGCAAAAAACCTTTCGAAGCAGAAACCTTCGCAATGCGCGCAACGAATGTTGCTGCATTATCCAAAATTCCTTTCGAAGGTTTTATTGATGGCTCAGACAAAGGTGATACCGAAGCCCTAGCCAAAGTTTGGCAAGACAGAGCTGATTTTGATGCAAAAATGAAAACCTTCCAAGAGAATGCTGCCATTCTGGCTACTGTAGCTCAAAAAGGTAATCAAGCTGAAATCAAACAAGCCTTTATGGACACAGGAAAAAGCTGTAAAAGTTGTCACGACATTTATAAGAAAGATTAGTTTGACGTTGTTTTCCCATCAAAAAGCCTGCTAAATAGCAGGCTTTTTGATGTTCCCAAACTAAGTATCAATCTACAGAACTTGCACTATTGGCCACATTAAATAGCCAAAGACCACAGCAGCGCATACTGTGAACAGCACTAAAGCAAGCCACTCAGACTTGAATCGAAGCTCGCTCTTCGCACTTGATGAAAAAGCAACCTTCGAGACTTTCTTGTAACCACTGACCATAGCACCAACTAACTTATCCCCTTTCATGGCATGAATAATCACAGCCAGTATATGAATGGCACTCAGCAAGAGAATAAGGTTAAAGTTCGTTTTGTGTAACCAAGTCAAAAATCCACTGGTATCTGAACTGACATAGCTATATAGCGGACCTTCGGTAAAAATATCATCGGTCGCAAAAAGGCCTGTAACTAATTGAAGGCTAATGATCCCAATCAACGCGATGACCATATAGCCACCGATAGGATTGTGTCCAAGTACCACAGACATCCCTTTAGTTCGAATCGATCTCAAGTAATCGAGTACAACTTTGGGGTGATGAACAAAGTGGCTAAACCTTGCCGTATCGCTACCAATGAGCCCCCAGAGGATCCTAAATCCAATAAGGATCAGCAAACTATAAGCAAAAATTTGATGCCACTGCATTTCGCCCGCATCGGCACTCCACCATAAAAGTGCCAACAGACACACCATGCCCCAATGGAAAATTCGCGTGGGTAAATCCCAGACCTTAATTTTAACGTGTTCAGTATTCATAAAATGGGCAAACTCAAAGTGACCGAATGGAATAAGTAGAGGTATTTTATCGGGATTCGGGATGAAACTTAAAGTAAATATAAGTAAATAAGGGCAAAGACTGCGGAGTTATCCCATCGAATATGACCCCATTTAGCTGGCAATACAAGGCTTTTGGGCCAAGAATTATTGATATTTGTCTAAGTGATCAAATATCCAACGAACAGTATCTAATGGGCACAAAAACGTGATCTACATCTCGTTTTATAGTGCGAACCTTGGTAATCTGAAATCCAAGGAAACAACAGAAGGTTCGAAATATGCTAAAGATTACTAGCAAGCAACTTGAAGTCACATCTCCTATTCGCGAACGCATTGAAAGCCGTTTTGAAAAACTTTCAAGGCATGATGTGCAAATGATAAATCCCCATGTAATCATTACGGAGGAGAAACCTGGTTTCAAAATTGAAGCATCGGTTGGCATCCCAAATGGAGAACTCTTCGCTCAAGCAAAACATGAAAATTTATATACTGCGATTAACGCTATGGGCCAAAAATTAGAGAAGCAGCTCAATCGCATAACACACAAACCTGAAGCTCAACGCTCCACATCACTAACACCGACTAATAATGTTGTTGAAATTGACGACGAGTACGAGGAGGAAGATGCGGCATAATTTAAATCTGGTGAGTGCGAGAAACGCATCACTTTGAGAGCAATAAAGTAGAAATATTTAATCAGATCACAGTTTTTACAAAAGCTTAGTGCAATCATTTTAATGATGAAAAAAACAGTTCTTTTGACTAAATACCTACTACACTTTACAAAGTGACAGCAAGAATCGAAGTGGTGCGGATTTAAATCGTTTCAAATGTTGATTTACTTTAAATTTTGATTTACAAATATTGATTAACAGATCTTAAGTTCTAAGTAACGTTACTGGATATAACTAAGGAGCACTACTAATCTAAGCTATATAGTTTTAAGTACTAAGGTTTACTGTTAATGATTAATTTTACTTATAATTTCTACGTTTAAAAGTTCAATTTTTATTTTCAACTAGGTTCCACTTTCAATAGCAAGTTTGGAAAGGAGGCAACACAAGAGCGAACAATTTGATTTTAGAAACAATCAAGTATGTTGGCATTCACTAAAAGCAGTACTCAATTTTGTACCCAATATCAGGATGACCACCAGAAACAGGCGGCATTGCTGAATACCAGAGTTAACATAAGGAGCCGAGTACAGTACAACGAGTACATTAGCAAAATCTTTAACTATCAAATTTTTTATATCCACAATGGAGGCTCAGGTAAACATAAACAAAAATCACATTTACAAAAGCTACATGAATAAAAGCGTTTATTGTAAAATGGGCCGGCACCAATGATTGCTAAACACTGAGATAAATGAGGTAACAACTGTCACGTTTAGTTAGATGTAGAGATGTAGATTAGTTATATGAAGAGAGTCATATTTATACTGATATGTTAGTTAGCGTTTTTAGCGTGTGATTTAATGTAAGTGTTTAATGTAAGTGCAATACGTTGGTTTGATTAAAAGTCATTAGTTTACTTAGTGTTATTTGTATAGTAAAAACTGTAAATCGTATAAATGTTTATTTATGTAATGTGTTAACGTTTACCATTAGTTGAGTTTTGATATTTACAGACACCTTAAATAATGTTTACTTATCAACTAAAAAGGAGGAAATCTAGACTTGACGAAAATTGTAATAACAGTAAATGAGAGCTTTTTATACGCTCCATGTATTAACATGTTAGGTTTTAAATTAAAAAGTAATAATGGTAATAATGGTAATAATGGTAATAATGGTAATAATGGTAATAATGGTAATAATGTAAGTAGCAAGACCTAAACGCGTGACAAGGCTAAGCTGTTCTTACAGCAAAATGTACCTAGTACAACCAATGAGCCGTAAATCGTTTATTTTTAAATGTTCGTTTTGTTAGTGTTAGTTTTTAATGTTATAGCTCCATGCAAGTGTTAATTGTTAAAATATAAGTGCAAGACATGTCAACGTAAGTTCGCTGGTACTGCAAACTGCATAGTTTCAAGGTTATACGCTATGCCGCATAAAGTACTTGTTAATGTTCATTGTAAATGCAAGTCGTTATCTAGTGAGTTGTCAACGTTTTACTGTTACACGTAAATGTAAGATAAACGAATGTGTTACCTTGTCCCACACTGACCATAAGGAGGATAAACTCGCTTGACCATATATACATACTTGAACCAAACCAGCGCACCCTCGGGTGCGCTTTTTTTAGATTACCTTTAAGAAAGTTTTGATTGACAGCTAAGCCCTAGCCCTTTAGTTTTAAGACCATGAAAATGATAACAGCAGCTTTTTTTACTTTCTTTTTTACACCCCCACTCTAGGAGGCGGATTTACTGTGTAAAAACGAAAGTAAAAATCCAAAGCCTCCCAACTGGGAGGCTTTTTTGTCTTAAACGATTGATAAAATACATGGCGGCAATTGAGGTCAGAATGCATACACCACAGCCTTTAAATCAAACCCGAGAGCAGATCACCCATCTGGATAATGAACTGCTGGCATTACTCGCTGAGCGCCGTCGCTTAAGTTTAGAAGTAGCCCGTAGCAAAGAAGTAGATGTCAGACCCATCAGAGATACTCAAAGGGAAAAAGAACTGCTCGCTCGACTCGTGAAAGAAGGCAGAGAGAAAGGATTAGATGCCCACTATGTTATCTCCCTTTACCAGAGCATCATTGAAGATTCAGTATTGAATCAACAAGCTTACCTTCACGGCCGCGCCAATCCAGAGACACAAAAACAACAGTATTGTATCGCTTACCTCGGTGCTAGAGGTTCATACTCTTATCTCGCAGCTACACGCTATTGCCAACGTCGCCAAGTTGAAATGCTGGACTTAGGTTGCCAAAGTTTCGATGAAATAGTGCAAGCCGTTGAGTCTGGACATGCTGATTATGGTTTCCTGCCGATTGAGAACACATCTTCAGGTTCAATCAACGAAGTCTACGACGTGCTACAGCACACCAGTCTGTCGATTGTTGGCGAAACAACGATTGAAGTCAGCCATTGCCTACTAGGAAAAGCTGGCTGTAAATTAGCTGATATCAAAACTGTCTATGCCCACCCTCAGCCTATTAGTCAATGCAGCAGATATTTAACTCAACACAAAGACTTGAGACTGGAGTACTGCTCAAGCAGCGCAGAAGCAATGGAAAAGGTAAACCAAAGTCCAGATAACAGTGCAGCAGCGATTGGCAGCGCCGAAGGTGGTGCACTCTATCAACTTGAGTCCATAGAAGCAGGTTTAGCGAATCAAAAAATCAACCAAAGTCGCTTTATCGTTGTTGCCCGCAAAGCCGTTGCCGTACCAGAGCAGTTACCCGCTAAGACTACATTGATCATGGCAACAGGCCAAAAAGCCGGTGCTTTAGTGGAAGCCTTACTGGTTCTAAAAGCGCATCAGTTAAACATGAGTAAATTAGAGTCACGCCCGATTCCTGGGACACCTTGGGAAGAGATGTTCTATTTGGATATCGATGCGAATATCTCCAGTGAATCTATGCAGGCGGGTTTAAAGCAACTTGAGCGGATCACCCGTTTTATCAAAGTATTAGGCTGTTATCCTTGCGAAACAGTCAAGCCCACGCAGCTAAGCAACAGCCAGTTACTGATTGAACCTAGCACCTCTAAGGATCAAGTCATCAGCGAGAATGGAGCAAAGACCAGCCCAGTTAGATATAGCAAAGCCTATAAAGAGCAAGCTAGTGAGATCAACTGCGGTGCAATGACAATCGGTGCAGGGCATGTCGGTGCCATAGCCCAAATCACACTGAATAATGACATTTCACATTTAGCATTATCGGCTTTCGAGCAGCAAGTGAAGCAGCTTAAAGAAGCGGGATTCCAAGCCGTTTTACTCAGCGCTGTTAATCAACTGACTATGGCAGAAATTACTCTCGCTAAACTACGCCAAATCCTGCATCAATATGGCCTAGTGTGCATTATTGCCATAGCGCAAGAAGCCGATATGCCATTAGCAGTCCAGCACGCCGATATGTTATTCCTCGCTGGCAAGCAGATGTTTAATCAAACCTTACTGACTCAAGCAGGAACCCTACCGATACCTTTAATACTTGAGCGTAACGATATGGCAAGTTTTGAAGAATTACTCACGGCAACAGAAGTCATTTTAAGCCAAGGCAATCAGCAACTGGTTCTGTGTGACTCAGGCATTAGAACCTTAAATAACGCCAATCTACCTTCACTCGATTTAGCGAGTCTGATCCAGATTAAAGCCACGAGCCATTTGCCGATTTTAATCAACCCAAGTTATGCCGTATCAGATGATGCCCTATTGGTTCAAACACAAGGAATTAAACAGCTTAAAGTGGATGGATTGATACTCAATTGTCCACTAGCTAGCAGTGATGACCATGAGTCGCTTAACTTAATAAGCGCTGTGGTACGGGAATTATATCGGGCGAACTAAAGCTTTGATCTTGAGTGATTTAATTTAAAGTGAAATGTGGTTAGTTCGAAATGTGTTAAGGGATAAATGAGGCTTCTTTTATCCCTAATTGACTCAGACAAGCTTGCTAGCCAGTGTGATGACTAGCAGGCTTAATATTGTTTAGTATTGCAGCGCAGTGAGCCTTTATGCATTTTAATAAGAGCCAACAGCACTCGATGGTTCAGTAACGGCATTACTCCTACGGATAAGCCCTGTCATAGTAGAGCCCTGCACTAGAATCGAAAATACGACGACGGCATAGGTCATCACTAACAACAACTCCCGCAGATCTACACCACCAATAGCATCTATGACGATACCCTCAGGCAAACTCATCGCCATAGCGAGGGCTAATCCTCCCCTTAAACCACCCCAAATCAAAATCGTCTCTGCATAGGGGTTGTATGACTTAAACAATCGAAAGCCCAAATAAGGTAATAACACACTCATTGCACGCGCCAACAAGACTATTGGTATAGCCACAAACATAAACCACCACAATGGCGCTTTAAAAGTGACTAACAAAAGTAATAAACCAAGCAATAGGAAGAGTAAGGCATTAAAGAAGGATTCAATCAGCGACCAAAAAGTAAATAGTTTCACTCGCTCGTTGCGAGCAAAAAACTTAGGCACGCTGAAATTTCCTATGATGATCCCCGCACTCACCATAGCTAAAGGACCAGAAACACCAAGCACATCCGCCATGACATATCCCGCGGTTGGGATCAGCAGGGTAACCAGCATTAATTGCGTTTCTTCCTCGCAGTAGCGGAAAAAATGATGCAGCAGAAAACCAAGCACGCCACCGTAAATAACCCCACCTACAGCCTCACGAATAAATAACTCAGAGATATGGATAAACGTCAGTGGCTCGGTGGAGAAAGCCAATTGCGATATTGCCACAAAAATCACTAACCCTATGCCATCGTTAAATAAAGATTCTCCTTCTACTTGAATCGCAATATCTTCCGGCGCACCCATTTTCTTTAAAATAGCCAAAACAGCGATAGGATCGGTGGGCGAAATCAAGGCGCCGAACAGTAAGCAGTGGCTGAATTGTAGCGTGAGACCCAGCATAGGCGCGAACCAAAATAACAGCCCACCTATAATAAATGTCGACAATAAGGTGCTTATAAAAGCAAGGATTAGGATCTCCCACTTTTGATGCCTCAGTATTTTTAAGCGGATTTGTAATGCGCCGGCAAAGAGTAAAAAACCGAGCATGCCATTGAGCAGTAAAGCTTGAAAATCGAGTTTCTCTAAGCCAGAGACAAAATACACATAAACGTCCCCACCTAAAGCCTTTCCCCCAAGGAGCAACAACAAACTCATTCCTAGGGCAATAGCAGTAATGGCAACAGTTTCCTGCAGTTTATGGACGCGAGAGGAGATAACCGAAGTCACTAGCGCCAACGCGCAGAGGACACACAAAATTTGGTAGCTGGACATAAGAGCCTCTAAAAATCATCAATTTAGAGACTCTAGCACAAGTTTAGATTTCTAAACCATCCAATAGACTTAACCACCCTTTAATGATCCTGTGGCAAAACCAAATGATCCCAAAGAGATAAATCGAAAGACTGAGCCAAGTCAGTGGAACGCAATAGCCAAGCACTAGCAAGCCAAGAAAAGCGAGATTAGAATGCCGTTGCCAACGTAAATGCGACGCCAATAATGGATTACCATGGAATTGGCGTTGGGAAACATTAATGAACAAACTTAGCAGCACGGGAAGTAATAATAAGGGAAAACCCGACATCAAGGCGTACAACAAATGTCCCAGAGTACGGTCTTCAATTTTTGCGGCATAAGTGGTTGTCATTGTCATTGAGAGACTCCAGCCAGACTAATAGACTGGGCGCAAACATCATACGCCCTTGTCATTAACCTTACGTTCTCACTGAGATAAGCGCAACTAAGGATTAGAAATATTTCCATCCATTTAAAAATAAGTCATAAGTAAATGACGCTAATTAGCAGCACGTTAAAGTTTAAGTGTCACGTCGGATGCTAATGTTGTGGAGCAAGCGAGTACAAAACCGGCCTCAATTTCTGCAGCAGTCAGTGTCATCACGCTCGTGGATACTGTTTCTCCTTCCAAGACTTGACACTTACACGCGCCGCAAACGCCCGAACGACAGGCCGCAATAATCGGCAACCCTTCCGCCTCAATTCCCTCAAGCAGACTTTGCCCTTGATTTAGCGTCGTGCTTCGATCGCCAATAGACAAGGCGAAAGCCACTTCTGGTGGGTTTTCACTCGTTCCATCTGACGAGTTTGCTTGCATAAGCTGACTGCGGGCAACTTTCTCGGCCGTGGCAAAACTCTCATGGTATAACCGACCCATATCAAAATTGAGTTCGACCAATAAGGCTTTTACCGCTTGCATATAAGGTTCTGGCCCACAAAGGTAGATAGTACGCTCTGCAAAATCAGGTACTAAGGTTTGTAGCATCTGTGCACTTAACCGTCCGAAATCGAATGCTATCTTTGGTGAACACCCCAGTGTTTCAGTGACAGTCTCAAGTGCATAGCTGAGCTTAAATGTATTAAAACGGTTGGCCATAGTCGCCAATGATGACTTAAAAATAATATCATTCTCTGATCGCGCACTGTGCACAAAAGCAATATCAGCACCAATTTGCGTATCAGTCAGATAACGCGACATAGAGTACATGGGGGTAATACCGCAACCAGCACTCAAAAAAAGGTATTTCTGCACCGTTATAGCTAACAGATTAGCATCTAACTTTTCAGTCTCTGGCTGTGTATGGCTTAGCCGAGCAATATCAAACAGATTAAATTGCCCCGCGGGCGGCAGCACTCGTACACTCTGGCCGAGTAATAGATTGTCGATAAGATAATTAGATACGAGTCCACCCGCAACACGCTTAATCGTCACCATCAAGGAATAGGGCCTAGATGGCGATGATGACAAGGTATAACTGCGGCACACTTGCTCGCCATTAATCTCAAGCACAAAGGTCATAAACTGACCGGGTTTATAGTCAAACTTCATCGGCTCGCCTGCTTGAAAACGAAAACTCACAACATCCGAGGTTTCATTCCAGCGTTCGACGCACACTAATTGATTAACACTTCCAGGTTTATGGGGCGAAACCGATAATGCCCGCGCTCCCGCTATCACACTCATGTTCATAGCATTTACCCACAAAACACTGCGGCCTCAGTAAACAAGCCAAAACCGCAGTTCAGCAACAATTCTTGGTTGATTTAAGCCACGTTTAACATATTTTTTAAATCGGCTTCGACTGTCGTGGTATTACGCAAGCCAAACTTATCTTCCAAAATTTTGGCTAAATTGGCCGTCAGGAACGCAGGTGGCGTCGGGCCTGTTCGAATATTTTTAACGCCAAGTGACAACAGTGTCAGCAGTACTACAATGGCTTTTTGCTCAAACCAAGAAAGCACTAAGCTCAGAGGTAATTCATTGATATCACATTCAAACACTTCAGCTAATGCAATCGCTAACTGAATCGCTGAATAGGCATCGTTACATTGGCCCACATCGAGCAAACGTGGAATACCGTTAATGTCACCAAATTCGAGCTTATTGAATTTGTACTTACCACAGCCTAGCGTCAGGATTATTGAATCCTTAGGTGTGGATTTAGCAAGTTCAGTGAAGTAGCTTCTGTCGGCTTTGTCGCCATCGCAACCGCCAACAAGGAAGAAATGCTTAATCGCACCACTCTTCACATTTTCAACCACGGCGGGCGCTGCGGCCATCAAGGCATTACGGGCAAAACCAATAGTGATAGTGTGTGGGATTTCATCATAGATAAAGCCTTCTAAGGCTGACGCTTTATCAATGACAGCCGAGAAATCATCTCCTTCGATATGCACCACACCAGGCCAACCCACTATGCTGCGAGTAAAGATACGATCACTATAACTACCCACATTTGGATCGATAATACAGTTAGATGTCATCACCACAGCACCAGGGAAATTGGCAAATTCTTGCTGTTGATTCTGCCAAGCACTGCCGTAATTTCCGACAAGATGTGCATATTTTTTAAAGGCTGGATACGCCAGTGCAGGAAGCATTTCACCGTGGGTAAACACATTGATACCCTTGCCTACAGTCTGCTCGAGAATAAGCTCTAAATCCTTCATGTCATGGCCAGAGACTAGTATGGCTTTGCCCTTAACTGACTTAGTGTTGACCACAGTTGGCTCAGGATGACCAAAGGCCTGAGTTTCACCCGCATCCAGCATTGCCATTATGCGGTAGTTCAACTGACCTATGTCCATAGCCGTAGTAAACAGCTTATCGCCATCTACACTCGGCTCACCTAAGAAAGACATGATTTCATGGAAGCGCCCTGCCACATCAGCATCAGTCTGATCCAACACGCGAGCATGCTCCATATAAGCAGCTGCGCCCTTAAGGCCATATAAACACAATAACCTCAATCCCATGATGTCTTCATGAACTTCATGCTTATCTTTATTCAGCAGTGCAATCGGCGCCTGCGCTAGCATTTCAATCTTACTGGTCCCCAGCACTAACTGAGCGACTTGCGGCACTTGCTCAGCAGCAATACCGGCTTGTTCACAAGCCGCTTCGTAAGAAGCTTTTAACTGAGCACGATACTTAGCCGCCTGCTGGGTATAGGCCATAATGCGCTCATCATCGAAGTTGACGTTGGTGAGGGTCGCGAAAAAGGCTTTAGGCACAAAACTATCAATTTCAGCATCGATAATGCCCAGCTCGCGAGCTTTAACCGCATATACAGACACGCCTTGTAGCATGTAAATCAGCAAGTCTTGCAGATCGGACGTTGCCGCCAACTTGCCACACATACCTTGGGAATAACTACAACCATTGCCAGCGGGTGTACGAATGGTTTGCTCACACTGAATACAGAACATGGATAGACTCCTAATTTAAATTCATGCTTTATTTTTGCATGTTTAAAACTAGTCTACCTAAACGTGCCATAAGCGACAGTCATTTCTAAAGTGAGATGCTAAATGTTAGAGAAAGATCACCTTAAGCAATTGCTAATTAATACAATGTGAACTGTTAAAAATCCATAAAAAAACGCCCATCAATGATGGGCGTTTTAAAAAGTAACTGTTTATTTATTAATTGGTTTTCATATCATTAACCGACTGCAGCATAATACGGCTTTCACGCTGGAATTGAGGTGCAAAATCCCCAAACCATTTGGCGACACTTTGGAACTGCTTAATAAACTCGTTCCTGTCACCCCGTTTTAGTAGCTCTAACGCTTCACGGTAGTTATCTAAATAATCACCAATAGCATGCTGGCTATCTTGCTGGGCAAAAATAATATCGGCGTAAAGCTCTGGGCTTTGGGCGAATAAGCGCCCTACCATAGCCAATTCTAATCGGTAAATCGGCGAGCTAAATTGCAGTAAAGTATCGATATCTGCCTCTTCCTTACACAGATTCAAACCATACACAAAGGTCGAGAAGTGACGCATTGCCTGCACTAGCTGCATCGCATTGTCGTGACGCTCTGGTTCTGCTTCGACAATCCGCGCCCCCCAAATGGCGATCTGCTCAAGCAACCACTGGTATTTTTCCGGCGAGCGACCATGACACACCACCACGACTTGCTTCGCCAGACTGCCCACATCAGGGCCAAACATAGGATGAAAACCAACGACGGGACCAGAATGCGCCTCAAGCATGGCTTTAACTGGCTCAGTCTTGATGGAGGTCAAATCCGCCAGAATGCAGTCGGCTGGTAATTGGGTCAGTTTTTCACGAATAAGCTCGCAAGTAATCGCAATCGGCACAGTCACTAACACCATCCCCGCATCGGCAAATAGGTTATCCGCTTGCTGCCAATCATCTTTATCGAGCAGATTCACTTGGTAGCCAGATAAGGTCAGCATTTGTGAGAACAGTCCACCGAGTTGCCCTTTACCGCCGACAATCACCACTGAGCCGAGATCTTTTTTAACTTGCTTAAAGCCAACATCTTTTTCATTGAGATAAGACTCACGCATCAAGCGACGCAAAATATCTTCGATCAACTGCGGCTCGATTCCCATAGTTTTTGCTTCTTCACGGCGTTTAGCCAGCATGGCTGCTTCACGCTGAGGTGCATAAATAGGTAAACCGGCGCCGTGTTTCACCGTGCCCACTTGCGCCACGAGATCCAAGCGCTTACGCAGTAAGTGCAGTAATTGCTGATCAACACCATCAATCAGGCCGCGAAGGTGTTCTAATTCGGCCGTTGTTTTTTCATTCATACCTGAGTCCATTAAGCTGTAACTAATTTAAGCGTTAGCTACTTTAAGCATATCGAAACGCGTTGGAAGTATTGAAGATAACTTCGCTGCGCCTTCCCGTAAAATGGTTTCTGTTTTTTCCCAACTAATACAAGAATCTGTTACAGAAACACCGTAAGCTAGCTCGCTTAATGGCCTATCACAACTTTGATTGCCTTCATTTAAATGACTTTCTAGCATGACGCCAATAATCGACTTATTGCCGTTAAAAATCTGCTCGAACACATTTTCACAGACAGGCTTTTGGCGGCTGTAGTCTTTGGATGAATTGCCATGGCTGCAATCGATGATCAAACGTGCATTGAGTTTGGCTTTATGGAGCTGCGTTTCACACTCTGCCACACTCGCCGCATCATAGTTGGGCGTTGCACCACCGCGTAAAATCACATGGCCATCGGGATTACCTGCAGTTTGCAATAATGCGACTTGGCCCTGTTGGTTTATGCCCATAAATCTGTGGCTACTGGCCGCCGATTTTAGCGCATTAATCGCTACATCGAGCTTACCATCGGTGCCATTTTTAAAGCCCACCGGCATAGAAAGACCCGATGCCATTTCTCTATGGGTCTGCGATTCAGTGGTGCGAGCGCCAATGGCAGACCAAGTGACAAGCTCAGAAATGTACTGAGGACTGATAGGATCGAGTGCTTCGGTGGCAACAGGCAGTCCTAACTCAGCCAACCAAATCATCAGCTCACGGGCCATTTTCAGGCCTTTTTCGACATCGAAGGATTCATCCATATCGGGATCGTTGATCATGCCCTTCCAACCTACCGTGGTACGCGGCTTTTCAAAATAGACTCGCATTAAGATGTAAAACTCATCACTGAGTTCATCGTGCAGAGTTTTAAGCCTTAAAGCGTATTCCTTAGCGGCGGCGATATCATGGATGGAGCAAGGGCCAGTGACGATCAATACTCGATTGTCGCGCTTATGGACGATATCAGCCACGGTTTTGCGGGCATTGAGGATATAACGATAAGCATGCTCAGAGAGTGGCAAGGCATTTTTAAGCTCTTGCGGCGTGATTAAGACTTTCTCTGAACTGATGTGTACGTTGTTAATCGTATCTTGTTGCATGCTTACCACCTAAGACTTAGTGTTTAACCCAGTTGTCGAAGCAGGACTTCAAGTCAGCTTGGGCATTCATTTCGGAAGAAAAATAGCGTAAATCTATCGCAATGTACTTTTGTAATGCTACACCATTACAATTAGGCGACCACTATGCCTGTTCATTCTCTTTAGATCAAGTATAAATACTCAAAAAACAGCAACAAAAAACCGCCACGAGGGCGGTTTTCTGTGCGAACACTACGTCTTGTTTTCTGTAGCGGTAACTATTACTTAGTTGCCAGCTTCTCACGGATACGTGCAGATTTACCTGAACGATCACGCAGATAGTACAGTTTGGCGCGACGAACGCGACCACGACGCTTAACTTCAATGCTAGCGATCAGTGGGCTGTGCGTTTGGAAAGCACGCTCAACACCTTCGCCATTAGAGATTTTACGTACTGTGAATGCAGAGTGCAGACCACGGTTACGCTTAGCAATTACAACGCCTTCAAAAGCCTGTAAACGCTCTTTATCGCCTTCTTTAACACGAACCTGAACGACTACTGTATCACCAGCACCAAATGCAGGTACGTCTTGTTTCATTTGCTCATCGTTGAGCATTTTAATGATGTTGTTCATAACTTACTCCGTTCTAGAATTAACTGAGCTACGACTAAGCATGCTTGTTCATTGCTTCAACGAACTGCGCTAATAGAGTCGTTTGTTCGTCAGTCAGAGCTAGATTTTGCAATAATTCTGGCCGTCTAAGTAAAGTCCTACCAAGGCTTTGCTGTAAACGCCAGAGTCTAATTTGTTCGTGGTTGCCACTTAGCAGCACTGCCGGTACGTCAAGACCATCCAAGCTTTCAGGGCGAGTGTAATGTGGACAATCCAGTAAACCGTCGGAGAAAGAATCTTGCTCCGCCGAAGCTTGTTTTCCTAGCACGCCAGGAACCAATCTCGATACTGAATCTATCAGAGTCATCGCCGGTAATTCGCCGCCCGAAAGCACGTAATCCCCTATCGACCACTCTTCATCCACTTCCGTTTGAATGATGCGTTCGTCAATACCTTCGTATCGACCACAGACCAAAATCAAACGTGATGATTGAGCCAACTCAGTGACGCCTTGCTGGTCCAGCTTGCGTCCTTGAGGTGACAAGTAAATCACCTTAGCACCTTCACCCGCTGCGGCTTTCGCTGCATGGATGGCATCGCGCAAGGGTTGCACCATCATCAACATTCCGGGACCACCGCCGTAAGGCCTGTCATCTACCGTATTATGTCTATCATGGGTGAAATCACGGGGATTCCACGTGTGCAACTCGAGCAGGCCGTTTTTCACGGCTCGACCCGTAACACCAAAGTCTGTCACGGCACGGAACATCTCTGGGAACAGGGTTATTACCCCTAACCACATCTGTTGTACCTCGACTTAGAAGTCAGGATCCCAATCCACTAAAATCTGTTTACCTTGCAGATCCACCGTTTTGATGAACTGCTCAGGGACAAAGGGGATCATACGTTCCACTTTGCCGAAACTATCTTTAGCGTTGGCTTTAACGAGTAATACGTCGTTCGATCCTGTTTCCACGATCTGATCGACAATTCCCATGTTATAGCCTGTTGTATTGACCACTTCGCAACCGATGAGATCACGCCAGTAGAATTCATCTGCTGGCAAATCGTTCATCTGTTCCGGCAAAATCGCAATCTCACAATTTGTGAGCATTTGCGCTTGCTCCCGTGTTTCTACGCCATCAAGTAAGGCAACAACAGCCTTGCCTTGATAACGCCACTGGGTGACCTTTATTTCGCGCCACTCACCATTTTCTTTAATAAGCCAAGGTGAATAGTCAAAGATACCTTCAACAGAATCGGTATAGGCGGTGATTTTCAGCCAACCTTTAATGCCATGACAGGAGCCTAATTTCCCCAGTACGACTGGCTGTTGGTTACTGCTCATCAATCTATACCTTAACGCTATTAAGCTGTTGCTTTACGAGCGTCTTTGATCAGTTTTGCTACACGTTCTGTAGCAGCTGCACCGTTAGAAACCCAGTGCTCAACGCGAGCTAGGTCTAAACGTAAAGTTTCTTCTTGGCCACGGGCCAATGGGTTGAAGAAACCAACACGCTCGATGAAACGACCGTCACGAGCGTTACGGCTATCAGCAACAACGATGTTGTAAAATGGACGCTTTTTTGCGCCGCCACGAGCTAAACGAATGGTAACCATGCGTTTTCAATCCTCTAATGATTTGCTTGAAGCAAAAATAAAAACTGGAACCCCGTGTTCGCGAAGAGTCCCAGATAGAAAGCCGGAAGATTTTACCTGACTTTCCAACGAATGCAACCAAAGATGGCGATTATTACGCCTGTGCCCTCAGTAAGCGGTTCATTGTTGCCAGAGTCAACCGACTGATAAAGTGCTAAGTTTAACTAAAAATGCCCGATTAACGTCCCGGAAACTTCATTCCTGGCGGCATCATGCCGCGCATTCCGCGCATCATTTTTTGCATGCCGCCCTTAGCAGACATTTTTTTCATCATCTTTTGCATTTGAGTAAACTGTTTCAATAAACGGTTTACATCTTGAATTTGCGTGCCAGAACCAGCTGCGATGCGACGTTTGCGTGAGCCCTTGATTAAATCAGGGTTCTTACGCTCCTTGGAAGTCATCGAATTAATGATGGCTTCCATTTGGCCTGTCATCTTGCCGTCTTGGATTTGCGCTAAGGCTTCAGGGGGCAATTGACCGACACCGGGCAGTTTTTCCAGCATATTCATCATGCCGCCCATGTTTTTCATTTGCTGTAACTGCTCACGGAAATCTTCTAAATCGAAACTGCCACCTTGCTTCACTTTCGAAGCCAGCTTCATGGCCTTTTCTTTATCGACGCCGCGCTCAACTTCTTCGATAAGCGATAACACATCGCCCATGCCCAAAATGCGTGAGGCAATACGGTCTGGATGGAATGGCTCTAACGCGTCGGTCTTTTCACCCACACCGAGGAATTTAATCGGCTTGCCCGTAATGTGGCGAATCGATAACGCCGCACCACCGCGCGCATCACCATCGACTTTGGTTAAAATCACCCCTGTCAGTGGTAAAGCTTCGTTAAACGCCTTAGCCGTGTTCGCCGCATCTTGACCTGTCATAGCATCAACAACGAACAAGGTCTCGATAGGCTTGACCGCTGCGTGTAAGCCTTTGATCTCGTCCATCATGGCTTCGTCGACATGCAGACGACCCGCGGTATCGAGGATCACCACATCGATAAACTTTAATTTAGCGTGGGCAATCGCCGCTTTCGCAATGTCGATTGGCTTTTGGCTAACGTCCGATGGGAAAAACTCCACCGCCACTTCTTGGGCTAACGTCTCAAGCTGTTTAATCGCCGCGGGGCGATAAACGTCAGCACTGACGACTAATACCGATTTTTTATGGCGTTCGCGTAAAAATTTACCCAGTTTGGCCACACTGGTGGTTTTACCTGCACCTTGTAAACCCGCCATCATAATCACAGCTGGCGGCTGAGTGGCTAAATCTAGGGCTTCATTCGCCTCACCCATGGATTTTTCAAGTTCACTTTGAACTATCTTAATAAAGGCTTGACCTGGGCTTAAGCTTTTAGAGACTTCTTGGCCAACGGCACGTTCTTTTACATTATTAACGAATTCGCGCACCACAGGCAGGGCAACATCGGCCTCCAGCAGTGCCATACGCACTTCGCGCAGGGTTTCCTTAACGTTTTCTTCAGTTAAGCGACCACGGCCACTGATATTTTTCAGTGTGCGTGACAGTCTGTCGGTTAGGTTCTCAAACATCGTCCTGTTCTATACCTTTAAGAATCTCGATTGATGGGCTGTATTATAACGATGCATGCGCATTATGCTACTGCTGCACCCATCTTGATTGTGGTTAAGTGTTTTACTTGCGCTGAGTCATGTTTTATTGTCATCGACACACTATTTAACCCTAACAATAAGAATCTGCTAAATTTTGCAACTCATGTCACTGCCCATTTGCCGACTGCTCATGTTATTCTAGGGAAAATATTGATCTGTATGCCCCGTTTTTAAGGCACCTTTAACTACACAAATAGGTTAATTACCCATGGTCATCTTTTCTGCCTCAGCCATGTTTTTTTATTGCATTGCATTGGTACTAGTGACGAGTAGATTGTTTCACCCAGACGGTCCGAATCGCCGTGCTGTCGCAGGTTTTGCCGCTATTGCGGTTATTTTACATGCCGCAGCATTATCACAAGTGATTTTCACCACAGATGGCCAAAACTTTAGCCTGACGAATGTGATTTCCTTAGTGAACTGGATTATCGCTTTTACTTTTACGATATTGATGTTCAGGCTGAAAGTCATCGTCGTCGTGCCCGTGGTTTACGCCTGCTCAGTGCTTTCGGTTGCCCTACTCTGGTTATTGCCACCTAAATTCATCACGCATTTTGAGCTTTATCCTGAAGTATTAGCCCACGTCGTATTGTCACTCATGGCCTACAGCGCCCTGATGATTGCCGCCCTGTATGCGATACAACTGGCGATGATCCAAAATAAACTGAAGAAAAAACAATTTATGCTGAGCCCTGGCATTCCGCCGCTGATGACAGTTGAAAAACAGCTTTATCATCTGGTGATTATCGGCGTTATCTTGCTCAGTTTGTCGCTCGCGACTGGTTTTATCTTCCTTGAAGATATGTTCGCCGATGGTAAAGGTCATAAGGCAATTCTGTCGATAATGGCTTGGTTTGTATACATTACTATGCTGTGGCAACAGTATTGGGTCGGTTGTAAAATTCGTACCGCAGTCATTTATACTCTGACTGGCGCATCCTTACTTTCGCTCGCATATTTTGGCGCGCGCATTGTCAAAGAGTTAATCCTCAACTAAACATTTATGTCGGCTGGGGCAGTTATTGCTGCGGCCGACTTGACACTTTTTTTAAATGTCGGTATTTACTTAAGTTTACTGGCCACATTGGAGCCTTTTTTGGACGCTATATCGACAAGCGCACTCCTGATCGTTTTACTAGTGCTTATCCTATTCTCTGCCTATTTTTCAGGCTCAGAAACCGCAATGATGACTCTCAACCGTTACCGTCTACGCCACTTAGCCAACAATGGCCATAAAGGGGCGATTAGAGCTTTGAAGTTACTTGAGCGTCCTGACCGTTTGATTGGATTGATCTTAATTGGCAATAACTTAGTCAATATTTCCGCATCTGCTATTGCGACTATCATTGGGATGCGTCTTTGGGGCGACTTAGGGGTCGCTGTTGCAACTGGCGTGCTTACATTAGTCGTGCTCGTTTTTGCTGAAGTCACGCCAAAAACTATCGCCGCGCTAAATCCTGAGCGTATTGCTTTTCCCTCTAGCATACTGCTACTTATACTTTCCTCTACCTTTGCCTATGTTGTCTCAAGCGTTAATTTAATAACCACAGGCATCTTACGTTTGATGGGGATAAAAACCGTTAATAGTAGCGATGCGCTAAGCCAAGAAGAGTTGCGCACTGTGGTACATGAGGCAGGGGCACTCATCCCCCGACGCCACCAAGAAATGCTGTTATCTATCTTGGATTTAGAGAAAGTCACCGTTGAAGATATTATGGTGCCACGCTCAGATATCTACGGAATTAACGTCAATGACGAATTTAAGGTTATCAATCGTCAGGTGATCCAAAGTCCACATACTCGAGTGTTAGTGTATCGCGACACCATAGACGATGCAGTGGGCTTTATTCATCTACGTGATGCCCTGCGCCTCCAATCTAAAGAGCAATTTAGCAAGTCATCTTTGCTACGTGCGGTGAAAGAACTCTACTTTGTGCCAGAAGGTACGCCACTCAATGTGCAGCTAGCTAACTTCCAACAAAATAAAGAGCGCATCGGCTTAGTCGTTGATGAATATGGTGATATTCAAGGTCTAGTAACACTCGAAGATATTCTCGAAGAGATTGTCGGCGACTTTACCACTTCTATGTTGACCACCCCGAGTGAAGACATTAAGGTCCAGCAAGATGGCAGCTACTTAGTTGATGCGGGTATTACGATCCGCGATTTGAATAAAGAAATGAAGTGGAACTTTCCCACCGATGGCCCTAAAACCCTCAATGGTCTGATTCTGGAGTATCTGGAGGAAATTCCTTCTGCGAATACCAGTTTACGTTTAGCAGGTTATCCATTAGAGATAATTGATGTGTCAGAGAATATGATTAATACAGTGAGAATTATCCCGCTGTATTATCATCCCCCTAGAGTTTAATCCTCAATTTTGAGTATAAAAATTGGCCGAACCACACAAGTTAAGATGTGGTCCGGCCGACAATTCCCTCTAAGCGATGATGCTCCCCCGAGCTATACCTTTAGCGCTAATCTATCTACTCTAATTCACTATCTAGCCAAGCTATGCAGACTTTTTCGCCTCAAGCATACGACGCTTCTCAAGCGCCATTGGCGTTATCTGGGCATTCAGCGCCTTTTCTAAACCCAACATAAAATACACTTCCGCCATTAAGAAAAATGGCCCAATTAATAGCTGATTTAAGTCATCCACAAAGGCAGGCTTGGCTTTTTCATATTGATGACCAATTAGCTGGAACACCCAGCCCACTACAAATACTCCTAGGGCAAGCCAAGTGGCACCGGCGATATGTGCCGCCCACTCAGTCGTGAGCAGCACTGGTACCATGAATAATATGAGCCCCATTGAAAGCCTTAAGTGTAAACGGACATAATAGGCCAACACGAATATACCGACTATCACTGCTAAACTTGTCTCCCCCATACTGCCCAGCGGAATACGCACTGTGGCCAACAACAGGAAAGCAGACCAAATAATCAGTGGGATGCCAATAAAATGGGTCTGAATATTACGCTGATTTAAATGCACACTTTTGTAGGTCGATAACTGCTCTGCGGCGGATTTCATGCGGGTTCCTCTTCATTTGCCCCTGCTTTTACGTGCGCCAAATTGAGCGACGCGCAAGCCATAAACTAACGTAAAACAATTAAACTGAACAGTAAAAGTAAATAAATTGTTGCATTCAGTAATTTGGCACTGATTTGGATACCCATCCAGAAATGAAAAAAGGAACCCTAAGGTTCCTTTTTTACCGCCAACAGACACAAACTCAGGTTTATTGAGACTCTATGATTACCGTCGCAATCGCATAGGACTTCTCATCGGCAATAGAGATATGCCCAACCGTCGCTTTAAGCTGCTGTAAGCGCGTCAGCGCACCCTCGGTAAAGTGAATCGTCGGTGCACCATCCTCATTGTTGCCAATGTGAATATGCTGAAACGACACGCCGCGGCCAATACCCGTACCGAGCGCTTTGGCTGCGGCTTCTTTTGCCGCAAAACGCTTGGCAAGATAACGACTTGGCTGACTATGGGCAGTATAAATGGCTAACTCTGCCTCGGTCAGCACACGCTTAGCTAGCTTATCGCCTGCGCGTGCCACATGGACCTGAATACGCTCAATCTCGACGATATCTGTGCCTAGGCCGACAATCGCCATTATTCGCCTCGACGACCTTCAAGCATTAACACTTTCATGTCTTTCACTGCTGTCGCCAAACCGTCAATGGCGGCACGTGCGACAATCGCATGGCCGATATTGAGTTCATATAACTCAGGAATCGCCGCGATGGGTTTCACGTTGTGATAATGCAAACCATGACCCGCGTTAACCACTAAACCTTTGCCATGGGCGTATTTTGCCATTTCGCTAATACGCGCTAACTCAATAGCTTCTTCTGCTTCCGTTTTTGCATCGGCATAACAGCCTGTATGAATTTCAATAAGCGGTGCGCCAGAAGCAACAGCGGCATCAATTTGGGTTTTATCGGCATCGATAAATAAGGAGACTTGAATACCCTCAGCAGCTAAACGAGTCACTGCAGCAGTGATTTTATCTAACTGCCCCGCCACATCTAAGCCGCCTTCAGTGGTGACTTCTTGACGTTTTTCTGGCACTAAACAGACATAGGTTGGCTTAATTTCACAGGCGATGTTAAGCATTTCTTCGGTCACAGCGCATTCAAAATTCATGCGGGTTTTCAAGGTTTTTGCCAACAAATATACATCGCGGTCTATGATGTGGCGTCTGTCTTCACGCAAATGGATAGTGATGCCATCGGCGCCAGCATGTTCAGCAACGGCAGCAGCATGCACAGGATCAGGATAACTGGTGCCACGGGCTTGGCGCAGAGTAGCAATATGGTCGATATTCACGCCCAATAAGATACGGCTCATCGGGAACTCCTTAATGTTTAACGCTGATATTGCGGCCTATTGTACTGAGGCTCACGCTAAAAAACAGGAGCTAGGGCGAATTATTCCCATCAATCTTAGTTGGTACGGCTGTGCTGGCGAACAATTGTCGACTCAACAAAGGTTTAGTCCCGAGTAATGGCGTTAACAGGGAGCGCATCAACAACTTGGCGCTCAAAAAATGTGCGTCGGTGAGCTGGTTATCGTTAAGCGCCGTCAACATTGCCCCTTGGTAGGCGTTGCGAGCACGGGAGTTAAGCACAAATTGAAAACCTAACTCAGGCACGAGTTGGTAATAATCATCAGGTACGAGTGGTTCACCTTGAGTATCGCGGCTAAGAGAAGGCATAAAACCTAATTCCCGCAGCAAGGCGAGCTCAATATAACGCAGTTGGGATTGGCAAAACTTCGCGGCAAGGCCGACTAAGGCTTGATGATAAATGAGGAACAACTCTTCGGCATTGTGCTGTACAGACAAAGTGCGAACCAATAACTCATTGATATACATACCAGCAAACAAACTTTGGCCAGAAAGAGGCACAGCAGGCGCAGCGGCTTCGACTTGAGTTAAGGTTTTTAATTCAGACTTACCGCTAAATTCGAAGATCAGCGGTTGAAAGGGCTGGAGAATACTCTTGATAGAGCGCTTACCGCTGCCGGTTCGGGCAACCACATCGACCCGTCCAATGCCGTCAACTAAAAGGTTAACTAAGACACTGGACTCTCGATATGGGCGATGATGTAGAACGTAGCCACGTTTCATCGGTAAGCGCGCTCGCTGGAATTAATGCTTAATCGTCGCCGTAACCTAAGCTACGCAGGGCGCGTTCATCGTCGGCCCAACCGGATTTCACTTTCACCCACACTTCGAGGAAGACTTTATTATCAAACAAGGTCTCCATGTCTAAGCGAGCTTGAGTTGCGATAGTACGAATACGTTCGCCCTTGCTACCGATCACCATACGTTTTTGACCTTCACGCTCAACGAGGATCAAGGCATTAATTTGATAAACGCCATTTTCCATCATCTTGAACTGTTCAATCTCAACTGTCGCATCATAGGGTAATTCATCACCTAAGAAGCGCATCAGTTTTTCACGCACAATTTCCGACGCCATAAAACGTTGCGAACGATCGGTAACATAGTCTTCAGGGAAGAAGAAAGGTCCTTCAGGAATCGACGCCGCCGCCAGCTCTAAAATGCGCTTAACGTTAGTGCCTTTACTGGCAGAAATCGGCAAAATTTCATCGAAAGGATATTTTTTAGCAACTTCTTCCAAATACGGGAATAGCGATTCTTTGTCTTTGATATTGTCGACTTTATTGATCGCCAGAATTGTCTGACGCTCTTCACCGCCACGGCGTAATTTACTCAACACCATCTCATCATCGGCGGTCCACGTCATGCCATCGACCACAAAAATCACCATAGCTACATCGGCAAGCGAACTGGCTGCTGCGCGGTTCATCAGGCGGTTAATCGCCCGCTGCTCTTCTATGTGTAAACCTGGTGTATCGATAAACACAATTTGCTTCGGACCATCGGTATGAATACCCATGATACGGTGGCGCGTGGTTTGTGGCTTTTTAGAAGTAATACTTACCTTCTGACCAAGCAAACGGTTGATTAACGTTGATTTACCGACGTTAGGGCGACCAATGATCGCCACCATGCCACAATAAGTGACATCGTATTGGGCCGACGGCGTTGGCGCGGCCGCATTCATCCTTGCCAGTAATTCATCTAAACTCGGCTCAGTTGCCGCTTTTGCAGCATCGATACCTGACAAGTCTGTTTTTTTGGTCATTTCTTTAGTAACTCCAATACTTGAGCGGCCGCGATTTGCTCGGCTTTGCGGCGTGAACTCGCCACACCAATGACGCTTTGGCTCAAGTCTTCAATACGACATTCAACGGTAAATGTCTGATCGTGGGCATCGCCTTCTATGTTGATTACTTGGTAATCAGGCAGCGGCTTTTTAAACCCTTGTAAATGTTCTTGCAGTAATGTCTTAGCGTCTTTCTGGCTGATCCCAGGTTGGATTTCGGCCAAACGCTCGGCATACCATTTCAGCAGTAATGCACGGCAAACTTCGAGATCGGAATCAAGGTAAACGGCGCCAATAATGGCTTCAACCGCATCGGCAAGAATCGACTCGCGTCTAAATCCGCCACTTTTCAACTCGCCAGGACCGAGATATAAATAATCGCCGAGCTTAAACTCTTGGGCGATGATAGTTAAGGTATCACCGCGAACTAAGGTGGCACGCATCCGGCTTAAATCGCCTTCGGTTGCCTTCGGAAACTGATGATATAAAGCATCAGAAATCACAATAGATAAAATTGAATCACCTAAAAACTCTAAGCGTTCATTGTGTTTATTTGCCGCACTTCTGTGGGTCAGCGCTTGAGTCAAAAGCTCAATATTCTTGAACTCATAACCTAAAGTACGACACAAACGTGGCAAATTTTTAATCGGTTCCATGCTATTTAATTCCACCTACACGCTCAAAACGTACACCGCTTGGCACCCAAGTTGGGAGGAAGTCGGCTTTTGAACGGTCAAATTCAAAACTAATCCAAATCGCTACCGCTTTACCAACAAGGTTCTCTTCTGGCACAAAGCCCCAGAAACGACTGTCGGTACTGTTATCGCGGTTATCACCCATGGCAAAGTAATGGCCTTCTGGCACTAAAAACTCACCCGCGGGTAAATTACCTTCGCGCTTAAAATATCCCAGCATGTCGGGACGACTTGGGTTGATCAAAATATCGTGGGCGACCTCGCCCAGTTGCTCCGTGTAACGCAGTAATGGCACGCCATCTTGGCTGTAATCACCACGACTGATTTCAGTACGGGCGATAACTTGTGGTTCTGGGCAAGCTGTTTGCTCAACGCCACAGGCCTTCTGGATCATCAACTGCTTGTTACGGTAAATAATTCTATCACCCGGTAAACCGACAACACGCTTAATGTAGTCAATTTGCGGATTTTCAGGATATTTAAATACCACCACATCACCGCGTTTGGGCTCGCCAGTTTCAACCAGTTTAGTGCGCCATACGGGATCTTTAAGCCCATAACTAAATTTTTCCACCAGAATGAAGTCGCCCACTAAGAGGGTTGGCATCATAGAACCCGATGGGATTTGAAATGGCTCATAAATGAATGAACGTAGGATCAACACAAAGGCAATCACAGGGAAGATAGAATGCGCGGTTTCGACTATGGTCGACTCACGAATGATTTGGTACTCAGCTTCTTCAGTTAAATTCGCTTGTGATGTCTTTGCTAACGCTAAACTCTCACGACGCTTTGGGGCGAAAACGAGCACATCGACTAACCAAATAAGTCCTGAGATCAGGGTGATTAGCACTAGAATAATGGAAAAATACGCTGCCATTGCTTATTGAACTCCTGCCTTAAAAATAATTAAAGGTGCCTAACTCAGCGAATATTATACTTTAGTTAACTTACCGTATTCGACCTTGGTAAACCAAAGTGATAAACCAATGCGATAACCTAACTAAAGCGCCGCAAACAGCGGCGCAATAGTCAACTAAATTGTCACTTCTTATACTAACGATTACTCGTTTAGCTTAAGTACCGCTAAGAATGCTTCTTGTGGCACCTCAACGTTACCTACTTGCTTCATCCGTTTCTTACCCTCTTTTTGTTTATTTAAGAGTTTTTTCTTACGAGAAACGTCGCCGCCATAACACTTAGCCGTTACGTCTTTACGCAGGGCTTTCACGGTTGAACGTGCAATAATTTGACTGCCCACCGCCGCTTGAATCGCAATATCAAACATCTGACGTGGAATAAGTTCTTTCATCTTATCCACTAAGGCTAAACCACGGTGACGAATGTTTGATCTATGGATAACCATAGCCAAGGCGTCGACTCGGTCGCCGTTGATGAGAATATCTAAACGCACCATGTCTGCAGGATCGAAACGAATAAAGTTATATTCGAGGGATGCATAGCCACGGCTAGTGGACTTCAAACGGTCGAAGAAGTCCATGACCACTTCCGCCATTGGCAGATGGTAAGTTACAGCCACTTGGTTACCGTGGTAAACCATGTTCACTTGGGTGCCACGTTTTTCAATACACAGGGTAATCACGTTACCTAAGTATTCTTTTGGCACTAAAATGTTGGCCTCAACAATCGGCTCACGCATTTCTTCAATGTTGTTAATCGCAGGCAGATCAGACGGGTTATCAACGTAAATCGTTTCACCGCTGGTCATAACAACTTCGTACACTACGGTTGGCGCAGTGGTGATCAACTCTAGGTTGTATTCACGCTCTAAACGCTCTTGTACGATTTCCATGTGGAGCAGGCCTAAATAGCCAATGCGGAAACCAAAACCGAGTGCCGATGAACTTTCAGGTTCAAAGAATAATGACGCATCGTTCAGGCTGAGTTTGTTCAACGCATCACGGAAGTTTTCATATTCGTCGGTCGAAATTGGGAATACGCCAGCGTATACCTGTGGCTTCACTTTCTTAAAACCAGGTAACGGCTTTTCAGCACCATTTTTGGCTAAAGTTAACGTATCGCCCACGGGCGCGCCGTGAATTTCCTTCAGACCCGCAATCACAAAGCCGACTTCACCGGTTTTAAGTTCGGTTTTGTCAGTTTGTTTTGGCGTGAAAATACCCACGCGATCCGCAGTGTGGTTTTGCCCTGTAGACATTACCTTAAACTTGTCACCTTTTTTCAGGCTACCGTGTTTAATTCGCACTAACGACACTACGCCTAAGTAATTATCAAACCAAGAATCGATGATCAAGGCTTGCAATGGTGCGTCAGGATCGCCTTCTGGCGGTGGAATTTTGGCAACAATGACTTCTAAAACCTCATCGACACCGACACCGGTTTTAGCCGAACAACGCACAGCATCCATCGCATCAATACCGACGATATCTTCAATCTCGGCAGCAACACGTTCTGGATCGGCTTGTGGTAAGTCAATCTTGTTTAAAATGGGTACCACATCTAGATTCATATCCAGCGCGGTATAACAGTTTGCCAGTGTCTGAGCTTCAACGCCCTGACCCGCATCAACCACCAGCAAAGCACCTTCACAGGCAGCTAATGAGCGCGAGACCTCGTAGGAGAAGTCAACGTGACCTGGGGTATCAATAAAGTTGAGTTGATAGACAAGGCCATCTTTGGCTTTATAATCCAAAGTGACACTTTGTGCCTTAATCGTAATACCACGCTCACGTTCTAGATCCATAGAATCTAAAACTTGAGAATCCATTTCACGGTCGGTTAAACCGCCACAAACCTGAATAAGACGATCTGATAGCGTCGATTTACCATGGTCGATATGGGCAATAATTGAGAAGTTTCTAATTTGTTTCATTATGCTGCAATGACTAATACTGAAAATGGATACGGTTTAAAGGAGCGAAATTGTACCTGATTGCGGTTTCAATACCAATCACATTCACTCCTACTTAAGACAGGCCGATAAAACAACGCCCAAAACCGCAGTTAGCTGCTATTTGATAAAAAATAAAACATTGAAATTATTGAGCTAATTCGTTTAAATTGATGCTCCTACCTAAATAGGCCAAAATCACAGGCTGAGCATCAACTTCTAAACGTTTAGCCTGTTGCTTACCAAAAGACCACGCAATCAAGGCACCAACGGCCGCAAAGCCCATGGCACCTAGGTTAGGATTAAACTCAAGCAACTGGCCTAAAAATTGTCCTAATGCTGCGCCGACAAACAGGCCAAACAGCGGCATTAAATAGATTAATGCCGCGGCTTTGAGGATCACGCTCTCGGGAAGGCCTAATTTGAGTAATTCACCAGCCTCGCAGCGGCGGTCACTCTGAATAGAAAATTGCTGGGTTTTCGAGGAAAAAGCCTGAGCGACTGCAGAGGTCCCGCAAGACTCACTGTTACTGCAGCTCTTGCAGGTACTCTTAAGTTCCACTTCAACCGTCAACCAGCCTTGACTATCACTGGAGACGACTCTGGCAATTTCTTCCATCATAATCGGCGTCCTATTCTAGCGTCAGACTTTTAGCAATGCGCGTTAGAGTTTCTGTCGGCACTTTACCCACAGCAACCACTTCGGCATTACCGACTTTTTCTGAGACTAACGACAAGCCATTACGGGTAATTAATTCTTCAGGCAATGGACTCGTGCCCGCACGCGCCACATAAACAGAAATATTTGCCAGTCCATCGGTCAGTGCTATGTATTCCACCGCTTCGTGACTGCCAATTAATCTATGGTGGTCGCGCACTACCACAGTAAAACCTGCGGGTAACCAAGCAAATTGCCAGTTTTGACCGTCTTGGCGCTCGGCTTGATCGATAACTGCCGGCCACTCTTGCTTATAGGCCTCTTGCAAAATGGCTGGCGGCTCGCTGAATTCAATGAGTTCAATCACCATGATCTGCTCAAGTAATTGCTTATCTTGAGTCAGCATGTCGTATCTCAGCGGTAGATAGGTTTCCATATCAAGCCAAATTTGAAAGCCATAACGGAATTCATCATTAGGCAACAGGCGGATCATCTGCCCCGGACGCCCAGCGATACGGGTACGGCCACCGAGTACAAACTGATAACCCACTTCTAAGTCCGCCATATTGGCAGAGAAAGCAGCGGGCCAGACACCTTGAATATGATTAGAAACGATACTATACGCAGGCTCATCGTGCTCAATAAAGGTGACACGATTACCGACACGCACTGCATTTTTGGGTGGACCGTTAAGGTATTCTAGAAAGGCAACTTCTTGATTATTCACCTTACCGTGCAGGTAAACCAAAGGCCGAATATGATCGGCCTGAAGTTGAATAATCGATGCTTTAAACTCTTTCTCTCGTAAAGCCTGACTCATTTTCTCGAGCCAAGCTTTGGCAGGCATGTCCTCCTGCGCGGTTGCAGGAAAGACCAAGGCTAATAAAGCCAACAGGATTAGACGCAAGCTAACTCCTCGTTATTGATTGACCGGAACGGGTACGACCTCGGTATTGTCCTCTACAACCGCACCAGTATTCAATCGTTGTTGCAACATATGATCTTGGATATAAGTATTAATTCGGCGACGTTGCTCATTCACCTGATCATTGGTATAGCCTTGATTCTGTTGTACAGGACCGGTTTGTAGGCTCACAGGTGATGCGCTACCAATAAGCGGCCTTGTAATTAACACGGGCGATGGTGACGCGGCATCATCGGCGGTTTGATTGTAATTCTGCACACCCACAATCGCAAACATAGCAACCGTCGCAGCAATGGCATATTGACCAAATTGCTTAAATAAAGGTATGACGCGGCTTTGCTCCGAATTGGCGGCAATTTGTGGCGTTACAGGTGCAGCAACGTTAGACGCATGATGCTTAGGCGCAACTATCGCTGGCTCAAGTTCAATGGCGGCAGCAATGCTAGCAGAGAGATCTAACACAATATTCTGCGGCAACTCGCCACGCATGGCATCGCCTATCATATGATAGTTATGCCATTTATCATGTGAATGTGTATCAGCAGATAACTCTGCCATGGTCTGCGCATCAGTCTCTCCATCGACTGCGGCAGATACCCATTCTTGACCTAATTTATCCATTTTTCACCTGTCTAAATATAAGGGTTTCTTAAAATAAGAATTTAGGCTTCCAGCAAAGGCTGGAGCTTTTTATCGATTGCTTCTCGTGCTCGGAAGATACGTGATCTTACGGTCCCGACAGGACAATCCATGACTATGGCAATATCTTCGTAACTCATACCATCGAGTTCACGCAATGAGATGGCCATTCGTAATTCTTCAGGCAAGGTCTCTAATGTATCGAAAATCACTTTTTTGATTTCATCCGATAACATTAGCCGTTCTGGGGAGGCAAACTCCTTCAGCGCGTCACTACCTTCGTAATATTCGGCATCTTCTGCATCAACATCATTCGCAGGCGTTCTACGCCCCTGTGATACGAGATAATTCTTCGCAGTGTTTACTGCGATGCGGTACAACCAAGTATAAAATGCACTTTCACCGCGAAAGTTTGGCAAAGCTCTGTAAGCTTTGATAAACGCTTCCTGTGCGACATCAGCAACGTCCGCTTGGTTCCGTACATAACGGGATATCAAGCTAATGACTTTACTTTGATATTTAAGCACTAACAGGTTAAAAGCGTTTTTATCACCTTGTTGTACGCGCTCAACTAATTGTTGATCACTTAATTGTCCACTCATCCGAGCCGACTTCTCCTAAATCTAAAATGCTGATTTCTCAGTCGCTCGAATCATATTCACTTATGTAGACTCGCGGGCTTTGAAAAAGTTCTAAAAATTATACAAAAAAAGTAAGGTAAAAAGGAAAGTACCCATAATCGGTGAGTTGGTTTACCATAGTTGGCACTCTTCAGTCACATCATGATACCCGATGAAACAAGTAGTTGAACACCAATCTGACATATTAGTCATAGGTAGCGGTGCCGCAGGTCTGACACTAGCTTTGCATCTTGCTGAAAAAGCAAAAGTAATTCTGCTTTCAAAAGGCCCACTCTCGGAAGGGTCGACTTACTACGCCCAAGGCGGTATCGCCTCCGTCTTCGACGAAAGTGACACTATCGAATCCCATGTTGCAGACACCTTAATCGCAGGGGCGGGTTTATGTGACAAAGACGTTGTCACTTTCACGGCTGAAAATGCCAAGAGTGCGATGCAATGGCTTATCGAATGTGGCGTCGCCTTCGATAAAGAAGAAACCACAGACGGGAACGCAAAAGATGCACCTTACCATTTAACCCGTGAAGGCGGCCATAGCCACAGACGTATTCTGCATGCTGCCGATGCCACAGGCAAAGAAGTGCAAACCACACTGCAAGAACGCGCACTCGCCCACCCCAATATTCAAGTTTTAGAACGCTATAACGCCATCGACCTCATCACCACCCGTAAATTAAATCGCCCAGGTAATCGTGTGTTAGGCGCTTATGTCTGGAATCGCAATGAAGAACACGTCGAAACCGTTAAGGCTAAGTTTGTCGCGTTAGCGACTGGTGGTAGCTCTAAGGTTTATCAATATACCTCAAACCCTGATGTCGCCAGCGGCGATGGTATTGCCATGGCATGGCGTGCAGGTTGCCGCGTGGCGAATATGGAGTTCAACCAATTCCATCCGACGTGCTTGTACCACGCAGATGCGCGCAACTTCTTACTCACCGAAGCCCTGCGTGGTGAAGGGGCTTATCTGCGTCGTCCAGATGGCAGCCGTTTTATGCCGGACTTTGATGAACGTGCCGAATTAGCTCCCCGTGATATCGTTGCCCGCGCCATCGACTATGAGATGAAACGTCTGGGTGCCGACTGTGTGTATCTGGATATCAGCCATAAAGATGCTGACTTTGTGATGAAGCATTTCCCGACCATCTATAGCCGTTGCTTAGAGCTGGGAATCGATATCACTAAAGATGCGATTCCTGTCGTGCCTGCTGCTCACTATACCTGCGGTGGAGTAATGACAGATATGCACGGTCAGACGGATCTCAATGGTCTCTATGCTATTGGTGAAGTCGCCTATACGGGCTTACATGGTGCCAATCGTCTGGCGAGTAACTCGTTACTCGAATGTTTAGTGTTTGCCCGTGCGGCGTCACAGGACATAGAAAGCCAACTGCATAAAATTCAAATCCCGGGACAAATTCCAGCATGGGATGAAAGTAAAGTGTCGAACTCGGATGAGGAAGTGGTCATCGCCCATAACTGGCACGAACTGCGGTTATTCATGTGGGACTACGTTGGAATTGTACGCTCTGATAAACGTCTGGAGCGAGCACTGCGCCGCTGCCTGATGTTACAGCAAGAAATTCAGGAATATTACAGTAACTTCAGGGTTAGCAATAACTTGCTCGAATTACGTAACTTAGTGCAAGTGGCCGAATTAATTATTCGCTGTGCCATGGAGCGTAAAGAAAGCCGTGGACTGCATTTTAATATCGATCATCCAGAGAAATTAGACGCGCCTCGCCCGACTATTTTACTACCAGAAAAGTAACCGCATAGGTGACTTCATCATAAACAGACTAAATCTCAGAATGAGGTTTAGTCTGTTGCATTTTAGCCCGCAGCAACAGCCGACATAAATGTCGATAGTCAGTATCATTTAACATATCAGCCCAAACCAGCAAGAGCCGCAGCTGAGTATCCACTTCGATATAAATCAAGCAAACAAAGGGCGTGACCCAAGTGCGTTTTAGTACCTGAAAGTGCTCCCCCGTTGACAAACGTCCCTCGCCTTTATCACTCAGCACAAAATCTAAACGCCAATGCTGCAGTCGCCACAACTGCGACAGCAAAAAAATACTAACAAGTACGATAAACAAATATTTAAGCAGAGATAAGGCGATAATGTCGCTTTGGGGCCAAAGCAGAAATGAGCTAGAACAGACACCAATAAAAACGACCAACGAGAGTCGTTGGTCGAAAGAGGCTTTTACACTGAAACTATGGTGCCGGTCTTCCACGGACTTTCACTATCATACGAGCCAGTTCAATATCAGGGCACACTTCATGGCCCATAAACCAAGCAAACAATTCTGGATCTTCACATTCCAACAAACGGATAAACACGGTTTTATCTTCATCGGACATTTCTTGATAGAAGTTTTCAACAAAAGGTTGAAGCAAGACGTCTAATTCCAGCATCCCACGGCGACATGCCCAGCGAACCCTTGCGATGTTCATTAATTCCAAGGTATTTCTCCCAACACAGATTTGGCATTAGTCTATCAGTTCACTGACTAAAGTGTCGATTAACCCTTCATATTGACTTACAAAATTAGCATTGTTGTACTTGCGTATCGAGCCCCTCAAAGAGATCGCTAAAATCTGTATCCAATAATCGCTTTACCGCAGGATGTTGGATCATACGTTCGGCAAACATCACATGGTATTCCTCTTTCACATCGGTGGTTTCACCGAGCAAATTCATACCATGGGAAATCACTTCTTGGCGATAAATCGACGGAGTGACAAAAATACCTCGTTTAAGGTAACCAAAGGCTTTCATCATGGCCGCATCATCGAACTCGCCCAAAATACTGACTTTAAGATTTTGCTCGTCAAACCAGCGATATAGCTGTTGTCCGAGTGAAGTTCTACGGCCGGGGATTAATAGCTGGCCTTGTTCTAAACAGGCAGGAAAATCAGCGCTATAAGTCTCAGCGGAGAAAAAACTCACGCCACACTCGCCTAATTTTTTAGATAAAATTTCAGGGTATTTCAGTGACTCACCTGCACAATCCGAAAGGATCATATCCAGTTTATGCTCACGTAAACGCGCCATTAGGCTCTCGTGAGTCGCCTCATAGCAGGCTAAGTGCATAGAATTGTCATTAGGCACTACGGATAATAAAACTCGGCTGACTAAAGCTTTAGATAAGGCATCGGCAATACCCACCTCGAATAACATGGCATCCGCTTTTTGATAGTTAAGTAAATCGAGCATTTCATAGCTAAGGCTAAACATCTTATCGGCGTAGCGAAAAACCAATTCACCTAATTCTGTCGCCTCCAATGTCCGCCCGACTCGCTTGAACAGACTGCCGTTTAACCTATCTTCTAAGGCACGAATTTGCCCCGTTATCGTTTGCGGCGTCAAACATAGGGCTTCGGCCGCCTTCGCGACTGAGCCCTTTTTCTTAATCATCCAAAAATAATACAAGTGGTTATAATTCAAGTGCAGCATGCTAACCCGCTGTTAATGCTCCCTCAAACGCCAAAGCGCTGAGGGGTTACTGTGTTATTTTAAACTCGATTAGTTTAAAATCAGATGATTAAAAACCTGATGATTCCCAGTCAAGTTACTTTAAACGCTGGCAGTCGAGTAAGTTAGTAACTATGCCTTGTAACTGCTCCAAATCGGCAGCATTCCCCAGACTTACCGCTTCAGTGACTCCTGAAACTAAAACGTTACGTTCTGGAATACGTTCGGCGCAATAGGTTCGATTCGCTTCTTGGAAACGTTTACCACCGCGATACTTAAGTGCCCTCGATTCATAACCATTAGTTTCTAATCTCGCCCCTAAGGAATCAGATTTAAACATCAAAGCGCCATCCACTATCCCTTCAAGATAGCTTTGGCAAGTCTGCGAGTTTGCATCCTGATTACAGGCCGAAATTTGCGATGCCGTCGCGGATGTCGATAAACATAAGAGCGTTGCTATTCCCATTAATTTCAACTTTATCATAGTTATACTCCTTTATTAGGTAACACTTTTGATAACCAGAAATACCCGACTAACGCTGCCATAATCGAACCGATTAAGGTCCCTAGGCGTGCTAAGTCACCGTACATAGGGTCTGCATGTTCAAAGGCTAACGACGCAATAAACATAGACATAGTAAAACCAATACCGCACATGGCCGCGACGGGGGCAATTTGCTTCCAACCTACGCCATCGGGCAATTGAGCTAATTTTAGTTTCACCGCAATAAAGCTAAATAACATTACACCGATTGGCTTACCTAACATCAGGCCCAATGCAATACCAACAGGAACAGGAGAAATTAACGTCTCCAAATTCATATTGCCGACATAAACGCCCGCATTGGCAAAAGCAAACACTGGCAAAATGAGGAAAGTACTCCAAGGATGCAAACTATGCTCTAAGCCTTCTGAGGGTGAACTGCCATCCTTTGCCCGCAATGGAATACAAAAAGCAATGATGACGCCAGCCAGAGTCGCATGCACTCCAGACTTAAGTACGGCAACCCAAAGAATTAACCCTAAGATGCCATAGGGTAAAAGTGAAGTAACCCCTTTGCGGTTTAACCCGACCAGGCCCGCAATCGCTAAACTGGCAATCACTAAACTGATGGTTGATAAGTCAGTACTGTAAAACAGCGCGATAATCACTATGACGCCTAAGTCATCGATGATAGCTAAAGCAAGTAAGAAGACTTTCAGTGAAACAGGAACGCGGCTTCCGAGCAGCGCCATAATACCTAAGGCAAAGGCAATATCGGTCGCGGCAGGAATCGCCCAGCCCGCTTGTGTGACAGGATCACCGTAGTTAAACAGTAAGTACACACCAGCAGGGACTAACATGCCGCCAATGGCTGCAAAGGTAGGCAGGGAAGCTTGAGCGACACTTGATAAGGCGCCTTCAAGTAACTCACGTTTCACTTCTAAACCAATCAGCAAAAAGAATATGGCCATCAAGCCATCGTTTATCCACAGGATAAGTGGCTTGTGTATGTTGAGCTCGCCAATTTTGACTTGAACGTCAGTGCCTAAAAAGCCTTGATAAAGTCCAGATAAGGGGGAATTGGCCATCAGCATGGCTAAGGCAACAGCAACCAATAACAGGATACCGCCAGCCGACTCTTGGCTCAGAAAATTTCTAATTGCTTTTTCCATCTTGCACTCCTAAAAATCATAATGAATTGAGTGTAGACGAATTGTAATAACAAATATAATCGTAAGTTTCTACCTAACACCTCGGTTATCCCGAAGTGTTAGACTAAAAAACATACTTCACACAGCAACAGGGGCTTTAATATGAGGGTGTGGAGCGTAGTTTGTTAATTCAAAATCATCGAATTGATAGTCAAAAATCGACTCAGGTCTGCGTACAATAGTCATAGTCGGCAGCGGTTTTGGATCACGACTTAACTGCAGTGCCGTCTGTTCCATATGATTAGAATATAAATGGGTATCGCCACCCGTCCACACAAAATCACCTAAGGCCAAGTCACATTGCTGGGCGACCATCATAGTTAACAAAGCATAACTGGCAATATTAAATGGCAAACCAAGAAACACATCACAACTACGCTGATACAGCTGACAAGATAATTTACCATCGGCTACATAGAACTGAAAAAACGCGTGGCACGGTGCCAAAGCCATTTTATCCAGTTCGCCCACGTTCCACGCAGAAACGATAAGACGGCGAGAATCTGGCTGAGATTTTATCTGGGCGATAACTTGCGAAATCTGATCGATAGCATCACCACTCTGGGTTGGCCAACTGCGCCACTGGGCACCATAAACTGGGCCCAAATCGCCATTATCATCGGCCCATTCATCCCAAATGCTGACCTTGTTTTCGCGTAAATAGCCAACGTTAGTTTCACCCTTCAGAAACCACAGCAATTCATGGATGATAGAGCGCATATGGCATTTTTTGGTGCTCACCAAAGGAAAACCTTTGCTCAAATCGAAGCGCATTTGATAGCCAAATACCGAGCGAGTCCCAGTACCTGTGCGATCCGATTTATCCACGCCTTCGGCTAATATGTGCTTCATTAAGTCTAAATACTGTTTCATTGCTGCTTACCTTGCTTACGAAAAATCAAGTACAAACCGATTAACACCATAGGCACAGAGAGTATCTGCCCCATAGTCATAAATCCCCAGTAGAGTCCCAACTGTGTGTCGGGTTGCCTCACAGTTTCAACCATAATACGGAACATACCGTAACCGACTAAGAACATACCAGAGACCGCACCGACTGTATCGGTACGTTTGCTAAACCAGTAAAGTAATAGGAATAATGCTACGCCTTCAAGGGCGAACTGATACAACTGGGATGGATGACGTGGGTCAGGCCCACCGGTTGGAAACACCATAGCCCAAGGCACATCAGTGGTTCGTCCCCAAAGCTCGCCGTTAATAAAGTTACCAATACGACCAGCGCCTAAACCAATAGGCACAACAGGTGCCACCATATCGGCGACAGCAAAAAAAGTACGTTTTTGTTTCCACGCGATATAAAGCATCGCCGTAATCACGCCCATCAAACCGCCGTGGAAGGACATGCCACCTTCCGAGATTTTAAATAAATAGAGGGGACTGGCGAGGAAATAATCGAAATGATAAAAAAGCACGTAACCGATACGACCACCTAAAATCACCCCAAGAAAACCATAAAAGAGTAAATCTGAAACTTGCTCCCGCGTCCATATCCCTTTTGAACGGTCGGCTTGGCGGTTCAACAACCACATGGCCGCAACAAATCCGACTAAATAGGTAAAACCATACCAACGCAGTGCCGGTTCAAAGGTTTGTCCAAAAAGATTAAACGGTCCAAATGAAACGATCACGGGATCGATATTGGGGAAACTCAACGCCATAACACATCCATTAGCAGCCTAAAACAAAGATAAACATAAAAACTAGGTCAGAATTAACTTAAGGCCGACACATAGAAGTAACAATGCAAATATCTTTTTAAGTACAGGTGTTGGCCAAGTGCTCGCCGCTTTTACCCCCACAGGCGCCATCAAGACAGAAGTGATTACTAAACCAAACAATGCAGGTAAATAGATATAGCCTAAGGTACCATAGGGCAACTCAGGGGCATTCATTCCTGCAATAATATAGCCGAAACTGCCAGAAAGAGAGATTAAGAAGCCCATCGCCGCAGAAAAGCCCACGGCTTGACGCATCTGTAAACCATAAAAAGTCAAAAATGGCACTATCAATATACCGCCACCTATCCCGGTCAAACCTGCCAAAACTGCAACAAAAGCCGATACGACAAAAAGCACTACTGAATTAGGTAATTGACGATTTGATTCGGTCTTAACGGGATAAGCCATTTGAATTGTCATTAAAATCACAAAGATGGCAAAACCTTGTTGTAACTTATCAGCGGGAATACGCTCAGCAATAAAACCTGAAGCCAGCGCGCCTATAATCAGGCCCGGTAACATTGATTTGAATAAATTCCAAGGCACATTGCCACGCTTATGGTGGGCACGTGCCGACGAAATAGAGGTGAGAATAATGGCTGCTAGCGAAGTGGCAATTGCAATATGGGGGAGCTGAGTAGAGCTAATACCGACCGATGGCAAAATATAAAGCAGTGCCGGCACTACAATCAAGCCGCCACCGATACCTAATAATCCAGCCATAAAGCCGACAAATGCGCCTAAAGCCAAGCAAATAAAGAACACCAACAACAAACTATCCACACGAGTACCTACAGCGTGATAAATTGAGGGCCTTAGCTTAAAGCAAAACACAGCATTAGTTAATTAAGAATTGTTGCGAGACCCTGCTGGGTCAAATATTCTTTAACCAGCTCACGCACTTGGAAGCCGTTTGATAGGCTCAGCGCTTTAGCAAGTAATTGATCTAAATCGGCCCGCGCAACACGTCGCAATAGATAATTGATCCGCGCTAAACTGCCCTGATTCATACTCAACTGATCGTATCCCATAGCCACCAGCAAAATGGCTCCCATAGGTTCGCCCGCGAGCTCTCCACAGATACTAATATCGAGTTTATGGTATCGACAATCGAGGTGCGCCTGATGCAAAGCCCGCAATATTCCAGGATGATAACTGTCAAATAACGAGCTCACCCGCGGGTTATTACGGTCAACAGCCAGCAAATATTGGGTTAAATCATTACTACCAACAGAGACAAAATCCACTCGTTTTGCCACATCATCCAACTGATATAACATGGCAGGCACTTCGAGCATAATGCCTATTCGTGGCATCACTATGTCGCTGTTAACATCGTTTTTTAATTCAACATAGGCTTGTTGCAAATATTCTAAGGATTGATCGATTTCATCTAAGTTGCTGACCATAGGCAGCAAAATACTTAACTGTTTACCGTCTCCCCCAGCCTGTAGCATGGCCCGTAACTGCACCAAAAACAGCTCAGGATGATCCAGAGACAAGCGAATCCCGCGCCATCCTAGGAAAGGATTGTCTTCTTTAATCGGGAAATACGGTAAAGGTTTATCGCCTCCCACATCTAAAGTACGCATCACCACAGGTCGACCGGACGCGGCCGATAAGACCTGTTGATAGACTTTGACTTGCTCAGATTCACTCGGGAAGCGCTGTTGCAACATAAAAGGAATTTCAGTGCGATAAAGCCCAATACCGTCGGCGCCCTCTGCAATTTCAGAAGCCACACCACTGAGTAATCCCGCATTGAGATACAAGCGAATACGTGAACCATCTAAGGTTACAGAAGGCAGCGCTAATTCTTGGGCATACTGGCGTTGCAAGGCTTTTTGTGCCGAAATCAGGCTACGATACTCACCGACAATAGCAGGTGATGGCGACACCAATAACTGACCACGGCTTGCGTTTACGACCAAAAGTTTTTGGTCAATATTGGCGGATAACAGTTGCTCTACACCTGTAATAGCAGGCACACCTAAGGCACGGGCTAAAATGGCGGCATGGGAGTTTACGCCACCAAGCTCAGTGACAATACCCGCAAGCTTTTGCCTTGGGAACTCAGCCAACATAGTCGCATCGGCTTCACGGGTAATGAGGATTACAGGTTTATCGGGCTCAAGCTCTAGACGTTCTGGCTCAATAAGTTGGCGCAATACTTTTTGACCTAAGTCGCGAATATCGCTAGCCCGCTCCTTAAGGTAAGGGTCTTCCATTGCTAAAAACTGTTGAATATAACGTAGAGACACTCGGCTCACCGCCGACTCAGCAGCCCAACCTAATTGCACTTCACGGGTATATTCGCCGCCTAAACTAGCATCATCGAGCAGTAACTGTAATGCATTGAAAATGGAGACAACTTCGTCATCTTGCTCACGATCAAACCGTTGAGATAAGGCACCTATCGCTTCTTTACAACGCACCATAGCCGTGGTTAAGCGGCTCGATTCATAGGCAATATCGTCAGAACGCACCTCAGGCTGTTCAAGGGGAATTTCCCCACCAAGTACGAAGGCATACGCAATGGCGATACCGTTTGATGCTGAAGTACCTTGAAACAGAATTTGTTGATGATGGGAGCTGACTTGTGCTTTTTGTTTTAAGCCACGCACCGCCATCGCTAATTGGGCGGCGAGCGTCATCAGGAAGGCTTCTTCGCCCTCACTGAATTGGCGAGCACTCGCCTGCTGTACCACTATCACCCCAACCACAGCCTTCTGATAGATAATAGGTACAGCTAAAAAAGCGCGGTATTCTTCTTCGGCGACTTCAGGAAAAAGCTTAAACCTTGGATGAAGCCGAGCATCGGCTAAATTAACGGCCTCTTCTCGCTGGGCAGCGAGTCCAACTAAACCTTCAGTCAGCGGCATACGTACTCGACCAACGGCGCTTTTTTCAAGGCCATCGGTTGCAGATAACACGAGTTCTTGCTCTTCTAGGATATAGATGGAGCAACATTGGGTTTCCATCGCCGCTTTAGTCGATGAAACTAAGATTTCTAATGCGGTTTCCAAACTGTGGGCTGATGCCACAGCCTGAGTAATATCCCTAAGCGTATTTAACACTGTTTTCAATCCTCTTTTGAAAATCAGCCCGTTGTTTTTTGTCTTCCCCGTTTCCTAGGTATTTCTAGGGTTTGGAATGACAATGCCGTTACCGCAAACTCTTTCATCACCTTACGATAAACATCACGCTTAAATGACACCACTTGCCGCACAGGATACCAATAACTTACCCAGCGCCAATCGTCAAATTCAGGATGTCCAGAAGAACTCAAATTAATCGCACTATCTTGGCTTTTCAGTTGTAACAGAAACCACTTTTGTTTTTGCCCGATACACACAGGTTTACTGTCTTGCCTCACTAAACGCTTTGGCAAACGATAGCGCAACCAAGAACGTGTCGAGGTTAATATATGCACGTGTTCAGGTCTTAGGCCCACTTCTTCATACAACTCACGGTACATAGCCTCTTCTGCTGTCTCGCCATCATCGACGCCACCTTGAGGAAATTGCCATGAGTGTTGACCGAAACGTCTAGCCCACATGACTTGGCCATATCTATTACAAATTATAATGCCCACATTTGCGCGAAAGCCGTCGCTATCAATCACATGGACTCCAAATCACATTAAATTTTAATAAACTGATTGTTTCATAAAGCTAGTCTCTCAGCAAACCTCTATTTTATCCTAAGCTTTGGATAACATCTGACTTAAAAGACATTTATCAACAACGCTAGGGGATGAAATCCGGGGATATCCACATTTTCTGTGGATATCTCTGTTTGAAACTCAGGTGAACTTGTTATAACGTTCAAAAAACATCTATTTACCATCATTTTAAAAAATTAGAGTTAAAACTTAATAACAAATAAATTCATAGCCTTGCATTTTTATCACGATTTATTTTAGACTGAAAAACCAATAAAGCTCATTATTTGACCAGCAAGAAGTATTTCTATCATTCTCGCGATATAACTCAACTTTATACACAAATAGTGTCCACAACTGTCCACAAAAGCCAGAATAAATGCACTTTATTCGCATTGACTTAGGGTTTTTATTAGGTTAAGAGGCTCACTTTACTGAGTTATCCATAATATCTGTGGATAAGTATGTGGGGAACGCAAGGGAAAGCAGAGAGTAACTTTGAACACTTTTTTGCAAAACGGGGGTTAACACGGATATAAAATTTAAAATCAGTCACTTAGAATAAAAACATTCGGTACAAGTTAATCCACCCTGTAGGGCTCATTTTTTAACCACCATTGCTAAGCAGTTATTTTTAAGTAAAATCCAGCCATGAATCGAATTATCCCCCCCGAGAATCTATCTGAACTACTCGAACGTGCCAACATGATGGCGGGCGTGAGTTTGGCGCAGATAGCAAGCCAAAGAAGCATTCGTGTCCCCAAGGATCTTAAACGCAATAAAGGTTGGGTCGGTCAATTAATCGAAATGGAATTAGGCGCAACGGCGGGTTCTAAACCTGAGCAAGATTTTCTGCATTTAGGGGTCGAGCTTAAAACTATCCCCATTGATACACAGGGGCGACCGCTGGAGACCACTTATGTCTGCGTGGCGCCGCTATCGAATATCCAAGGATTAACCTGGCAAAACAGCTTAGTCTGCCATAAGTTACAGCGAGTACTTTGGGTACCCGTTGAAGGAGAGAGGCATATTCCTGTGGGTGAGCGCCGTATAGGTACGCCAATATTGTGGGAACCGGATCCGCACGAGTTGCAATTACTGCAACAGGATTGGGAAGAGATCATGGAGCTTATCGCCCTCGGAAAAGTAGAGAGGCTTACAGCGCGCCACGGAGAAGTGCTGCAATTGCGACCTAAGGCCGCGAATAGTAAGGCGTTAACACAAAGCATTGCCGAAGATGGTAGCCTCAAAATGACCAACCCTAGGGGCTTTTATTTAAAGACCAGTTTCACTGCTATAATACTTAATAAGGTATTTGGTTAATTTTTAGTAACGATATGGACTTGGATTGATCCAGATCACAAATTTCACTGGCACTAAGGTGACTCTTTTCTATAAACTACGGCATCCTGAAATCACAGCCGTATTCGGATACCAATCAAGCAGTGAGAGCACGTAGACAAGCGAAAAAACTCCTTTTTGCGATTTTAGCTTGGGCGATTGCCATGGCTGCATTCGTGTTTTTTCGATATGCCCAATCACCAGAGCTGCCCCAATGGGCGGTAAGTTCGGCTGATCTCGCAACACTTGCTATCTACATGGGGATTATTTTCGGCAGCTTACATTGGATGTCGAACGTCATTGCCGATTTCAGTGCAATCAATCGTCTCCCCTATGTGTTTTCAGTCATCTTTAAGGGCTTGTTTTTATTACTGGGTGCTACGACGTTAGCTTATATGACTCAGTTTTTAAATATGTGGGCCATCGAAAATCACATGTCGACCCTCAGACAAATGCTGACGGCGCACATTCTCTATAGTCCTTCATTCCAAGCATTGATCGTATATTTGGTCGTCGTACGAGTCAGCTTAGCTTTTGTCGAACAAATGGCATTATTAGTCGGGCCGCGTATTTTACTCAACATAGGCCTTGGTAAATACCATAAGCCAAGATATGAGCAGCGCTTATTCCTCTATTTAGACATGGTCGCCTCAACCACACATGCCGAATCACTTGGCGATTACCGCTTTAGTCGATTGATCCAAGACAGCTTTAGTTTACTTTCAGATACTGTGTCCAATAACGAAGCTGAAATCTACCGCTATATGGGAGATGCAGTGCTGCTTCACTGGCCATTAGAAGAAGGGATAGTTCACGACCGCTGCATGAATATCTATTTTGAATTTAGCCAACAACTGAACTGGCAACGCCGCTACTTTGAAGAGCATTATGGCTTTGTGCCGAAATTTAAAGCGGCGGCCCATTGTGGCCAAGTCGTCGCTGCAGTTGTTGGTGTACAGAAACAAGAAATTAGTTTCTTTAGTGACGTGCTCAATACCTTAGCAAGACTGCAAGACCAATGTAATCCACTAGGACAGCGCATGTTGATTTCGGGTGCACTCGCGGGACGTTTAGATAACCCCAACACTCAGTATCACCTATCAAATCTAGGCCCAGTCAAACTCAAAGGGAAACAACACTCAATTGAAGTGTTTGGCGTTTCCCCGCTCTGATTTGTAATCGACTTTAAGCTTTAGCTTGAATTAATGCTTTGCAGTTACAGTCAGTTTATTCCTCGTCCTTAGTTAATAATTTTTGGATCATTAAACCTAAAGTGCGGAAAGTTAAGATCCGACTGGTGGTTTGACGCCAGACCAGGCCGATATCACGGTAAGGTGCCTCACCCGGTGGCGTCATCACCACTAAATCTGTGTCATTCAAAATACCCGCATCAATCGCCATTTGCGGAAGAAACGTGGTGCCCAGTTTACTGTTCACCATCTGCACTAAAGTATGCAAACTGGTGGCGGCAAACGGATTGACTTTCGCACTATCACCTAGCTGACATGCAGTAATAGCATGGCCTGTGATGCAATGCTCACTTTGCAGAAGAAAAATGCTCTCGTCCGGCAGAGTTTGATAATCAATAGGTTGATGTATGCCACCCGCTAAATCTTTGTGGGCAACCATTTTGAAAGGATCTATGCCCACTTTCATGCTGTGGTAACCGCTAGTATCAACGGGTAGCGCTAGGATCAATAAGTCCAGCTCTCCTTTACCCAAAGCATCTAGCAAACGCTCAGTGGTATCTTCCTTCAATAATAAACTCATCGCCGGATAAGATTGCTGACACTGGCGGATCACACGACTCAATAGGAAAGGCGCTATGGTTGGAATACAGCCTAAGCGAATATCCCCCGTCATCGGCTCACCTTGATTTTTCACTAATTCCACCAAATCATCCACATCAGTGAGAATTTTACGGGCGCGCTGCACCACTTCTTCACCAATGGCGGTAAACATAAATGACTTATGGTCTCGCTCAATCAACTGATGTCCTAACTGCTCTTCTAGGTTTTGGATCCCACTTGAAAGCGTTGATTGACTGACAAAACACACCTTAGCGGCGCGGTTAAAATTCTGCTCTTGATGGAGATTCACCAAATAGAATAAGTTTTTTAAGCTAGGTAAACTTTTCATTTTCTCGATTGCCATTAAGGTTATGAATTAAGAAATTAAATCTACTTTAGCATAAGTGATGAGCAATAACGCGGCATAAGATATCAGGATTGTGACCCGAATCGATATTCAATCGGTTCGCCGTAAAACTTAAGTGGGAGTAACAAAATAAGATGGGAAAAGCACTAACAAGAAAATGTCGAAAACAACAAACTTAATCGTAAAACCAATGCAAGATTCACTCAATTGAGCGCAACAATAGACATTATTGCTGCGCCTTAACGTACCTTAGCAAATAATATTTTATGCTTTGGCTTGGAGGAATAACTTTAACTGTTGTAAATCTGCACTCGCGTGTTCAACGATGTCAGCAACCCAAGAGCCATGTTCAGCATCCCATCTTGCTTCTTCGCCATGCTGTAATAATTGGGCGATTTGCTGAATACGTTTTAACCCCACAGAACCTGCAGCACCTTTAAATTTATGTGCTTCTGAACATAAGGTATCTTTGTCTGCTGCGTCGTTAGCCTTCACTAGATTTCCAACATATTCAGGCATTAGCTGCTCAAATAACACCACACTCTTGAGTAAGGTACCGGCACCAATGGCGCTGCAGTACTGTTCGAGAGTATTGAGATCTAGGATTGCTTCTAATTCAACTGTGGCCATAAGGCCTCCCTTAAGTAGTTCAATGCTTAAAACGAATTTATCACATGATACCCACTAAAATTGTCAGTGCAACTTATAGCGATATTCATGGTCTAATTCAGATTAAAATTAACAAAAAACAAACTAATAGTCGTAAATAAACGCTTACGAAATAATAGCGACGACATAACATTTAGGGAGTAAATTTATCCCACTAACTTGCCTCTATCGTTGCGCTAATGCGTGCCCTTGTCCACCATAAAGCTGCAAATTATCCACAATCGCCACCAATCCATCCCAACGATAGGCACACCAATCGGGTGCTAATAGCATAGGTTTTTTCGCATAAGCGGTGACACGGTGAAAAATCACTTCCGCGGGAGTATGGCGGATCATCTCGCCGACACTGTGAGCATAATCCTCAAGACTCAATAAAGGTAAGCGCCCACTTCGCCACGACTTAGCCATAGTGCTACCTTCGACGATATGCAAAGGATGTAGCTTCAAGCCATCAACGCCCTGCTGCAATACAGCAGCTAAAGTCGCCATATAATCGCTATGGGTTTCATCGGGTAAGCCAAGAATGAGATGAGTGCACACCTTAAGACCGCGAGCTCTCGCCCTCGACACAGTGTCACAATAACAAGCGAAATCATGGCCACGGTTAATTCTACGCAGTGTTTCATCTTTGGCTGTTTGCAACCCGAGCTCTAACCACACATCGACACCATTTTCCTGATAGCGCGCCAGTAAATCCAGTACATTATTCGGCACACAATCGGGGCGAGTTCCAACACATAAACCGACTATCTCGCCATCTTTAACCGCTTCATCGTACTTAGCCATTAACACTTGATATTCATCGTAAGTGCTAGTGTAGGCTTGAAAATAAGCAATAAATTTATCGGCTTGTGCCTGAGGCTTCGCCTCACGATAGCGGCTCTTACCCTGTTCGAGTTGCTCAGTAATACTCAATACATCGGCGGTTTGATGGCTAAATGACGCCACATTACAGAAAGTACAACCTCCACGCCCTAAAGTGCCGTCACGGTTAGGGCAAGTAAACTTGGCATCTATAGTAAGTTTTCGCAGTCGGGTGCCATATCGCGCCTTACAAACGGCACCAAAGGTGTTCACATATGCATCAAGCCCCATCAGAGCACCCACCAAATTTCATATCGCTTCATTGAGAATAACCAAGATAAAATCACAAATAGAAAAGAAAATACGTGAACAAATAGAAGAAAAAGCTTAGTGTAAATAAGGTAGCGAGAGTTTTCTTGGCGCTACATCAAATTCCCGCCTGACTCATACCGTTATTATCATAAATGTGCGCATCCTCAAATTAGCCAGCTTACCGCTGAGATCTTGCTCACATCAAAAATGAATAACAATTCAACAATTTTAATTTTTTATCTATTTACTGTGTTTGCAATAAAAATCACTATTTCTAAATCAAAAACAATCCCATCAGCATGTTACACCTTGGTAAATTTTGAGTTTGATAGTTTTTAAAATTCTTTTTATTCATAATGTTATACGGCACATTTTACTGTTGACGTTAACGTAAGGCAATTGTGATTTGTGTATGAAACATGAATTAATACCCATGTTTTATGCAAATTTTTGGTTTGACCTTTATTGAATCTCAGGCTAATTTGGGTGGTTCGGGTGCATATCTATAGAAAGTCTTTACATTTTCTCCCCGAGTAGTAATCAGTTGAGGTCTAGGGAGGTTTTTGTATGAGCTTATATCATCCCAGTTTTGAGCGGGACAATTGTGGTTTTGGGTTGATAGCACAGATGGATGGCGAAGCCAGCCACCGTATAGTGCGCACGGCAATCCATGGTCTAGATCGCATGAAGCACCGAGGGGGCATTGCCTCCGACGGTCGCACTGGCGACGGCTGTGGTTTATTAATGCAATTACCCGTGCAATTTTTTGAAGCGATTGCCGCGGAAAATGATTGGCATTTGAGCAGAAAATTTGCCGTAGGTATGCTGTTTTTAAGTCAAGATGATGAACTGGCTGACCAAGCCAAGTTTATTCTTGAGCGCGAACTCGAGCGTGAAACCTTAAGTATTGCAGGCTGGCGCAAGGTGCCTGTCAATCCCGATGTGTTAGGTGAAATTGGCAAGGCTAGCCTGCCACAAATCTATCAAGTGCTGATCAACGCCCCCATTGGCTGGCGTGAAAAAGACTTGGAACGTCGCCTTTATATGGCGCGTCGCCGCCTAGAGCAGCAGATCACCGACGACAAAGACTTCTATGTCGCGAGTTTGTCAGGCCAAGTTATCGTCTATAAAGGTCTGATGATGCCTGTAGACTTGCCCGCGTTTTATCCCGATCTCGCGGACATTCGCTTAAAAAGCTCTATATGCCTATTCCATCAACGTTTCTCAACGAATACTTCTCCTAAATGGCCATTAGCTCAGCCGTTTAGATATTTAGCCCATAACGGCGAAATCAATACGATTACGGGTAACCGTCAATGGGCCCGCGCCCGTGCCTATAAGTTTAATTCACCGCTACTGCCAGATTTGCAGCAGGCCGCTCCCTTTGTGAATGAAACAGGCTCAGACTCTTCATCTTTAGATAACATGCTGGAAATGCTGTTATCTGGTGGCATGGACTTATACCGTGCCATGCGTCTATTGATCCCGCCTGCTTGGCAAAGTAATCCGGAAATGGATGACGAATTAAAAGCCTTCTACGACTTTAACTCTATGCACATGGAGCCTTGGGATGGTCCGGCAGGTATTGTGATGACCAACGGTCGCCATGCCGCCTGCGCTGTTGACCGTAATGGTCTGCGTCCATCACGTTATGTGATCACAAAAGATCGTATTTTGACCTTAGCTTCCGAAGTCGGAATTTGGGATTACGCCGCCGATGAAGTGATTGAAAAAGGCCGTGTTGGGCCTGGCGAATTGCTGGTATTAGATACCTTGAACGGCCGCCTGTACCAATCCTTTGAAATTGATAACGATCTTAAACGCCGCCACCCTTACAAAGAGTGGATGGCGAAAAACAGCCGTACTTTAACGCCAGCGGAAGATTTAGCCTCTGAGCAGCACGGTGCCAGCGAGTTAAGCCCTGAACTATTGTTGCAATACCAAAAACAATTTGGCTATACCCGTGAGGAATTAGAACAAGTTATTTGGGTATTGGCGAAGCAAGGTGAAGAAGCCACAGGTTCTATGGGCGACGACACACCTATGGCGGTCTTGTCGAAAAAGTCACGTTCCCTGTATGACTATTTTAGGCAGAAATTTGCTCAAGTAACGAATCCCCCCATAGATCCATTACGTGAAAAGCACGTCATGTCATTGACCACTTGTATTGGCCGTGAACAGAACCTCTTCAATGAAACGACTGGGCATGCTTACCGGGTGATGTTCAATTCACCTATTTTATTATTCAGTGATTTTAACCAGTTACTGGGATTAGATAGCACTTACTATCGCGCCAATATTGTCGATTTAAATTACGAACCACAGGAAGGCTTAGAAAGCGCCATTCGCCGCATCACAGCCGAAGCCGAGCGTTTGGCCCGCAGCGGCACGACTTTGTTGATCCTTTCGGATAGAGCCATAGGTAAAACGGCGCAAGTGATCCCCGCGGCCATGGCGGTCGGTTCTGTGCAGCAAATGCTGGTGAATAAGAGCCTGCGCTGCGACACCAATATCATAGTTGAAACCGCATCGGCGCGAGATCCGCACCACTTTGCCGTATTACTTGGCTTTGGTGCCACGGCGATTTATCCATATTTAGTGTATGAGTCAATTTCCGAACTGGCGAAACGCCATGACTTAACCGATACCACGGCATTGATGTTGAACTTCCGCTACGGCATCGAAAAAGGCTTGCGTAAGATCATGTCCAAAATGGGCATCAGCACTGTCGGCTCCTATCGTTGCAGCCAACAATTTGAAGCCATAGGCATTGCCAGCGAAGTGATCGAACTGTGCTTTAAAGGCGTAATTAGCCGCATTGAGGGCGCAGGCTTTGCTGAAATCGCCCAAGACCAAGCGATTCTGCACAAAGCCGCCTACCGTGCCCATGTGCCATTACCGCAAGGTGGCCTGCTGAAATACGTTGAGGGCGGCGAGTATCACTGCTTCAACCCTGATGTGGTCAACACCTTGCAAGCGTCATTGATTGACAAAGACTTCGCGAGCTATAAAAAATTCGCCGAACTCGTCGACAATCGTCCCGTGGCCACACTGCGTGACTTAATCGGTATTAAGGGCGCACAAACATCGATTGATATCGCTAACGTCGAAGGCGCAGCGGGCTTGTATCAACGCTTTGACAGCGCAGCCATGAGTATCGGTGCTTTGAGCCCCGAAGCCCATGAAGCGCTGGCTATTGCAATGAACCGCTTAGGCGGCCGCTCGAACTCAGGTGAAGGTGGTGAGGATGCTCGCCGCTTTAATACTGAACGCAACTCTGCAATTAAACAGATTGCCTCGGCACGCTTTGGCGTCACGGCGCATTATTTAGTTAATGCCGATGTGTTGCAGATTAAAGTCGCCCAAGGGGCAAAACCCGGTGAAGGTGGCCAGTTACCCGGCCATAAAGTCAGTGTTGAAATCGCCGGACTGCGTCATGCACGTCCTGGTGTGACCTTGATTTCACCGCCGCCGCACCACGATATTTACTCTATCGAAGATTTAGCCCAGCTGATTTTCGATTTGAAGCAAATCAACACTAAAGCACTGATTTCAGTGAAACTCGTATCAGAACCCGGTGTCGGCACGATCGCCACTGGTGTGGCCAAAGCCTATGCGGACATGATCACGATTTCAGGGTATGACGGCGGCACAGGTGCTAGCCCAATTACCTCAGTGAAATATGCGGGCAGTCCATGGGAGCTAGGGTTAGCCGAAGTGCATCAATCGCTAGTGGAAAATGGTCTACGCCATAAAATTCGCCTGCAGGTCGATGGCGGCTTAAAAACCGGTACCGATGTGATTAAAGCCGCGTTATTGGGCGCCGAAAGCTTTGGTTTTGGTACTGTGCCTATGATCGCCCTAGGTTGTAAATACCTGCGTATTTGCCACTTGAACAACTGTGCGACTGGCGTAGCAACGCAAGATAAAAACCTGCGCGACAACCATTACCATGGTCTGCCAGAGCGAGTGATGACTTACTTTGAGTTTGTTGCACAGGAAGTTCGTGAATGGATGGCGACCTTAGGGGTGAGTAAGTTTGAAGACCTCGTTGGCCACAGCGAATGGTTATATGCCCTCGAAGGTCAAACCGCGAAGCAACAAGGGCTCGACTTATCGCCGATTTTGTATCAACCCAAGGTGCCAGCAACCTCGTCACGCACTTGGCAAGAAACCAATCCACCGGCGGATTTAGGGCTGCTTAACCAGCATTTATTAAACGAATGCCAAAGCGCCGTCGATAAGGGCGAGAGTTTCGATGCAGCTTACAGCATCAACAACACAGACCGTTCCGTTGGCGCGACGTTGTCAGGCTATATCGCGAGCACACTCGGCGTCAAAGGCACCAAAGCGCCGGTCAAACTGAGCTTTAACGGCAGTGCCGGCCAAAGCTTTGGCGTGTGGAACAGCCCAGGCCTTGAGTTAAAACTCTGCGGCGATGCCAACGACTATGTGGGTAAAGGCATGTCTGGCGGCCAGATTGTCATATACCCGCCTATTGGCAGCCCGTTCCAAAGTGAGCGCAGCGCCATTGTCGGTAACACGTGTCTTTACGGCGCGACGGGCGGCAAGTTCTTCGCCGCAGGTCAAGCAGGCGAGCGTTTTGCAGTCCGTAACTCTGGGGCGATTGCTGTGGTTGAAGGGCTTGGCGATAACGGCTGCGAATACATGACCAGCGGCATTGTGGTTGTCCTTGGTAAAACAGGGGTGAACTTCGGCGCTGGGATGACAGGCGGTTTTGCCTATGTGTTCGATCAATTCGGCCGCTTCAATCGCCGTGTGAATACTGAGCTTGTCGATACTCAAAAACTCGAATCACCGATCCATCAACAACATTTAAAAGGTCTGATTGAAGCCCACGTGGCCGAAACGGGCAGCGAACATGCCAAGATGATCTTAAGTGATTTTGGTAACTGGTTAGATTGCTTCGTATTAGTAAAACCTAAAAATATTGCCGTGGCCGATCTGCTCAAATTAGAGAAATCGAGCCCAGAATTAGTTGTAAAAGCGGGGTAATGGCGCATGAGTAACGATTTTCAATTTATTGAAGTGGGTCGTAAAGACCCCGCTAAACACCCTGCAGCTAAACGTGCGACTCAGTTTATTGAGATTTATCAGCCCTTTGCCCAGCCTCAAGTGGCTGAGCAAGCGGACCGCTGTTTAGATTGCGGCAATCCTTATTGTGAGTGGAAGTGCCCGCTACACAATTATATTCCTAACTGGCTCAAGCTAGCGGAACAAGGCCGCATCATGGAAGCGGCAGATTTAGTGCATGAGACCAACACTCTGCCCGAAATCTGCGGCCGTGTTTGTCCACAGGACAGACTCTGTGAAGGTGCTTGTACTCTGAACGACGACTTTGGCGCTGTCACTATCGGTAATGTCGAAAAATACATTACCGACACAGCGATCGCCCAAGGCTGGCGCCCCGATATGAGCAAGGTCACGCCACGCCCTGAACGAGTGGCGATTGTCGGTGCGGGTCCTGCAGGTTTAGGCTGCGCGGATATTCTGTCTCGCAACGGTGTTAAAGCTGTGGTCTTTGATAAATATCCACAAATTGGTGGTCTACTCACCTACGGTATTCCGTCTTTTAAACTCGACAAAGCCGTTATGGCGACCCGTCGCAGTGTATTAGAAGGCATGGGCATTGAGTTCAAACTCGGGGTCACTGTCGGTAAGGACATCCCATTTACTAAACTGCTCGAAGAATACGATGCCGTCTTCCTCGGTATGGGCACTTATACCGCGATGAAAGCGGGCCTTGAGGGTGAAGATGCCCAAGGCGTATACCAAGCCCTGCCCTATTTGATTGGTAACACCCATCATTTAATGGGCACCCAGAATGCTGAAACGCCCTACCTGAACCTTGAAGGTAAACGTGTGGTGGTATTAGGCGGTGGTGATACTGCGATGGATTGTGTGCGCACAGCCGTCAGACAAGGTGCCAGCAGCGTAGTCTGTGCTTACCGCCGGGACGAGGCCAACATGCCGGGCTCACGTCGCGAAGTGCAAAATGCGCGGGAGGAAGGAGTTAACTTCCTGTTTAACCGTCAACCTGTGGCAATTAAAACCCAAGATGGCAAAGTAGTTGGCATTGAATGCGTCGAAACAGCCATGGGCAAAGCCGATGCCAGCGGTCGTCAACGGGCCGAAGCGATTGCAGGTAGCGAACAGTTGCTCGAAGCCGATGCGATTATTATCGCCTTTGGTTTCCAGCCTAGCCCAGCACCTTGGTTTGCCGAACACGGTATCGAGCTCGATCAATGGGGCCGAGTTAAAGCGAGTAAGTTAGATGAAAACCCATTCCAAACCACAAACCCGAAAGTGTTTGCCGGTGGTGATATGGTGCGCGGTTCTGACTTAGTCGTGACAGCCATTGCCGAAGGTCGCGATGCCGCCCAAGGTATTCTTAACTACTTAGACTAAGCGCTATAGATTAAGCGCCAACGTGTTTGTTTTATCGGTAAAAAACATTTTACCCTTGTCATTTTAACAAGCACTCCAATGGCTGGACTCGTGCAAACGAGTTCAGCCATTTGCTTGCGGCTTATCGCAATCGGTTGATGGATAAAATAGATAGATAAAGCGCGCATCTTAGGAGCGCACTTTTCTGTTAACCCTCCCGCGTTTTACCCCGCGATTATCAAGCAATCCAAATCTCGCCATAACGACTGCATAAAACTGTGTGGTATATTAGCCAGCATTCCCGTGTCCCACTCTTTAAGTGTTGAATCAAAAAGGTCTCCCATGAAAATTGGAATTATTGGCGCAATGGAGCCAGAAGTCGCTCACCTGATCGCCGCCATGACAAATGCGACATCGCAAACCATTGCTGGTATTGAATTTATTGCTGGTACTCTCGCGGGTAAAGACGTAGTCGTGACTCGCTCAGGCATAGGTAAAGTCGCCGCAAGTATTGCGACCACGCTACTCATCGAAAAATATGCGCCGGATGCGGTGATCAATACTGGTTCTGCCGGTGGTTTTGTGGATTCGCTGGCCATTGGCGATATAGTGATTTCTTCTGAAGTGCGTCACCATGATGTGGATGTCACCGCCTTTGGTTATGAAATTGGCCAAATGGCACAGCAACCTGCTGCGTTTATTCCTGCCGCACATTTAGTTGAAGCCGCCAACAAAGCGATTGCTCAACTGGGTGAAGTCAAAGCGATTGAAGGTTTGATTTGTACTGGCGATAGCTTTATTTGCGATCCTGTTCGCACCCAAGCCATGCTCAAAAACTTCCCGACTATGGCCGCCTGTGAGATGGAAGGCGCGGCAATCGCTCAAGTTTGTCATCAGTTTGGAGTGCCATTTGTGGTGATCCGCTCTTTATCGGATAACGCCAACAATGACTCGCCAGTGGATTTCGACTCTTATATTGTCAAAGCGGGTTATCACTCGGCTCTGATGGTGATGTTGCTGCTTGAGCAACTGAATCCTAGCGCAGTAAAATAATCACTTAAGTGGAAAGTACCGAATGCACACTTCTTTTTATCAACAACTTGTCGAGATAGATGGCGCTTTGTTTGAAGGCTTTTTGGTACTTTTTTTTGCTTTGTTATTGGCGCGGTTAGCGCCATTGGCACGGGAAATGCAGCCGCTTATTTGGTTTAGCCATTTAGCTAAGCAACTCGCAGCCAAAGTGAATCGTCCTGAACGATCTCCAAGCCAACAAGCCACAGCAGGCTTTTTAGCTATGATGCTGTTACTGTTTCCATTTTGGGCCATTATCACCTTTTTACTCGAACTGGCTGCCTTTCCATGGTTTTTCGAATTTTTGGTGCTTTATCTGTGCTTAACCGATGCAGGGTTTAGCCAAGTCGCCGATGAAATCGCTAAAGCCTTAAAACGTGGAGACAATGCCAGCGCAAAAAAGCTTTTACAGCCTTGGGTGGTGCGCGATACCGATAGTTTGTCGGAAATCGGCCTAGCCAAAGCCACCATAGAAAAACTCGCCACAGCGCCTATTTACGGCACAGCATCGACCATTTTCTTTTTCGCTATTGCTGGAGCACCGCTAGTGCTAGCAGTGCGCATGCTCAAACAACTCGAATTGAGCTGGCCGCCCATTCAACCAAAGTATCAACATTTCTGCAGTACTGTGAATGGTGTATCGATTATCTTGCTGGCGATTCCGGCTTGGTTGTGGAGCCTGTCGCTCGCCATTCAAGGCGGGCCTAAGGCGTTTGCAAAACTTTTTAGAGCCCCTAAAAATCATCACGCTATTCGAGGTTATGTTCTCAGTGTGAATCTCGTGGCCAGTATTTTGGGAATCGAGCTCGGTGGACCACAGAAGTTTGCTGGCGTGCGTATCAATGTGGATAAATTGTGCTACGGTCCGCAGCCAACCAGTAATGACATCACGCCTGCAATTAAGCTGACCTCACGTGCCTGTGCTATCTGGTTTAGCTTTATCATTATACTGCCCTTGTTATGGGCAAGTTTACGTTGGTTACAAAGCCTGTGATATGATGCCGCATTATCTCAACGTGAAGTTAAAGGCTGACCATCTTGCTCGAAAACATGCATGTTTCATTAACAACACCTGCGTTGTTATTTCCTGCTATCTCATTGTTACTATTAGCTTATACCAATCGTTTTTTTGCCTTAGCCGCATTAATCCGAAATTTAAGCAATGGTGAAAAACCCGTACATAAAGATCAAATTAAGAACCTGAGCCAGCGTATTACCATCATTCGTCGAATGCAGGAAGCAGGTGTGTCAAGCTTTGCCCTATGCGTACTGTGTATGATTTTTATCTATATCGGCTTTAATAAAACCGGCTCAGTGATTTTTGGCGCTAGCCTACTGCTCTTGCTCTATTCACTGATTTTATCTGTGATTGAAATCCGCATCTCTGTGGACGCATTAAATATTCATATCAAAGAGATGAGTAAATGAGCCAGTGGATCTACTTTTTTGATTTATGGGGTACCGCTGTATTTGCATTATCCGGCGCACTTGCCGCTGGACGCCATAGAATGGACCCCTTTGGCGTAATAGTACTCGCCTCGGTTACCGCTGTCGGTGGTGGCAGTATTCGTGATGCCTTAATTGGTGCAACGCCAGTGTTCTGGATCCGCGACCCGAATTACATCATAGTGATCCTCGCGACCGTGCTCGTCTGTTTGCTATTAGTCCGTCGCCCTCGTAAGGTACCCGAGTATATTTTACCCGTCGCAGATGCCTTTGGATTGGCCCTCTTTACCGTGATAGGTGCTGAAAAGGCCCTCAATATGGGCTTGAGTGGGATGATTGCCGTCGTAATGGGCTTGATCACTGGCGTGGGAGGAGGCATTATTCGAGACTTACTGTGTAGACAAGTTCCTATGGTCTTACGCACAGAAGTCTATGCCACAGCTTCGATCATAGGTGGTATCGGCTATACCGTGAGCTTAGCCTACGGTATGGGCGAAAAAATGGCGCTGTTTCTGGCGATGGCCAGTGCCCTGTTAATCCGCTTAAGTGCCATCAAGTGGCATCTTTCATTACCGGCCTTTGATCTCAAGACCAAGAGGGAATAGTTTGCGAATATTGTGTTTTATTTTGTGCCTCATTTTTGTTCCAGCCCTCAATCCTGCAGCGGCGCAAGCCAACTCAGGTGAAATGCCACAAGAACAGCAGTTAGCCGTAAAATATATGAATGCGCTGACTGAACACGACTATAAGACACTGCGAAAATTCTATAACCGCGAAAGCGTCTTCTTCGACAAAACCGCCAACCGTAAATACACTGGCGGCCGCTTCATCATCGACTTCCTTGAGCGCGCCCACGAGGGCGTGCTCGAGTACAACTTCAACATAGAACATATGTATAACGCAGGCTCTTTAGTAGTGATGATAGGTAACTATCATTTCAAGGGTCCAGGTGAACAATTTGGCAAACCGGGGAAAATTATCGATGTTGCGATACCTGGTGTGACAAGCCTTAAGATCGACATGCTCAATCGCAGAGTAACGGAACATGTCGACCTAATCGATTACCAGACCATGTCAGACCAATTAGCGATGCAGTAGTCACAAAATTTACCCGTCTTTGAAACTTGATCCCTAAAAACGAGTCGAAACTAACAATGAGTCAATACCACTGCGTATTTCACCTTTGAAAAATTGACTGAGCCGTTTCGTTTCAATGAGGTTTGTATGAAGTTTTTTGGATTGATTGCCCTACTCGCCCTTAATGGCTTAATACTGGCCCCCAAAGCACAGGCCTTACAGCCCATTATCGTTTCCTACGCCGTTCAGCCAGTAAGCCATTTTAATCAACAACTACGTACCGCTCAGGCACAACATCAGCCTTGGTCGGAAGATCCCAATAAAATCAGCAGCCAATATGCAGGCAACAAATTTACTTTAGTGCGAACTCAAACCAATAAAGATGGCATTTTGACCTATCAAGTGAGCGAACTTTCCAAGCAGCATCCACAGATGCTGTTGATTATCTCACTGAAACAAAACGCTAAACTTTGGCAGGTAAGTTCGGCCCAATTGGCATGGAAATGCAGTGGTGGGCAACACTTTGGCACCGACAGATGTAATATCGCCGAGCATGAGGCCAATACAGCGCCTTAATCTTGTTTTGTGAAAAGATTCAAAAACAAAGAGCGCCCTAAGGCGCTCTTTTTGTTTGTTTAAACTTACTGTAGCGTAAACCTAACTAAACCAACGTCACTATACCAAAGTCACTTTGGCAAACTTACGTTTACCGACTTGGAATACAGCAACAGTACCCGTGAACAAAGTCATACGGCTATCTTCTAGCTTTTCGCCGTCCATCTTCACCGCGCCTTGCTTGATCATCCGCATCGCCTCTGAAGTCGACGACACTAAGTCTGCGTCTTTCAACAGATTGGCAATCGCAATACCTTCACCGGCAGCTAACTCAATTTCTTCGATATCATCGGGGATCATGCCCTTAGAACGATCGACAAAGGCTTGATGCGCACTTTCGGCAGACGCTGCATCGTGGAAACGTGTGATAATTTCCTTAGCTAAGGCGATTTTAATGTCACGTGGGTTAGACCCATTCGCCACATCTTGCTTAAACTGTTCAATTTCAGCCAGTGGGCGGAATGACAGTAGTTCAAAGTAGCGCCACATCAAGTCATCCGAAATTGACATCAGCTTGCCAAACATTTCGTTGGCAGGTTCGCTCACGCCAATATAGTTATGCGCCGATTTAGACATTTTCTTCACGCCATCTAAACCTTCAAGCAGCGGCATCATGATCACAGCTTGTGGCTTTTGGCCTTCGGCTTTTTGCAGTTCACGGCCCATTAACAGGTTGAACTTTTGATCTGTACCACCCAGCTCAACATCGGCCTGTAGCGCAACTGAGTCATAGCCCTGAAGTAAAGGATACATAAACTCATGAATCGCAATAGACTGACCCGAGGCATAACGCTTCTTAAAGTCATCACGCTCCATCATACGAGCCACAGTTTGCTTAGACGCGAGACGAATCATACCAGCGGCGCCCAATGGCTCTAACCAGCTTGAGTTGAATTCGATACGAGTCTTAGCAGGATCGAGGATCTTGTAAACCTGTTCTTTATAGGTTTCTGCGTTCGCTAAAACTTGTTCACGGGTGAGCGGCGGACGTGTGCTATTTTTACCACTTGGGTCCCCCACCATACCAGTAAAGTCACCAATCAAAAAAATGACTTCATGACCTAACTCTTGGAATAATCTTAATTTATTCAAGATTACTGTGTGTCCAAGATGGATATCCGGAGCGGTAGGGTCAGCGCCTAACTTGATACGGAGTGGACGTCCTTCTTTGAGTTTTTCCAGCAGATCCGCTTCGAGTAAAATCTCATCGGTACCACGTCTAATTTCTGCTAATACTTGGTCTAAATCAGCCATCTCGGCAGGGACTCCTAAGGCCATGATCATAAAATGAAGAGACTTATGTTACTTGTTAGCCACCACAATTGAAAGTGTGTACACTAACGGGATTATTTAAGTCTCTGGTTATTGGTATCGGCGTCAATGGGAAAGGTTATAACGTTATTTAAATTGTTGCCTAAAAAGCATCAAATTCTCCTTAGCATTCTTTCAGTTATCACAATGATAACCATGCTTCTACCTTCTGAAGAAGCGCAAGCTTCAAGACAAACCACTAGCATTGATGACCAAGCTCAAATCAACACCCGTTATGATGTGCCCTTAGCTTTTCGCTCGCCTGAACGCCCTGAGTTGCCAGAAGGTCAAACAGATAATGCTCCGACAACGGCTGAACCGTTATCCTCACCCGATGCGCTCGCTGCAGCTGGAGCCAATAATCAAACCGCAGGATCCCACGAAAGCGCTCTTCACAGAGATGTCGAACATTTTAACGTCAAAAATGGTGATACTTTAGCCGCGGTATTTGATCGCGCTGGCTTAACCAGCAAAGACGTTTATGAAATCACCCAGTTGCCTTTAGCCAAGCAAAACTTGCTTAAGATAATGCCGGGCGAAGAAATTGTGATTTCAAAGGATGCAAACGGTAATTTGACTGAAGTGCGTTATCGAGTCGATGCTATTTCAACCCTAGTCATCACTAAAAGCCAAGAGCAATACAACGAAAAAATCTCCGAAAAGGATGTGGAAATCCGCAACCATTTCACCAGTGCCAAAATTAAGAGCAATTTCTGGAATGCCGCCGTGGATGCAGGCATGTCTGCTAACCAGATATTACAATTATCGACCGTATTCGGCTGGGATATCGACTTTGCCTTAGACTTACGCGAAGGCGACAGCTTCGCCATTATTTACGAGCAAGAATATGCCGATGGTGAATTTTTGCGTAATGGCAATATCTTAGCTGCAGAATTTGTTAACCAAGATGAGCGCTATACTGCCATTCGCTATACCGACGGTAACTATTATTCCGAAAATGGCACTAGCATGCGTAAAGCCTTCCTGCGCTCACCGGTCGATTTTAAGTATGTCAGCTCCAACTTTAACCCAAGACGTTTGCACCCAGTGACGGGCCAAGTCAAAGCCCATCGGGGTGTAGACTATGTCGCAGCCATTGGCACGCCCATTAAAGCTGCGGGTAGTGGACGCGTTATTGAGTCTGGTTATAATCAATTCAACGGTAACTATGTGTTTATCAAACATAACGATACCTATACCACCAAATATCTACACCTCACAAAACGTAATGTCAGCAAAGGCGCCAACGTTAAGCAAGGACAAATTATTGGTACTTTAGGTAAAACAGGCCGTGTCACTGGGGCTCATTTACATTACGAATTTATCGTCAATGGCGTACACCGCAACCCGAGAACGATTACGCTACCGAAATCCGAATCAATTGCGAGAAAAGAAAAAAATCAATTCGATGCACTTAGCAAGCAATTGATGACTACACTTTCGCAAAACAAGCAAACGCAATTGGCAATGCAATAACGACGGATGGATTCCTCCCAATGAAAAACGCTTATTATATTGGACTTATGTCAGGCACCAGCATGGACGGTGTCGATGCAGTATTGGTCGACTTTTCAGGCGCGCAGCCGCAGCTTATCGCCAGTCATACCGAAGCTATTCCGAGCCATTTACTCAAAGGTCTACAGCGCCTGTGCTTACCCAGCTCAGATGAAATTAACCGCCTCGGCCGTTTAGATCGAAATGTGGGTCAGCTGTTTGCCTTAGCAGTCAATAATCTGATGGCTAAATGTACTATTGCGAAAGAAGATATCATCGCCATTGGTAGCCATGGTCAAACTGTGCGCCATATGCCAAACCTCGAAGTGGGTTTTACCTTACAAATTGGCGATCCTAATACTATTGCGACCGAAACAGGCATAGATGTCATTGCCGATTTTCGTCGCAAAGATATTGCCCTTGGTGGGCAAGGCGCGCCCTTAGTACCCGCATTCCACCAGCAAACCTTTGCCCAAGTCGGTAAAAAACGTGTCATTCTCAATATTGGTGGTATTGCCAATATCACCTATCTGCCGGGCAATAGCGAAGAAGTCTTAGGCTTTGATACAGGACCAGGTAACACCTTAATTGATGCCTGGATGCAACAGGTTAAAAGTGAGCCCTTCGATAAAAATGGCGAATGGGCTGCATCCGGAAAAACTGATCAAAGCTTATTAACTCAGCTGCTTTCGCATCCGTATTTTTCCCTTGCTTACCCTAAAAGCACTGGTCGCGAACTGTTTAACCAAGCTTGGTTAGAGCAGCAATTATCGCCCTTTAATCATTTAGATGAAGAAGATATTCAATCAACTTTATTGGATTTAACCTGCCACAGCATAGCCCAAGACATTATTAAACTATCCAATGAAGGGGAATTATTCGTCTGTGGCGGCGGTGCATTTAATGGTCAACTGATGCAGCGTCTTGCAGCCTTATTACCAGGTTATAAGCTGGATACTACCTCGGCCCTTGGCGTAGATCCTAAGTGGGCAGAAGGCATCGCCTTTGCCTGGCTCGCCATGCGCAATCACTTAGGTTTACCCGCTAATCTCCCTGCAGTAACAGGCGCCTCCCGCGAAGCCGTACTCGGCGGACGATTTAGCGCTAAGTAATTGGCCTTCGCAAAATACTAAAGCGATAACCTAAACAAGAGCTTCTACATGAAGCTCTTGTTGTCTTTAAAAGACAAACTAATCTTTTCCCCTCTTCCTGCCTAAATTTCTCAAGAAAATCAGCAGCTATTTTAAAGCCATCTATTCTTAATTACTGAAGCATTTAGTGACAGAAGCATGAGTAAAAAAGTTTCGTCACTGAAGCTTAATCAAGTCTCACTATAGTAAAAACGGATACAGGATATTGCTCTAAACAGCTCAAACACTTAGGAATAGCCTCATAGGCGTCCAATAAGAAACTGGTTTTAAGGGAACTCGTGTCTACAGCGCGATTTTGCTCACTCAGACAAGATCCGTTAATAGGCAGGTAAATTAGGAATAAAGACGCACTGATTAACAAACAAGCGTCTTTAAAAGAATAGGAAATCAAACAATGAACATGTCACAAAAAATGGCGGCAGAATTTCTCGGCACCTTGTGGTTAGTCCTTGGAGGGTGTGGTAGTGCTGTACTCGCCGCCGCATTTCCAGAAGTAGGCATAGGCTTACTCGGCGTCGCTTTAGCTTTTGGATTAACCGTATTAACTATGGCCTTTGCGATTGGCCATATTTCAGGTTGTCATCTCAACCCTGCAGTGTCATTCGGCCTTTGGGCTGGGGGACGTTTTCCGGCAGCAGAATTATTGCCCTATATCGTAGCCCAAGTCGCGGGTGGAATTGTTGGCGCAGGCATCTTGTATCTCATCGCTTCAGGACAAGAGGGATTTTCACTCGCTAGCGGATTTGCCTCTAACGGTTTTGGTGAGCACTCACCGGGTGGCTATAGCATGCTGTCGGTGATGATTTGTGAAATCGTTATGACACTGTTCTTCTTGATTATTATTTTAGGTGCCACCGATGAGCGAGCTCCTAAGGGATTTGCCCCAATTGCCATAGGGTTAGGTTTAACCTTAATTCACCTTATTAGTATTCCTGTGTCCAATACTTCGGTAAACCCAGCGCGTAGCACAGGCCCTGCACTGTTTGTCGGTGACTGGGCGGTATCACAACTCTGGTTGTTCTGGGTAGCACCGATTGTCGGCGCCATTTTGGCGGGCTTTATCTATCGCTACTTCCGCTCGGTAGAATAAAAGCCGAAGATCTAACACAACAGCGCTCTCTTGGCGCTGTTGTTCTTTTTCTAATCCCGCTCTAATGTTACCATTTAGCCAACTGGCGAATTTTGCTGTGCCCTAGGTTTTTACATTAGAGACACAACAGGCTTCGCCCTATCCAAGCAAAAGAGATATTTTTCATGAGCAAGACTGTTAAAAACCTCGCTGAGACAGCAGCAATGACGCCAGAAGCCCGTTACGATTACCTCGTTGAACAAGTTAAAGAACACAAAATACTTTGGACATTACAAGACCAAGACGGTTGCGTGATGTTAACCACTGAAGAAGAAGATTGCATCCCAATGTGGCCAACCGAAGAAGCCGCTGATTCTTGGGCAGTGGATGAATGGAGTGATTGTCAAACGTTAGCGATTCCACTCGACGAATTTCACGAAAGATGGGTGCCAGGCATGGAAGATGACGAACTCTTTGTCGCCGTATTCCCAGTATTAGATGATTTAGGTGTGGTAATCCCGCCTTATGAGTTAGATCAAAGATTAGCGCCTAAGCAAAGCCACTAATCGCTATCGCTAAACGAGAATGCCTATGAGCGAGCAAAAATCGGCGATACCGACACCAGAGGCAAGTACAGCTCTGAGTCAACACTTTCCGAAACGACTCATTGCCCTATTGCTAGTGTATGTTGTTGCCTCAGTGAGTGGCTTAATCGCTAAACAAGGGGTGTTATTTTGTCTGCTAACCCTCCTGATGGTGATTGCCATTATCGGTCGGCAAAAAGCAGGGCTTATCATGCTGCGCGGCTACACAGTCGTGCAGCTTGGATTGATTAGCATGCTGCCAGTGATCATGTACGATCCGGGCAACTTAGTGGTAGGTCCAACGACAGTGTATCTAGGTGAATGGCAGGGAAAACTGCCTGACTATGTGATTTTTATCGCTTTGATCGTCTTGTCATTACTGCAAGTTTGGATAGCCTTTGATAAAAAGGTAAAGGCATGGTTTAAACCTAAGCTTAACCTGAACATCATGAACTAAGCTCTTGTAGAAAATAAATTTAGCCCAACAAAAAGCCGTCATTGCGACGGCTTTTTTGATCTCACTCTACGCCTAAAAAGATGCAAAGTTAGTCATCATTAAACAGAAAAACTTTTTACACAGAGAAACTGGCACCACAGCCACAAGTTGTGGTTGCGTTAGGGTTTTTCACGAAGAAGCGAGAACCTTCCAGTCCTGAAGTGTAATCCACTTCACCACCGACTAAATATTGTAGGCTCATAGGATCGACAACCAAGAGAACGCCTTGTTTTTCTATCGTAAAATCGCCGTCATTGACCTTTTCATCAAAGGTAAAGCCGTACTGAAATCCAGAACAACCACCACCAGTCACATAGACTCGTAGCTTAAGTGCAGGATTTTGCTCTTCTTCCAGCAAACCTTTCACCTTGGCGGCTGCCGCATCGGTAAATTGGATTGGCATTGCTGTATCAGCTTGATCAGTCATTACTACCTCTTACATCAGTTTTCTGGGGCAAATTATCCTTTACCTGACTGTTTTGTTCAAGTATTACCCGTGGTTCTTTTTCACCCTGTAATAACTCAGGGGCACTATAGACATGTTCGGTCTGCGAATTCTTAGTCCAGCGGCTCGAAGGCACCAGCACTTTGACTTTCACTTGTTGTAAATTAAAGCCAGCAGGAACAGTGACCTTGGTATCTATGACTTGAAAATAGCGAAAATCAAATTCCAACTTAGAACCCGTGAGTTTGTTCACACTCAAGCTAACAGATTTGCCATCTTGCACACCAATGAGCGTCAATTCTGTTCGGCCTTGAATAGCTTGCTTACGCTTTTGCAACTGAGTCAACACCAACTTGAGATGATATTCATCGGCCAAAGCGCCCGGCGTCATTTCAAGTCCGTGAATAGCGACGCCTTCAGCATTATCATCCGGGGTCATAATGCTGCGGTAAAACGCCAGCTCATGTTCCAATTCTTTTTGCTTTTTCATTTGCTGGCCAAACATTTCTTGCATTTGGGTATTAGCCTCGCGCTCGACGGACAGCTCTAAATTTCGGGTTGCAAGTAGTTGGGTCTGTGCCTCTAACTCAGCGGTCAAGCGTTGAGTCTTGCTGCTGATATGCTTAACAACAGGCTCATCGCTGCTTAATAGCAGAAAACTTATCCAAGCCCCAAAAAGAATAGAAACTAACACTAAAAGCGATAAATACACTGAAGATGGACGATACTTGAGATCCATCACTTGCAGCCGATCTAGCCAACGATGATAATTTGGCATTAGGTAACAGCCCCTTATATAAAATACAATCAACTCAAGAACGAGTTCGATACAATACAACTCAGGCCAATGTAGTGCAATTAACGATAATTAAAGTCGCTATCCAACATGCCATAGTCACTGCCAAAAAGTATTTAACCAATGAGCTACGTGACCATTTATCTCAAGCCCGCATCAGTGCACAGCTGTGCATACTGGCACTGTTATTTGCTATTTTTGCATCCTGTGTGATCTTACTGTTTCGACTCTTGCTCGTTTGGGCTAATCATTACACCCAAATACAGGCGCTGGATTTTACGGGGAACGTCGCCGACTGGCGAGCCCTGTTACCCCTTTTAGGCGCAATATTAATTTGGATAGTGGCGAAGTTGGGCTCCAAACGCTACAAACGTATGGGAATAGCCTATGTGTTACATAGAGTTAAACTGCATTATGGTAAAATCCCCCTACAATCCGCCGCTGGGCAATTTTTTCAAGCACTCTTTGCCCTAGGCACAAATTTCTCAGTCGGCCGTGAAGGTCCAGCCATTCATCTGGGTGCTGTCAGCGCCAGTTTTCTCGCTGAAAAATTCAATCTTCCCAATAATAGCGTACGCATCATGTGTGCCAGTGGTATTGCAGCAGGGATTGCCGCCACTTTTAACGCGCCCTTGGCGGCGGTGATTTTTGTACTCGAAGTGATAGTACGTGAATATAAAATCCATTACTTTTTCCCGATTATGCTCTCCGCAATTTGTGGCGCAGTTTCAAGCCAATTAGTGTTTGGTAATGTGCACGAATTTGACCGTATTCAAGTGATCCACATTCCCTTAGATCACTACCCTATTCTCGCCATCGGCGGCGTAGTATTAGGCTGCGCTGCGGCGCTGTTTAATTACTCACTCTTAAAAGTTACCGCAACGGGGCAAAACTGGCCACTGATTTACCGACTATTACTGGCGGGCAGTGTCACCACCCTAATCGGTCTCGTGTTGCCGCAAGCCCTTGGCACGGGCGATCTCGCCATTAGCGAAGCCATTAGCCAACATCCAAGCCTGTTGCTGTTAATCGCCCTGTTATTTGCCAAAACCATCGCCACTATTGCGGCGATTGGCTTAGGTATTCCCGGTGGTTTGATTGGTCCACTTTATGGTATCGGCGCGCTGCTCGGGGCGATTTTGGCGCTCATCAGTGCCATCTTATTCCCGTCCATCGCCCCTTATGTAGGGCTTTACACTGTAATCGGCATGACAGCCATGATGGGCGTGTGTTTAAGCGCGCCGCTGGCGGCGTTAGTCGCCCTGTTAGAAATGACTAATGACGCCAGCATTATTTTACCGGCAATGTTTGTAACAATTCCGGCTTTTTTAATTGCTTATCAGGGTTTTAAGACAGACTCCATTTTCTTTAAGCAATTAGAAATTATGGGACTAGGCTATAAGGTCGCCCCCGTGAATTTAGCACTGCAGAAAAAAGGCGTGCGAGCCTTAATGGATAAACGCTTTGTTATCGTCAATAACAACGATGAATTGTTACTCGAAGTGCTAAAACGCGCCGAAGGTCGCCCTGTGCTAGTCCGCAATGCCGATGGCATTATCGAAATGCTTAGTCTTGAAATGCAATCCTATGATGACAGTACCACGCTATCACGCCATCCCATGCAAGGGCTAAGCGACAGCACCACCCTCAATGAAGTCTATTCACTATTGTCGCCCAAACGCTGCGGTGAGGTGTTTATCTATCAAGATACACCAGACAATGTGGTTGGGGTGATCAGTTGGTCGAACCTACAACATGAGATTCGTTCAGGCCAAGCCTAATATCGCTTCAAATCTAGCCGCTATTCAATACCTAATTTTGATTCAAACCTGAGACGGCAGATTAAAAGCTTTGGGCTTCATCGCAAAAATCTAACACAGTGGCAATGTGGCTATTTCGTTGCCCCAGTGCTTCTGCTACAATCGCGCCTCAGCCACCCTACATAACATCAGGGCAGATAAGCGCGATACCGCTGCTTAAAATGCCCCCTAGCAAATTGGAAAACAGGCTGATGAATCAGTTCGAAGGATCCCATATCCTCTCCGTAAACCAGTTAGATCTTGACTCAATCCAAACTATTTTTAATGTCGCTAGCCGCATGATGCCCTATGCACTTCGAGAGAAGCGCAATAATGTGCTCGATGGCGCCATTTTAGGTAACCTGTTTTTCGAACCCAGTACCCGTACCCGCGTGAGTTTTGGTTGTGCCTTTAACTTGCTCGGCGGCCATGTACGTGAAACCACAGGCATGGCTTCATCGTCTTTATCTAAAGGTGAATCCCTGTACGATACCGCGCGGGTGTTATCCACCTATTCTGATGTCATTGCCATGCGCCATCCAGACTCTTACTCGGTAAAAGAGTTTGCAGAAGGCAGCCGCGTCCCAGTGATCAACGGCGGCGATGGTTCGAACGAGCATCCGACCCAAGCCTTGCTCGACTTATACACTATCCAAAAAGAACTCAAGTGTGCTGGCCGCGGTATCGATGGCATGCACATCGCTATGGTCGGCGACTTAAAATTTGGCCGTACTGTGCATTCACTGTCGCGCTTACTCTGCATGTATAAGAACATCAATTTCACACTGATTTCACCCGCTGAATTAGCTATGCCTGATTATGTGATCTCCGACATTGAAAATGCTGGCCATAGCATCAAAATAACCGACCAACTTGAAGGCCATTTAGATCAAGCAGATATTTTGTATCTCACTCGCATTCAAGAAGAACGCTTCCCTTCACAGGAAGAAGCAAATAAGTATCGCGGCAAGTTCCGCTTAAATCGCAGTATTTACACTCAGCATTGCAAATCTAACACTGTCATTATGCATCCGCTTCCAAGGGATTCACGCGCGCAAGCCAATGAGTTAGATAATGATTTGAACAGCCATCCCAATCTCGCCATCTTCAGACAGGCAGATAATGGGCTGTTAATTCGCATGGCTTTGTTTGCATTGACACTCGGCGTTGATAATCAACTCGAAAAATATGAGTGTCCGGTTAATTGGTATTCACGTAAAGCCGATCGCTAATTGGCTACAGACTTTAAGGACTAAACATGACCCGTTCCGAAGCGCTATTTGAACAGGCTAAAAAAACCATCCCCGGCGGCGTTAACTCTCCGGTTCGTGCATTTAATGGTGTAGGCGGTTCGCCCCTGTTTATTGAAAAAGCTAACGGCGCTTATATTTACGATGCCGATGGCAAAGCTTATATCGACTATGTCGGTTCTTGGGGCCCGATGATCCTCGGCCACAACCATCCTAAAATCCGTGCAGCTGTATTAGCAGCGGTGGAAAATGGCTTATCTTTTGGTGCGCCAACTGAGCTTGAAGTGCAAATGGCCGAAAAAGTCATCTCTATGGTGCCTTCAATCGAGCAAGTACGCATGGTGAGTTCAGGCACAGAAGCTACTATGAGTGCTATCCGTTTAGCACGCGGTTTTACTAATCGTGACAAGATCTTAAAATTCGAAGGTTGTTACCACGGCCACGCAGATTGCCTGTTAGTGAAAGCGGGTTCTGGCGCACTAACTTTAGGTCAACCTAGCTCACCAGGTATTCCAGAAGATTTCGCCAAACACACCTTAACGGCTGTGTATAACGACTTAGATTCTGTAAGAACCCTGTTCGAGCAGTATCCAACTGAGATTTCTTGCATCATCATCGAGCCCGTTGCTGGCAACATGAACTGTATTCCACCTGTCCCAGGTTTCCTTCAAGGCCTGCGTGATATGTGTGATGAGTTTGGCGCGCTGTTGATTATCGATGAAGTGATGACAGGTTTTCGCGTATCACAAAGCGGCGCTCAAGGTTACTACGGCGTCACACCAGACTTAACCACACTTGGTAAAGTGATTGGCGGCGGCATGCCAGTGGGGGCTTTCGGTGGCCGTAAAGATGTGATGCAATTTATCGCCCCTACGGGTCCGGTTTACCAAGCGGGTACGTTATCGGGTAACCCCATTGCAATGTCAGCGGGTCTGGCACAAATGGAAGCCCTGTGTGAAGAAGGTCTATACGAAGCACTGAGCGCGAAAACCAAACGTATTGCAGAAGGCTTTAAAGCGGCTGCGGATAAGCACGGTATTCCAATGGCAATCAACTATGTTGGTGGCATGTTCGGTTTCTTCTTCACAGAACAACCCGAGATCACTCGTTTCGATCAAGTGACCCAATGTAACATCGAACAGTTCCGTATTTTCTACCACGGCATGCTAGATGAAGGTGTTTACTTAGCACCAAGTGCCTATGAAGCTGGCTTCCTGTCAATGGCCCATGGCGAAGAAGAGATGCGCTTAACCTTAGAAGCGGCTGATCGCGTATTGGCTAGCATGAAAGCGGCAAGCTAAGCCTAAGCTTTAGTATTTAAGCCGTTTAAACATAACAAAGGGACGCCAATGCGTCCCTTTGCTTTTATCCGATTTAATTAGCTTTGTGTCACTTTAATAACGATCAGACTTTTTTGAACCTAAAGCCGATTTAAATATTATCCCAGCCACCATGAATTGTAAGGTCAAGTGGATATGCTCAATAACGTGCTAAGGCCAACCCATCACGCCCAGCGCAATAAGCTGCTTGCCACAATACGTTAACTAAACGAGTGAGCCTAAAAGCAAAAGACTCCAGATAACAAATGTCATTTTCCTCTACTTCAAAAACACAATATCCAGTATTGATACCCAAACAAGCTCAAGACGCAGAATTCTGCAGGACTGAGTGCTAAGAGCACTCTACTTCCGAGTGGCACTCATTCAAAAGACAAGCATTAAAAATGCCTGCCTACATAGGCATGACAATTCAGAAATATCGACCTGAATAAAAATTAATTGAAGAATATGCAAACTAACTGCTTAGACTTTAATCGTAGATCTCACTTTTAACGCGGTAATCAAATCAAACAATACAGTTAATAACGCTGCAGTAATCACAATAACCAATATATAAAACTAATTAGCAACCCAAAAGCATGAGATAGACATCACAAAGAAGCATTAAATTGAGTTACAGCTAACAGTTGCGTTCTCTAGCCCATTATGTTCTGATCCGCACGCGCTAACACGGCTAGCTTAATTTAGCCTTGATATGCTCAATCTTTAGGTTGACTCAAGTCGCCCTACGACATCAAAACAGCAGTTGGAATTGCAGTTATGTTAAATACCTTTCTCATCTTACTGGCCGTGCTCGCATTGCTCAGTATTATTTTCGAAGAAGTGACCCACCTTAATAAAGCAAAAACCACCTTATTCTTTGGTTGTATCTCTTGGGTAGCGCTGTTTATGGCTGCAGGGGAACCGGCTAATGAGAAAATCGTTGCCCATCAGCTCAATGAAAATTTGCTCGAGATTGCCACACTTTGGCTCTTTCTGATGTCGACCATGACCTTCGTAGCATATTTGAATGCTAAGGGTATGATCCAAATCATGGTGCAAAAGCTGTTTCCGCAGAAAGTATCAGTGCGTATGTTAATGATCCAAGTCGCCCTGTTTGCACTCGTGCTCTCAGCATTTTGTGATAACGTCACCGCGACTTTAGTGTCTTTAGGTTTATTAACCACCTTCAAACTCGATAAGCAAATGCGCCGTAGAATGGCAGTGTTGATTATCTTCGCGGTGAACTCAGGCGGTGTGGCCCTGATCACTGGCGATGTGACGACACTGATGATCTTCTTAGCTGGGCATGTGCATATGTCTGAACTGCTGATGTTATTTATCCCATCGGCCGTGAGCGTGATTTTACTGGCAACCCTGTTCTCACTCAAAGCCGAAGGTGTTGTGAGCACGACGCCAATCAAACATACTTATCAAACCGTTGATGTATTGATTGCCCTCGTCTTCTTCTGCACCATTTTAATGACCATGCTACTCAACATATTGTTTGGTATCCCGCCAGTGTTAACCTTCTTAACGGGTCTATCAATTATGTTCCTGATTGGCCATACCACGCGCAGTGATAAAGAAGAAATCAAGATCCTAGAGTATATTCGCCAAGTTGAATACGACACCCTGTTGTTCTTCTTAGGTATTTTACTGCTCGTTGGTATGCTTAAAGAAATTGGCACCTTAGACATGTTGACTGAAGCTTATACTCAGTTTAATCCAAACATCTCTAACTTCGTCACGGGTATGGGCTCAGCCTTAATTGATAACGTACCGCTAACAGCGGCATTGTTAAAAGCCAATCCAGTGCTGAGTACTCCTGAATGGCTTGGCTTGACTTACAGCGTCGGAGTCGGTGGTTCACTGCTGATTATCGGTTCAGCATCAGGTATTGTTGCCATGAGTAAAGTGAAAGAACTGACTTTTGTGAGTTACTTGAAATATGTTCCTGCACTTTTCCTCTGCTACAGCGTCGGTTACGCACTGACCCTATTCTTAGCCAACAGACTGTTTGATTAAGTTGAGATTCACTAAGATCAAAAAAGGCGCCTAGTGCGCCTTTTTTATCAACTACTTATTCATTGTTACCACAAATAACCGCTAGCATGACTTATCGTAATACCTGATTAGATTGCGGGCACCTTAAACTGGGTACCTTGAATATCTAACACTATGTCCCTTGGACGAATAGAGATAATTTTCAGCTTACCAGCAATCATATCCCCTTCTTGTAACTCTGCACCGTCTACATTCAGCCATCTCTGGGCGGGGTCGCTGGAATAAACATGAGCAACGATATTAAATTCAGGCACTTGTAATTGCAGACCTGCAGGTAATTGGCCATATTTCGGAATTTCATCCGCAGCAGTTTTAGGAATAGGATCTAATTTAGCTTCAGTGACATTCGTCTCTGCAGCATTAACATATTCCACATCCTTTAATGCATTTTGAAAGGAAGCCACTAACTTATCTTCATCGCGACTTTTATTGGTCTCTAAACCGACATCTTCCGCCGCGGCACTGACTTGCTGACGCAGGGCTTCAAGACTCGCTAGACCCGACTCATTGGCATTAGCGCCTAACATCATAGGCTGCTGTGCTTGCGTCTCTGCTGCTGGCACAACCGCTTCCTGACTTGCCGCATCAACTTGAGCTGACGTTGACATATAATCTGCGTAGCTTGAATCACTAAAACCCGAATTGCTATCACTTTGAGCCGGCATACCAACAGAATTGGTCGTTATATTCGCGCTAGCATTCATTTCAGGCGCATTTGATACTACAGTCTCAGCCTGAAATTGCGGCGATACCGTTAGCTCGGGTAAAGTCTGCGTCCGAGGAAGCGCCACTTTCCCAGCAAGCCGAACACCTGAAGCAGCACTGGGCTCAACTTGGAGCTCAGAGGCAGATCCAACCGCGTTAGACTGAAGCTCATTTTTAATCCCAGTCGAAGCTGGCAATGATGACGTTGATGGCAGTACATTAGCCACTGCCACAGTATTACTTTGGGGAAGTCGAGTTTTATTCCAAACGCTTAATCCCCAAGCCACACCGATTCCTGCGGCAACTGCAACGACTAATAAAGACAGTTTTCCTATCGGCACACCCGATTTACGAGGCTGTGGATAATTCGCCCTTGGCGTCATCACAGCATCAGGTAACGGTGATTGTTGCTGTTGTTTATTGCGGGTTACGGCATCGAGTAAAATGGACATCAGCTGCGCGCCCCATCATCAGTTAACCGTGGGCCTTGCTGACTTAAATACAAATTTAATCTCACTAATGTTTGATTCCCTGCAATACCATCGGCTTTTAATCCATGCTGACTTTGGAAGGTTTTAAGATCATTTTCCAATTGCACATCAAATTGATTAACCCGACGGGGGCTACGACCATTCACATGGGCTAACGCATTCTCTAACCACTGTAATTGACCAGGACTCGATTTTTGACTGATATCCATCATAGGCAAATTAGGTGCTTGCCATAATATTTCGAAGGTGCCACTGAAATGTTGATTAAACCAAGCTCTATCAACCCAAAGTTGCTGCTCACCCAGTTGCATCAGTAATTGTTCCCCCTCTACCGCAAGCACTGCACCATAAAAATCTTGTTGCTTGTCATCAACCAAATACACGACAGCCGGATAATTAAGCCGAGTCAGTGACATCCAGTTACCCTGCTGTTGATAGCAAGCTAATCCTTGCTCAACCGCCGATTGGCAAGCCGTCAAGCCTTTATAGGGCACTTTGCCCCACACGCTAAATAAACCTGCAAAAGCAGTATCGATATTGCGACTCTGATTAATCGCCTCGTTTAACAGACGCTGATTGGGATCGGGAATGGAAGTCTGACCGCTTGGTTGATTAGTCGGTTTTACTGACTTATCAGCGATGTATTCCCCGCCTAAGGTTTGAGCATTTAATGACGCCACATTAGTTGGCACAGACTCAGAAACCAAATTGGACGCTGGCACCGTATTGACTGACTTATCAGTAAATAACCAATAAGACACACCAAACGCAACACATAACGCCGCAGCAGTTGCTGTCGGCCACAGATATCTATTTTGAGTCGGTTCTTCTTCACCTAATACTTCAGCCGCAGCTTGCCGCACCATATGATGATCTATGGGCACCCGCGATTGTGCATAGCCTGCCATCAGTGAACGTTCACATAAAAGGTTAATTAATCGAGGGATGCCGCCACTGTATTTCTGCAAAACGTTAACGGCTTTACGGGTGAATAAAGGCTCAAACCGCCCTGCCACTTGCAAACGATGCAGCACATAGAGGGCGATTTCATCTTCATTGAGCGGCAATAAATGATAACGAGCCGTGATCCGCTGGGCTAACTGACGCAATTCTTGGCGCTTCAATAACAGCTGTAATTCCGGCTGACCGATTAAAATCACCTGCAATAACTTCTTAGTGTCCGTCTCCAAATTGGTCAGAAGACGCAATTGCTCCAGCACCTCAGGACGTAAATGCTGTGCTTCATCGATAATGAGCACGGTATTACGACCTTTGCTGTGATTCGCCAATAAAAAACGGCTCAAGTGATCAGTCAATTGCTTGAGTGTAGGATTGTCGCCGTAGGAAATTTTAAGCTCATCACAAAGCGTTGCGAGTAATTCAAGCTCAGTTAACGACGGATTAAGGATAAAAGCAGTATCGGTATTGTCGGGTAATTGCCCAAGTAAACAGCGAGATACTGTTGTTTTACCCGTACCGACTTCCCCTGTTAACAACACAAAACCGCCCGTTTCCCCTAACCCATAGGTTAAATGGGCTAACGCCTCTCTGTGCCTATCACTCAGAAACAAATAATGGGGATTGGGTGCAATTGAAAAAGGGTTATCGCTGAGTCCGTAAAAGGCCTTGTACATACCACCAATCATCCTAATTTAAAAATAACGCCCCACGTTAAAGCGTCCCAATGTTATTGTCAAAATATCTGCAACATCAATGTGACAGATAAGTGCGCAAATATCTCGCAACGACTTTATCCATCATCTTAATGAGCGTGATAAGCTATGTTCATGACACATTAGCCGAATCTTGCCTGTGAAAATATATCTCGTCGGCGGTGCTGTACGTGACAGCCTGCTCAATCTTCCCATTAAAGATAAAGATTACCTCGTCGTTGGAGCAACACCAGAACAAATGCTGCAACAGGGTTACCGCCAAGTGGGTAAAGATTTCCCCGTATTTCTACACCCTAAAAATCAACAAGAATATGCTTTAGCCCGAACCGAACGAAAAATTGGTCTGGGTTATGGTGGTTTTAGTTGCCACGCCAGCCCTGATGTGACTTTAGAGCAAGATTTGTTGCGCCGAGATCTAACCATCAATGCCATCGCCCAAGATGAAAAGGGCAACTTATATGATCCTTTCAATGGTATTGAGGATATTAACGCGCGCCTGTTACGCCATGTGTCGGATGCTTTCGTTGAAGATCCACTGCGAGTGTTACGCGTCGCCCGCTTTGCCGCAAGGTTTCATGCCTTAGGATTTGAAATTGCCGCAGAAACCCTGGCACTGATGCGTCAAATTAGCGCAAGCGATGAGCTTAGCGCTTTAACGGCGGAGCGAGTTTGGCAAGAAGTTGATAAAAGTTTAGGCGGACCTCACCCAGAGGTCTTTTTTGAGGTACTGCACCAATGTGCCGCACTCGAAGTCCTATTCCCTGAAATTCACGCCTTATTTGGCATACCTCAACCTGAAAAATGGCATCCTGAAATAGATACTGGCGTGCATACCTTAATGGTGCTCGCTCAAGCCGCACTGCTCACTGAGGATAAAAGCGTTCGGTTTGCCGCCCTAGTACATGATTTGGGCAAAGCACTGAGCCCAAAAGAGCATTTACCAAAGCATCACGGCCACGGCCAGAAAGGCTTGCCACTCATAAAAGCACTCTGTACACGTTTACGAGTACCGAATGAGGCACGCGATCTGGCGTTGCTCGTCAGCGACCAACATCAGAACGTCCATCAGGCATTCGAGCTCAGAGCCGAAACTATCGTTAAAATATTCGATAAAGCTGACTTTTGGCGTAAACCAGAGCGCTTAACGCAACTTATATTAGCTTGCACCGCAGATATGCGTGGCCGCACAGGATTTGAAAACATCCCATATCCTCAGGGAGAGTATTTAACTCAGTGCTTCACTGTCGCCAATAATGTCGATATTGCCGCCATCATTGCCACTGGTTTCCAAGGCGCAGAGATAAAACAAGCCGTAAATTTACATCGAGTTGAAGCCGTCTGTCAGTTTAAACAAAAAATGCAAACAAAACTGCCGACGGATAACCAGTAATTTGTAAAGGATTTGTAAGTCGTGCATCACTGCATGGTGAATAATGCCCCTTTTTACGATTAGAAATGTCGATATCACATAGAAAAAAAGCTTTTAAAAAAAATTTATATGCCTATAGTGGTTAAACACATTAATATTCGTAGCAAATTAAAATAGCTATGTCATAATTAGGCAGTTTCGCTTACAAAGTAACGAAACATTCAAATCCAACCTATTTTAAGGGATTTTTTACAATGAACAAAAAAGTACTGATGATTGCTGGTTTAGCAATGACTGCCCTACTAGGTGGTTGCGCGAACACTACTGCTCTGGAAGAAAGCGTTGCAACTCTGGGCAACAAAGTTGATCAATTGTCAGCTGATGTTGGTTCTCTGAAATCAGAGCAAAGCAAACTGTCTGCAGACGTTAAAGATGCAAAAGCAGCATCTATGGACGCACAAGCAGAAGCTAAACGCGCAAACGACCGTTTAGACAACGTTGCTTCTCGTTACAAGAAGTAATGAAAGGTAATTTAGCTTACTATTTAGTAAGTTAAGACAAAAGGCTTAAGAAAGATGAAAGCGATAAGCACATCAATCTAAGCCTTTTTTTATGCCTGCAATTCAAGATTGCCATGCAAAGAATAGCGAATGCTGCAATACAAAATCGCTAAATTGGTTTTAAACTTCCAAAAGCATGTTAAAGGCGATTCGCCTACCTCCCCCTAAAAGTTAGCCTTGGCATACTTCTGTATAAACGAGTGCTATTCCTCTTTTAAATAAAGTCGCGTTATTAATCTAAACTTCTCGTTTGCATTTTTAAGCATCCCTAACAATCAGCCTCATTTATCATAAAAAATGTATTTATGGGAAGTGAAAGCTATTAATTTAAAGCACAGCTATAGATAAAAAAATCGAGGTTATATGGGAAACAAAGGCAATAAGAAGGTTGTATTTGTCACTGAACAAATAGGCCTAAAGTTAAAAATAATAACACCTCCAGCCTATCCAACATAAAAATAACATCAAAACGTCAAACAGAATCATAGACTTGAGTAATATAGCCTTTTAAAACATCAAAAAACCATCTAACTAAGCCTATGAATTGTCTTAAAATTAACCGCATCGACTGCAAGTTTTAACCTATAGCGATTCACTCACGCGTTTATGTGCTAAGACTAATACATAGTCAATTTCTAGCGACTCAAAATGATTAGCTTGAATATCGTGTTTCATCTTGTCAGTTGCACGCCACGCATAGGGTGCCATATCCAATAACGTTAATGCCTGTTCACCGGTAACTGATAAAGTAAAGCGCAGTGACTGAGTTTCTTTTACCAATAATGCTGAGGGTAAATTCACTTGGAAAGGTTTTTCAGCCAAGTCGGAATAAATATATTCTCTGAGTTGCCATAGATGTCGTGGCCCAGGCATAACCAGTAACATGGTCCCATCATCTTTCAATACCCTGACTGACTCTTTTCCCTTTAACGGCCTATCAATAACAGTAATAAAATCCACACAATTATCGGCAAAGGGTAATTTTTTAGAAGAGCTTAAACACAAGATCCCAGGAGTCTGCGCTTTTGCTGCAGCAAAAATAGCATTTTCTGCGTCCGCTACACCCACATACTGGACGTTTCGCGGATTTTCGACCTCTGCCAACTTGGAAGCTAAAGCACGCAAATAGAAGCCCTCAGCACATTCATAATCCAATAAACAAGCGTCAGGCTTGATAGAGTCGGTGATTATCTCAGCCAATTTATCGATTAAAGGCAAAAAGATGCCTGATTCGAGAAGAAAACGCTTAGCCCTAACTTGCTCGCGCGAATCCCCTGTCGGCTTTTGGCGTTGTGGTTTAGTAAAAACCCAATAACCTTGCTCATTTCGATCAAAATGATGCTTATTTACACAATAAAAACCTTGGGAGGCTTTGTGTTGTTTTAACGCAAGTCCGCAGGTTGGACACTGATATTCGAGACCCATATAAAGCTCCAAAAATAAATTAAGCTTCAGAAAAAAGAGGAAGCTCCAAAAACAAAAATCGGGTACTTGACCCGATTCTATTATTCATAATTTCACTATGATGACTAAGCTGGAATGACTACAAAAAAATAAATCCACACAGCACAGCACCCAGTGCCAAACGGTAAATAACAAACGGGGTCATTCCCATGCGGCTGATGATTTTCAAGAAATAATGAATACATGCATAAGCTGCAACAAAGGAAATCAAAGTGCCTAAGATCAATGCTTGATAATCAATTGGCAGCTCGCTTTCCGCCAAATCTTTACCCACTAAAATTGCCGCGCCTAAGCTCACAGGCACTGACATTAAGAATGAAAAGCGAGCCGCAGCATCTCGACTCAAACCTAGCATTAGCGCCGCGGTCATAGTGGCACCAGAACGTGAAGTTCCAGGGATTAAAGCAAGCGCCTGGGCGAAACCAATTAACAAGGCTTTGCGCCATCCAGTCTGATAGATTGTTAAATCGCGGCGCGACATCTTATCAGCCCACCACAGCAATAAACCAAAAACGACTGTCGTGACCGCGATAACCTCTGTATTACGTAGGTGAGTTGCAATAAAATCCTTAGCCATAAAACCAAAAAATACAGCGGGTAACGTCGCCAGAATAATCCACCATGCCAGCTTGCTGTCTTCGGATTGCTGACCTTTAAAAATGCTTGCAACCCAAGCATTAAACATAGTCCATAACTCGTGTCTAAAATAAATCACCACAGCAAATAACGACCCTGTATTCACCGCCACGTCGAATGACAAACCTTGATCTTCCCAGCCTAAAAGCTGTGCAGGCAGAATTAAGTGTGCAGAACTAGAAATAGGTAAAAACTCAGTTAGCCCTTGAATAAGCGCTAAAATAATGACCTGAAACGTATCCATGACAATCCTATCAATAAATTAAAACGTCAGCCCTTGGGGCCATTCAAACATCACAGGCCAAAGTCGCTGTGACTCTTTATCATACTCTTGCCACAAACTGGCATAGCTTTTATCAACCACAGGATGAATCAATTCCGGCGCTAACTCGGCTAATGGCCATAACACAAAGGCATTATTAACTATCTCTGCACGGGGGAGCGTAACGGGCGTTTCACATACCACATGGTCATAAAGCAGCAGGTCTAAATCTAAAGTTCTTGGGCTAAACTTCTTCGCCCCGACAAGCCGGCCGTGATTCTGCTCGATTTGCTTAAACTGCGCAACTACCGCAGCAATATTAAGGTCAGTTTCAGCACTAGCAACCATATTCAGAAAGTTAGTGCCACTAAAACCTACCGCTTCACTTTCATACATAGAAGATAGGCGCAGCGGCCCAAAACACGCTCGCAGTGATATTAATCCCGCTTGCAAATGCTGTTCAGGCTCGATATTACTACCTAGACTGATATAAATACGTGCCATGCAATGTCCAATTTATCTGAAGATAAACATGATTTCTTAATCAACAGTCGAGTTGATCAAACTCTTATCTAACGTGAACGCTCTATCTCAACGCCAACCGATGCGGCAGTGGCTACAGCCCCTGGCTTCATCACGACAACTTTCACCCAAGTCACGTTAAATTCTTGAAGTAAGCAATCCGCTACGCGCTCGGCAACCGTTTCGATTAACTCGATTGGATGCTCAGTAATAAGTTCTGTTAATCGATTGGAAACTGTCTCATAGCAAAGCGCATATTGATAATCGTCTGTCGCGGCGGCTGGTTTGTTATCCCACGCCATATCTAAATCTAGCAAAAGGCTCTGATGGATTGTCTTTTCCCACTCATAGACACCAATCACAGTATCGACGCGTAATTGCCGTATAAGTACTTTATCCATGCTTTCTCCAACTAACTTACTACTATGAGGTCTGATAAGCTAAAAGCGATCCTAGCTGTATAATCCGCAATCTTCTGACAGATAACTAATTTGCTTTCTACTCGAGCCAATCCACAGTAGGATAACGCCCTAAAAGGATTTGCTCATTCAGAAAATATCTCAACCTCAAATGGGCGAGTTATTCCACAAACCTATAGCGGGATTGACAACTGAGTCAGCTTTTTAAATTGTTGCGCGATAATACCTTAAGACGCGTAAGGAAACCAATGTGAGTCCATTAACACTGACACTTTTGATGATTTTGGCCGCCTATTTGGCAGGTTCAATCTCGAGTGCTGTGCTGGTTTGTAGAATGAGGGGTTTACCCGATCCAAGATTACAGGGTTCAGGTAATCCGGGAGCCACCAATGTACTGCGAATTGGCGGCGCGAGTTCGGCTGCCATGGTGTTGTTTTTCGACATGCTCAAAGGCGCCCTGCCATCTTATTTAGCCTATCTGATGGGCATAGATGCAGTCTCACTCGGACTTATCGCTATCGCCGCCTGCCTTGGGCATATTTATCCCGTATTTTTTGGATTTAAGGGGGGGAAAGGTGTCGCAACAGCTTTTGGTGCTATGGCTCCCATTGGCGATGATTTAGCCATTTGCTTAATGGCATCTTGGATTGTTCTACTCTTAATTAGCCGCTACTCGTCCCTTGCAGCCATTCTGACGGCCTTACTTGCACCACTTTATACTTGGTTGTTAGACGACAGATTTACCATTCCCGTTGCCATGCTATCGACGCTTATCATTATTCGTCATAAAGACAATATCCAACGGTTACTTAAAGGTGAAGAGTCCAAAGTTTCACGTAAAAAAACGCCTAAAAAATCTTAATGTGACAACATTATCCCAATAAAAAACTGCGCTATAAGCGCAGTTTTTTTGTCTCAACATAACCTATCAACATCAAAGGCGTTTTATGCCACAGGTGGCAAGGTATCTAACGGCCATCTTGGCTGACCTTTTACCGCCAAATCTTCGTGCTGCCCCGCCTTTAAACGCTGCAATCCTGCAAAGGCAATCATGGCGCCGTTATCGGTACAAAACTCACCACGGGGATAAAATACTTGTCCACCAAGCGAGCTCATCATTTCAGCCAAGGTTTCTCTTAAGCGCGTATTCGCACTCACGCCACCGGCGATCACTAAGCGGTTATAGCCTGTTTGCTTCAGTGCACGGCGACATTTAATCGCTAGCGTATCAACCACAGCTTCTTCAAAAGCACGCGCAATATTGGCTCGAGTCTGTTCATCGTCAGGTTCGGCAGCAATGGTATTTGCGGTAAAGGTTTTTAGACCCGAAAAGCTAAAATCGAGTCCAGGTCTATCGGTCATAGGCCGCGGAAACTTATACCCTGCAGGTAAACCTTTAGCAGCAAGCTTTGCTAAACGCGGACCGCCGGGATAATCCAGCCCCATTAACTTAGCTGTTTTATCAAACGCTTCACCCGCAGCATCATCAACAGACTCGCCTAATACTTCATAGCGGCCAATTCCATCGACTTTAACCAACATAGAATGGCCACCAGAGACCAATAAGGCCACAAATGGGAACTCGGGCGCGTCATCTTCAAGCATCGGCGCCAGTAGATGTCCTTCCATATGATGCACACCAATAGCAGGCTTGTCCCAAGCAAATGCCAGAGACCGCCCCACACAGGCGCCAACAAGCAAAGCACCAATCAAACCTGGGCCCTTGGTATAGGCAATCCCATCGAGATCAGCAATTTCAGTATTCGCATCTTTCAGCGCTTGACGAATAAGCGGCACAATTTTGCGTACATGGTCACGCGACGCCAACTCAGGCACCACACCACCATAGTCAGCATGCAGCTTAACCTGACTGTATAAAGTATGAGATAATAAGCCCAGTTCATCGTCATAGACGGCGATACCTGTCTCGTCACAGGATGTTTCAATACCTAAAACCCGCATGGTGTCTCATCAATTGCTAACTAAAGGGCGCCAATTCTACCTGCAAGCGCTCGATTACTCCAGTCGCGCAGGCCATATTGAGTCCACTATAGGACTGAGCTCAGTTTTAGGGCTTTACAAGCCTAGGTGTCTCGGTATAAAATTCCGCACCATTTTAAATAGACTTGGTTCGAGCAATTGAACCAGAACAACCTACACCTAAGGGGTGATGGCGTATGCCAATTATTAAAGTACGTGAAAACGAACCATTCGACGTAGCTCTGCGTCGTTTCAAGCGCTCTTGTGAAAAAGCTGGTATTTTAGCCGACGTGCGTGCTCGTGAATTCTACGAGAAGCCAACTACTGCACGTAAGCGCGCAAAAGCAGCTGCAGTTAAACGTTTAGCTAAGAAGCTTTCTCGCGAAAACGCACGTCGCGTACGTTTATATTAATCTCATATGAGCCTAATTGATCAGCTAAAAGACCATATGAAACAGGCCATGATCGCCAAAGAGAAGGCGCGCTTGAGCACTATTCGTATGGCATTAGCCGCCATCAAGCAGATTGAAGTGGATACCCGCGAATCTCTGACTGATGAACAGGTTATAGCGGTCTTAACCAAAATGGTGAAACAACGTCGTGACTCGATTGCTCAATTTGAAGCAGCGGGTCGTAACGAGTTGGCCGACGTGGAAGCAGCAGAGATTCAAGTTATTGAAGCTTTCCTGCCTACCCCTCTTACAGAGGCGGAAATCGCGGCGCTCATCGATGCAACTATTGTAGAAGTAGGTGCATCCGCCATGGCGGATATGGGCAAAGTAATGGGAGCATTGAAATCTAAAGTGCAAGGACGTGCAGACATGGGCGCTATCGGCGCTATGATCCGTGCTAAATTGCAATAATTAGCGTTTCACTGTATGAACAAGCCGTGCCTATGCGCGGCTTGTTTGTTTAAATTCGCGCAAGGCGGGATTTTAAGCACTCAATGGCAATACCTCGTGATTTTATCAATGAGCTAATCGCTCGCACTGACATAGTCGAACTTATCGATCGTAAGGTGCCCTTGAAAAAGGCGGGTAAGAACTACTCGGCCTGTTGTCCTTTTCATAGCGAAAAATCACCTTCGTTTACCGTCAGCCGTGATAAACAGTTCTATCATTGCTTTGGCTGCGGTGCTCACGGCAACGCCATCGATTTTGTGATGGAGTATGACCGACTCGATTTTATTGATGCCATTGAAGATTTGGCGGGCCAGCTTGGATTAGAGGTTCCCAGAGAACAAGGCACAGGCAAGCGACATGATGAAGGTTTAAGTCGTGACTTATATCAACTCATGGAAGAAGCGAGCCTTTACTTTCAAAACCAACTTAGACAACACCAAGATAAACAAAAAGTTATCGATTATCTTGCCTATCGCGGTTTATCCGATGATGTAGTAGAACATTTTGGTATTGGCTTTGCGCCAGACGGTTGGGATGGCTTATTGGGCCGCTATCGTCAGAATCAAGATGCGCAGGATAAGTTACTGACTGCGGGTATGTTAATTAGCAACGACAGTGGGAAACGTTACGACAGATTTCGTGACCGCCTCATGTTTCCTATCCGCGACAGGCGCGGACGAGTCATTGGTTTTGGTGGCAGAGTTTTAGGTGATGGCACACCCAAATACTTGAATTCTCCAGAAACGCCCATATTTCATAAGGGCAATGAGCTTTATGGTCTCTATGAACTAAAGCAGCGCTATCGCGATCCAGACAAAGTACTGATCGTTGAAGGCTATATGGATGTGGTGGCATTAGCGCAATTTGGCGTCGATTACGCTGTCGCATCATTAGGCACCTCGACCACAGCAGAGCAATTTCAGCTTTTGCTGCGCAGCGCTAAAGAAGTGATTTGCTGTTACGACGGCGACAGGGCAGGTACTGAAGCGGCATGGCGCGCCTTAGAAACAGCATTGCCATTATTAAAGCCGGGCGATCAAGTGCGATTTATGTTCCTGCCTCAGGCCGAAGATCCTGATTCTATGGTACGTAAAATTGGTAAAGATGCATTTGAAACCTTAATGGACTCTGCCATTGCACTACCCGAGTTTCTGTTTGATACGTTAGCGACAAAATACGGTACAGATAAAGGCAACTTAGCGAAACAAGCTTTTATCTTAATTGAAAAAATTCAAGACACTGTGCTGCAAAATTTACTACTTGAGAACTTAGCTCACAAGTTAGGAATGAACAGCTCTGAAGATATGAAAAAGAAGCTAGGCTTTAGCGTGAAACAAGCTAAACCAATGGCAAGTAAAGGATTAAAAGGACGCGGTACACCATTGCGACTCGCCATCGCACTGCTAGTACAACATCCTAAACTGGGTATGGGTTTACCCCCACAACCCGCACTCGCCCACTTGCAGATGCCAGGCATAGAATTGCTGCCACTGTTATTGGAGATGACTCGAGAGCAAACGTTAAACAGCGCACAACTACTTGAACAATTCAGAGAGCACCCTTACAGCGGCACTCTCCATAAATTGGCCCAATGGGACCATCAAGTGGCGGATGAAAACTTGCTCGAAAAGTTTAAACAAACCCTGGTTTGGTTGAACAATCAATATATTGAACAACGATATCAGGAATTGAGTCTAAAACAGACTCATACAAAAGAAGAGAAGATGCAGCTCTCGAAGCTGATCTCAGTCATGAAAGGGTTAAACTGAGGCAAAAATGTCCTCATTCGCTACCCCAGTGACTAGCACAGATATGTGCACACGGCTATAATTGACGATTTGCGCGGCACTTGGCTTATGCTAAGTGTCCGTCGTTGTAACAGTTTCCCAACTTGGATGATATCTATGGATCATACTCCGCAGTCGCAACTTAAGCTGTTGCTTGCCAAAGGTAAAGAGCAAGGTTACTTAACCTATGCAGAAGTGAACGATCACTTACCTGCAGACATGGTCGATTCTGACCAGATCGAAGATATTATCCAGATGATAAATGACATGGGTATCCGGGTGTTCGAAGAAGCCCCCGATGCCGATGACATGATGATGTCGGAAGACAACACAGACGAAGATGCAGCAGAAGAAGCCGCCGCAGCACTGGCAACAGTAGAAAGCGAACTTGGCCGCACAACCGATCCCGTACGCATGTACATGCGTGAAATGGGTACCGTTGAGCTTCTGACCCGCGAAGGCGAAATTGTTATCGCCAAACGCATCGAAGAAGGCATCAACACAGTTCAAAGTTCAGTCGCCGAATATCCACAAGCGATCGCTATGATCCTTGAGCAATTCGACCAATTTGAAGCCGACGAACTGCGCTTATCTGATATTATCTCTGGATTTGTAAACCCGGACGAAGATGACGTCGCCCCGACGGCCACTCACATCGGCTCAGAATTATCTGAAGAAGAGCTGGACGATGAAGATGACGAAGAGGATGACGATGACAGCGAAGATGAAGAAGAAGGCAACAAAGGGCCTGATCCTGAAGAAGCTCGAGAAAGATTCGGTCAACTTAGAGCCGCTTACGAAAGCGCACTGAAAATTATCGAAGCTAAGGGCCGTGAACACCCTGAATCGGTAAAAGCCCTCTTCGAAATCGGCGAAATCTTCAAAGAATTCCGCTTAGTGCCTAAGCAGTTTGACCGTTTAGTCAAAAGCATGCGCACTATGATGGACCGCGTGCGTGTTCAAGAACGTTTAGTATTAAAACTGTGCGTTGAACAAGCCAAAATGCCGAAGAAAAACTTCGTCAAATTCTTTACCGGCAACGAAACCAACCTCGATTGGTTCAATACTGAGAAAGCCTCAACGAAACCTTATGCCGAAGGCCTAAGAATGGTTGAAGATGATGTCATTCGTTGTCGCAGCAAACTTGCTGCAGTAGAAGAAGAAACTGGCTTAGCGATTTCTGCCATAAAAGACATCAACCGTCGTATGTCAATCGGTGAAGCCAAAGCACGCCGTGCGAAGAAAGAAATGGTTGAAGCGAACTTACGTCTAGTAATTTCTATCGCGAAGAAATACACCAACCGTGGTCTGCAATTCTTGGACTTAATCCAAGAAGGTAACATTGGCTTAATGAAAGCCGTAGATAAATTCGAATACCGTCGTGGTTACAAATTTTCGACCTATGCAACTTGGTGGATCCGTCAGGCGATTACCCGTTCTATCGCCGATCAAGCGCGCACGATTCGTATTCCAGTACATATGATCGAAACGATCAACAAGCTGAACCGTATCTCTCGCCAAATGCTACAGGAAATGGGCCGCGAGCCTTCACCTGAAGAACTGGCTGAGCGTATGATGATGCCGGAAGATAAGATCCGTAAGGTACTGAAAATAGCTAAAGAACCTATCTCCATGGAAACCCCAATCGGTGACGATGAAGATTCGCATTTAGGTGATTTTATCGAGGATACTACCCTCGAATTACCACTGGATTCAGCGACCAGCGAAAGCTTGAAAAACGCCACTCACGAAGTGTTAGCAGGTCTAACCGCCCGTGAAGCGAAAGTACTGCGTATGCGTTTTGGTATCGATATGAACACTGACCACACACTTGAAGAAGTGGGTAAACAGTTTGACGTGACCCGCGAGCGTATTCGACAAATTGAAGCTAAAGCGCTGCGCAAGCTTCGCCACCCTTCACGCTCAGAAATATTAAAATCGTTCTTAGATGAATAGTTGGATATAAAATCCACACTAAGCTAAAACGACAAAGCCCTGCTCTTGCAGGGCTTTTTTATGTCACTAATCCGTCTTCACTAAGGTCACAACCTGTAATAGGATAAAAATAGCTAAGCGCACACCCGATAAATCAATAAAGTTGATTAACAGATAACCACTTGAATCAATTAGGTGAATTAGAAGCAAAAACACCAGTGACAAGCGCAAACAAGCTTAGTATAATTCCACTCGCTTTAGACAGTGACGACTGTCTTTAGTCGGCCCCTTAGCTCAGTTGGTTAGAGCACACGACTCATAATCGTTAGGTCCACGGTTCAAGTCCGTGAGGGGCCACCAATTCAGATAAGCCGTAGTAGGTTAACCCCTACTACGGCTTTTTCGTATTTAAAATAGTCGCGTTGCTTATTGGTTCTATAAGTAATATTCTTTCTACGTGATATAAATTACGTAGAATAACAACGTGATAAATTTAATTTATCTAATAAAAAACTCTTAGATGAATCGCCTTCATTCTAAGAGTTTTTAAATACATAGAACACTGTCAAACTGACGTTTAGGTTTTTAACTTACCTAATTCTTCATGTTGTTGTCTAACTAAATCCGCCAATACCACACTGCTTCGCTGTGCTTCATCGGCAAGATGAGCAAGTTCAGATGCGGACTCTGAAATCCCAGTAATATTACGGTTAACCTCCTCAGTTACGGCACTTTGCTCTTCTGCTGCAGTTGCTATATGTGTAATTTGCCCTGATATTTCCTCAATTTGGCTTACCATTGAATTCAAAGAAGATAAAGCTTGTTCTGTCTGAGTCACGGCCATTTGCGCCCGTTCAGCCCCTTTATCGATAATATTTGAAGCACTATGTACTTCTTTTTGGAGGGCATCGATAAGCACACTAATATCATCGGTGGAGCTTTGAGTCTTGGACGCCAACGCCCTGACTTCATCAGCCACCACAGCAAAACCACGACCTTGTTCACCCGCCCTAGCGGCTTCAATTGCCGCATTCAAAGCGAGTAGATTTGTTTGCGCCGCAATCGAACTAATCACCTCAAGAATTCGACTAATATTGGTGCTACTTTCGGCCACTTTACTAACGGCTATTTTAGCTTGCAATGACTCTTTCGACATCGTGTCTACATAATCCATTGCTTTAGTTAAACTTTCCTCACTTGCACGAATGTTACGCGACATCGCCTCTGTTTCTACCGCCGTTTGCTCTGATGCTTTAGCGACTTCGAGCGCTGTTGCGCTCATTTCATTTACTGCAGTAACAACACTTTCAATCTCACCATGTTGTCGTTGGACGCTATCACGAGTTAATTGGGCTATTTCTGCTGATGATTGGCTTTCTTGCTGAGTACGACTCGCTAAAACTTTTAATTCTGCAATGAGACTCTTTAGCTTATAAATAAAGGAGTTAAAGCCTTTTGCTAGAGCGATGAGCTCAGCATGTGAGTCGACTTCAATCGATTGGGTCAAGTCACCCTCTGCACTAGCAAGATGCTCTACTCTATTTTGAATCATCTTCAGTGGCGAAATAATGCTGCGAAGCACCAAACTAATGGTGATAACGGCAATAACTGATACGACTAACCCCACTATCAATAGTAGGCTGCCAAGTGATGTAGCCATTTCATCCATTTTATTATTGAGTTCAATTGAGCTTTTATAGGCTTGAGCGTTAGGGACTTGAATAACAAGTGACCATTCAGTATTCGCGAGTGAAATTTTAATCGGATAAGCGACAATAATTTCATCGCCGTCCGTCATGTATTGACCATTCTTATGCAATGAACTAATTTTAGTCGCTAATTTAGGATCTATTGATTCTGATAGAGGACGGGCTTTTTTACTGTCATAGCTGGACGCAACAATAAAGCCATGATTACTCAGCAATGTGACCTTAGCTTGTCCGTCATAAAGGCTCTTTGCTAATCGATCAATTAACGATTGGAATACCGGTAAGTTTACATCAATACCTATTACACCGATGAACTGCTTATGCTTGACTATCGGTACTGTCAGGGAGGTCATTAGCTCAGTATGACCAGGGCTGATTTCGTCTAAATATGGCTCCATTAAACAAGGTTTTAGCGTTTCTTTAGCGCACAGATACCATTCTGCATCACGCACACCAAACTCATTCAGGCTAGTAAGATATTTTTCTTGTGAATCATCAACTTGCCTTTGTTTCACACTGCCATCACTATTACGGGTGTAATACACTTCTAATGCACCAGAAGATGCCACACTATGACTAATCTCTACATTTAAAAATTCGCTATCGAGACCATCGTAACCATTCGGTTCAAATTGCGCGTACATAGAAGAGGTTTGCGAACTTTTCTTTAGCACGGCCGCAAGAGCAAGCTCTAACCTATCGCGCTTTAAGGGTAATTCTTCAGCGGTGCTTTCAACAATCCCCGCAAAAGAAAAAGGAATACGAGAAGCTTCATTAATAAACCCCGCAACCATTTCACCATACTCGCCTGCTCGTGCCTCTAGCTTATCGCGAGTCTCCAGTTGCAGGGTTTTTTGTACTTGTTCAGAAACCTGGATATTTTGTGCGGATAATGCCTGCCAAAGACTTATCGTTAAAATTGCAACAATCAATAAGAACAATGCGGAAGTAATCCACAACAATTTAGTACTGATGGATAAATGCTTCATCTAGTAAACTCCCAAGAGAACGACAATAGCGTAATTATTTTGATCTACTTTATTTTTATACTTTCTATACAGCATTAAAAATAGCACTTAGGGTAAGAATTACCAGTACTTAAGATAAAGAGTTGTCAATGGAATGTAAAACTTTTGAATGACTAAATCAAAAAAAGGCCAAATTCAAATAAATGAATTCAGCCTTTAATATCAAACACTATTCTTGATTGAGTCTAGGATTAGCGTCCCCACAACCAAGCGGCGCCACGCACCCCCGATGAAGCACCATAATAATTTTTAACAACCGGTGTATGGCACTCTCGTCCAACCACATATAGCGGCAAAATTTTTGGTAATTCGGTGTAAATAGCATCGATGTTAGACACGCCGCCGCCAAGGACGATAACATCAGGATCCATCATATTGATCACATGGGCCAATGAACGGGCTAAACGGTCAATAAAGCGGTTAAATGCTTGAGTTGCCAGCGGATCTCCCGCTTGCATCATTTGGGCAATTTCAATACCGCTGTCAGCAACACCGCCCGCAGCGCGAAAGTCGCGAACAAAGCCTGTTCCAGATATAAACGTTTCGATACAGTCTCTATTACCACAAAAACACGTCGTGGTATTAAATTCATCGGCTTTCATCCACGGTAAAGGGTTATGGCCCCACTCACCACCAATACCATTGCCACCGTCATGTACTTGGCCTTTAATTGCGATACCAGCACCACATCCCGTTCCAATAATGGCACCAAATACAACGGACTTTCCTGCGGCAGCGCCATCTACCGCTTCTGATACGGCAAAACAGTTCGCATCATTAGCAATTTTTACTTTACGATTTAATCGAGTCCCCAGATCCACATCAAGTGGATGACCATTGATCCAAGTTGAATTAGCGTTTTTTACTAGGCCAGTAAAAGGAGAAACAACCCCAGGAATACCTATTCCGATAGTGGCGGTTTGCTGCAGGCTGTCTTCGACTTCAGTTACCAATGCAACCAAAGCATTGACTGTCGCAACATATTCTCTCGGTGTCGGGATGCGTTTACGAAAGACTTCGTTACCATCGCTATCTAATGCGACTACCTCGATTTTTGTGCCACCAAGATCGATACCAATTCGTAACATTCATATACTCCGTTTAAATATATTTAACGCAAAGCGGTGCATTAACAACCTGATGCATATCTGCAACTGTAGAGACGCTGCTAAGTAGAACTTTTCGTTTTAAAGTTATCTACATTAGAATTTCCAAGCGCACTATGCCTGCTGGACAAACAGCAATCAACCTCAATGTATTTAAATACACCATAGCGCATACCCGCACATGCCATTATCTGCTTATCCGATAGTACTGCGAATGTTCCTTGATTTATCCGCAGCAGAAAAACTTGGATAGAACTGTCTCCGCTTAAATCCACCTTAAAATTGATAAGGTCATTTGTAACAAAGTCTGTTTTTGCCTATGTCTGCCATTGGTTTGAATTGGTTATCGCCTTATACTTTTGAGCTCAAATATTAAAACAACAATGTTGGAAGCAAGCGATATGACTATTGGGACTGCTCCGGTAAGTAAAACACATTCATTTATGACTGTGTCTCTTATCGAATTATGGGAACGCTTTGGTTATTACGGCATGCAAGCGCTGATTGTGTACTTTATGGTGCAGCGCCTTGGCTTTGATGACTCACGTGCAAACTTAGTATGGAGTGCCTGTGCGGCACTTATTTATGTATCACCGGCGATTGGTGGCTGGGTTGGGGATAAAATTCTCGGCACCAAACGCACTATGCTGCTCGGTGCGGGGATCCTCTCTCTGGGTTATGCACTAATGGCCGTACCCACTGAAAATACGTGGTTTATGTTTTCAGCGCTCGGCGTGATTGTGGTCGGTAACGGCCTATTCAAGCCGAATGCGGGTAACTTAGTCCGTAAAATCTATGAAGGTGACGATTCTAAAATCGACAGTGCTTTTACCATCTATTACATGGCGGTAAACGTGGGTTCGACCTTCTCTATGTTGCTCACGCCTTGGATTAAAGATTACGTTAACGCCCAGTATGGTAACGAATTTGGCTGGCACGCAGCCTTTGCCGTGTGCTGTGTCGGTATATTGGTGGGGTTAGGTAACTATGCACTCATGCGTAAGAGTCTAGTCCATTACGGTTCTGAGCCAGACACTCGCCCAGTGAACAAGAAAAACCTCGCGATTGTATTGGGTCTATCCGCATTGTCGGTTGTCGCTTCAGCCATTATTCTTGAATACGAAGCTGTTGCGCGCGTCTTCGTTTATGCAGCAGGCGTAGCCGTATTGGCAATCTTCTTCCACTTGATCCGCACCAGCGAAACCAGTGAAAGAGCGGGACTGATTGCAGCACTGATCCTTACCGTGCAAACCGTGTTCTTCTTTATTTTCTATCAACAAATGTCAACGTCACTCGCGCTGTTTGCCCTGCGTAACGTGGATTGGGATTTTCAAGTTTTTGGTACCCACTTGTGGACTTGGTCACCTGCCCAGTTCCAAGCATTAAATCCATTATGGATTATGGTATTAAGTCCAGTACTCGCATGGAGCTATTCGTGGGCTGGACGCAATGATAAAGACTTTTCTATCGCGGCGAAGTTTGCTCTCGGTTTTGCCGTTGTGGCGATTGGCTTCTTTATCTATGGCTTTGCGGGCCAATTTGCCGTCAATGGTAAAACCTCTTCATGGATCATGATCTGGGGCTATGCCTCTTACTCTTTAGGGGAATTGCTGGTGAGTGGTCTTGGACTTGCCATGATTGCTCGCTACGTACCTGCACGCATGGGCGGCTTTATGATGGGTGCCTATTTCGTCGCATCAGGTATTTCACAGTATCTGGGCGGTGTAGTTGCTAACTTCGCCAGTGTACCCAAGGATTTAGTCGACCCACTGCAAACCTTACCCGTATACACAAGTCTGTTTAATAAACTAGGTATAGCCGCTGTGGTCTGTACCTTTATCGCACTTGCGGTATTACCTCTGATGCGTCGCCTGACTGAGACTCACCATTCACATAACAATGCTGCTGATCATGATCTTAATGAAAGTGCTGCAGCATCGCTACGGGATGTGAAAGCCGAGCAGTAATACTCGACTGACAATAGCAATTTTTCTATTGCATAACATTAACTGCCGATAGCCCTGCTATCGGCAGTTTTTTATCACTTCATTCAACATCGTTTATACCCTTATATTGCTACTCATAACCAAATGTGCTTTAGCGAAAGTCATGCAATCTTACTGTGACTGGCTTAGCGCTGAGTTGCTGAGAATAAGAACTTCAGTTCCACATTATCGGCCCTCACACGCGGATGACTTCAGCCCCTCAATTTGTTACAAAGCGAGTACACTCTCAGTTGCATGGCGATGCTCAAGTGCAGACTCACATTGAAATAATGAAGGGGAAAGTGTTATCCATTAAAGCTTGATAAGCCGTGTCGTTAACCCCATATCAATAACACTGAATACCTTTTATTCATCAAGACTGAGCCGTTAACGCTTTTTCTTAGCAATGAGCCTAGCAATGCAACAAAACGCCTAACACTGTTAGCGCCTCTTGTTGCTAGCAAAAAACGGCAGTCACTTGGAGACACTATGTCACAACCGACATCAATATTGGCCGATATTCCCTTCTCGCTATTGGAACTCGCGCCTATGCGCCAAGGCTCAACCGTGGGCGAAACGCTTCAAAACAGTTTGCAGTATGCCAAGGAAGCCGACAGACTCGGCTTTAATCGTTTTTGGTTTGCCGAACACCACAATATGCCCGGTATCGCCAGCGCGGCGACCTCGGTATTAATTGGTTATATTGCTGGCAATACGCAGCGTATTCGCGTCGGCGCGGGTGGCATTATGCTGCCAAACCATGCGCCGTTAGTGGTCGCCGAACAGTTCGGTACCCTTGAAAGCTTATATCCTGGTCGAATCGATTTAGGACTAGGCCGCGCGCCCGGCAGCGATCAAATTACCAGCCGAGCACTGAATCGTGATACCAGTCGCGCCGAACAATTCCCTGAAGAAGTCAGTGAATTACAAACTCTACTTGGCCCTTACAATGGTCGTCATGCGGTGCGAGCGATTCCCGGAGAAGGCACTAATGTGCCAATTTGGTTATTGGGCTCGAGTCTCTTTAGCGCACAGTTAGCGGCGCAGCGCGGTTTACCCTATGTGTTTGCGGGCCACTTTGCACCACGTTTTCTCTACGATGCGATTGAAATCTATCGCCGCGACTTTAAACCTTCTCAAGTGCTTGATAAGCCCTATGTGATGCTTGGCTTGCCGTTAGTTGCCGCCGATACAGATGAAGAGGCCCAATATTTGGGAACGACCTCAAAACAGCGCGTGCTGGCACTTATCCGTGGTCACGAGTTATGGCTAAAGCCACCAGTTGATACTATGGATGGCTTGTGGAGTGCGCAAGAAGAAACCTATGTCGATAATTTCTTAGGTTTATCCGTTACTGGTGGCCCAGCGACGATTAAGCATCGTTTGGAAATGATCGTCAAAGAACTCGGCGTGAATGAGTTTATCTTCACCAATGACTTGTATGATCTTGATAAACGCAAAAAAGCATTACAGATCCTAATGGATATTAAAAAGTAGTGATTCAGTAAACTGACTCGTTCTAAAAGTCATTGGCAGTCAAAACGACTGCCATAAAAAATCCCGCAGAAGCGGGATTTTTATTGGGCAAAACTGTCATCTAAATCGTTTTTATATCAAAGCGATATTAGCTTTTCAGTACGGCATTAAAGCTGGCGCTAAGAATACCAAGGCCTGCATCAATTTGTGCATCCGGCGCCGTTAATGGCACCAAAATACGCAGCACATTACCGTAGGTACCGCAGGATAATAAAATCAATCCACGGTTACGGGCTTCAGCCAACACTTGCGCGCAATAGTGCGGCGCAGGTTTACCCTCTTCCATCAATTCGATGGCGATCATAGCGCCTAAACCACGCACATCGGCGATTTGCGCATGTTCGACCTGCATTACATTCAGGGCAGACTTAATTCGCTCACCAATGGCATTGGCTCTTTCTAGCAACTTTTCTTCTTCAAACACTTCAATGACAGCAAGCGCAGCAGCGCACGCTAACGGATTACCACCATAAGTACCGCCAAGACCACCGGGACCCACTGCGTCCATGACTTGGGCGCGGCCGGTAATACCTGAGAGTGGAAAACCACCCGCAATAGATTTAGCAAAGGTCGTGATATCTGCAGCAACCCCCATTTGCTCCATAGCGAAGAAAGTGCCAGTACGGCCCGCGCCTGTTTGCACTTCATCGGCGATCAGCATAATGCCTTCACGGTCGCATAGTGCGCGTAAACGTTGCATAAAGGCGGGCGATGCGGCGTAGAAACCGCCCTCGCCCTGCACTGGCTCTAAAATAATGGCGGCGATATCACTCGGCTCGGCATCATTTTTAAAGATACGTTCAATCGAGGCCATAGCATCATCATCGGACACGCCATGCATTTCGCACGGAAACTCAGCGCGGAACACATTCGCCGACATCAGCCCCATACCTTTACTGTAAGGCGCGACTTTTCCGGTCAATGCCAAAGCCGCAATAGTACGACCATGGTAGCCCGAGGTAAACGCAATCACGCCAGCACGTTTGGTGTAGGCACGCGCCACTTTAACTGCGTTTTCAACCGCTTCTGAACCACTAGTGAATAGTGCCGTCTTCTTGGCAAAATCCCCTGGTACCAGTTGATTGAGCTTTTCACATACTTGGATATAGCTCTCGTAGCCGAGCACCATAAAACAGGTATGGGAGAAATTATCCAGCTGAGCTGCAACCGCCGCCTTCACTTTAGGGTGAAGGTGACCCGTATTGAGCACGGCAATGCCACCCGCAAAATCGATAAACTCACGACCTTCAACATCCCACACAGTCGCATTTTCGGCGCGGGCGGTAAAAATAGGGTGAATTTGCCCGACACCACCCGCAACTGCGGCTTGGCGACGTGCCATCAATGAATCATTGGTTGTTGTCATTTAGTGTTCCTCACTCGCCAAATCGGACCGTATTAAACGGACATGCAGATGTATTTGATTTCTAGATATTCTTCGATACCGAACTTAGAGCCTTCACGGCCCAGTCCAGAGGATTTCATCCCACCAAAGGGCGCGACTTCCGTCGAAATCAAACCAGTGTTGACCCCAACCATGCCATATTCCAAGGCTTCGGCGACTTTCCACACCAATGAAATATCGCGGCCATAGAAATAGGCGGCGAGGCCAAATTCAGTATCATTAGCTTGTTTGATCACATCGTCGACATCGCTGAATTTAAACAGCGGCGCGAGTGGACCAAAGGTTTCTTCACGGGCAACAAGCATGCTTTTATCGACATTGGTGAGCACGGTTGGCTCGAAGAAATTACCGCCAAGATCGTGGACTTTGCCGCCTGCGAGCACAGAGGCGCCTTTGGCGATGGCATCGATAAGGTGACTTTGTACTTTCTCGACTGCGGCAGCATTGATCAACGGGCCAGTAGTCACACCTTCCTTGATGCCCTCTCCAACCTTAAGCTTGCCCACAGCAGTGCTGAGTTTTAAGGCAAACTCGTCGTATACACCGTCTTGTACATAAATACGGTTAGCACAGACGCAGGTTTGGCCGGCATTACGATATTTAGCTATCATGGCGCCTTCGACAGCGGCATCGATATTGGCATCCTTAAATACGATAAATGGTGCATTGCCGCCAAGCTCTAGTGACAGTTTTTTTAAGGTAGGCGCACATTGCGCCATTAATTTAATACCGATATTGGTTGAGCCAGTGAAAGACAGCTTACGCACTATCGGGTTGCTGCACATTTCATTACCAATCTGCACCGCATCACCCGTTAACACACTAAATACGCCCGCAGGAATACCGGCACGCTTAGCGAGTTCAGCCATCGCTAATGCGGTAAAGGGTGTTTGGTGCGCAGGTTTTACCACCATAGTGCAACCCGCAGCTAACGCTGGAGCGGCTTTGCGGGTGATCATCGCGGCAGGAAAGTTCCACGGCGTAATCGCGGCGGTTACACCGACAGGCTGCTTAATTACTATCAAGCGCTTATCCCCTTGATGCCCAGGAATGGTATCGCCATAAATACGTTTCGCTTCTTCGGCAAACCACTCGATAAACGAAGCGGCATAGGTTACTTCACCTTTCGCTTCTGCCAGCGGTTTACCCTGCTCAGTCGTCATGAGCAATGCTAAGTCATCACTGTTTTCATTGAGTAATTCAAACCAACGCCTTAACTTAGCGCCGCGCTCTTTGGCTGTGAGCGCTCGCCATGCAGGTAAAGCCGCTTCTGCCGCCTTAATCGCCATTTCAGTTTCAACTTGTCCCATATTAGGAACGTAGCCAATTACGGCATTGGTTGCGGGATTAAACACCTTTAGCGTGTCACCAGAAACGGCATCACACCATTGACCATTAATAAAAGACTGTTGACGTAGCAAACTCGGATCATTTAATTGCACAAGGATTTCCTCGTATTGTGAAGCTACCTAGCTTCTTAAAAGTGATGATGTTAGAGACCTAGTTTGTCTCTTAACGTGTAATACCAAGCTCCGATAGCACTAAAAGGGACGCGAAGTGCGTGACCGCCGGGGAAAGGATAATGTGGCAATGCAGCGAAGGCATCGAAGCGCGTGGCTTGGCCGTTGAGCATCTCGGCCAGTAACTTGCCCGCCAGATGGGTATAAGTGACACCGTGGCCACTGCAACCCTGTGAATAATAGATGTTCTTACCGATACGACCGACCTGTGGCAGGCGCGATAGCGTCAGTAGGAAGTTACCTGTCCACGCATAATCGATCTTCACATCCTTTAATTGTGGGAAGGTTTTGAGCATGTTCGGAATAATGATCGATTTGATATCCGCCGGATCGCGGGCGCCATACACTACGCCGCCACCGTAAATCATCCGCTTGTCACCAGACAGACGGAAATAATCGAGCAGATAGTTACAATCTTCGACGCAGTAATCCTGTGGTAATAAGCTCGCAGCCAGATCGGCACTCAAAGGCTCTGTGGTAATCACTTGCGTGCCGCAGGGCATAGATTTCGCCTGCAACTCAGGCATTAACTTACCTAAATAAGCGTTCCCCGCAACGACCACAAACTTGGTTTTTACACTGCCCTGCGCCGTATGCACAACTGGACTATCGCCTTCATCGACACTCAACACCGCTGAGTCTTCAAAAATTTTACCGCCGAGGGATTCAACCGCGCGCGCTTCGCCTAGGGCTAAATTAAGCGGGTGAATATGGCCACCGCTTTTATCGAGTAGACCACCGACATAACGCTCAGTATTTACCACACCGCGAATACCTTTAGCATCGAGAAGTTCGAGCTGATTAACATGGCCGTGGCTTTCCCACAGTTGTTTTTGATGGCGTAGATGGCCCATTTGCTTTTCGTTCATCGCGGCAAACACGCCGCCATCTTTTAGATCGCATTGAATATTATACTTAGCAATACGATCACGGATGATTTGCCCGCCCTCAAAGGCCATTTGGCCAAAGAGTTTACCTTGTTCTTTACCAACTGTTTTTTCAATAGTATCAATGTCACGGCTATAACTATTAACGATTTGTCCACCATTACGGCCCGAGGCGCCCCAGCCTATGCGAGCGGCTTCTAACACCACCACACTCATGCCCGATTCTAATAAATGCAGCGCGGCAGAAAGGCCTGTATAACCTGCGCCAATCACACAAACATCGGCTTCAATCGATTCCTGTAGACGCGGACGTTCAACCTTATCGTTGGCCGATGCCGCATAATATGATCCAGCGTGAGCTATGGCAGACATGTTGTTCCCTTGAATTCTAATGTTCATTATTTTAAACAGCCATCACATCCTACACCTTCATAAAACGAAACACTAGCCAGAAAAGCGCAATAATTTACATTTTGTTTGATATATCAAACACACGATTATTTTTAGCTCAGTGATTCAATTCTGGTGATCTTGAGTAACAGGACTAGCCTGCAAAGCAAAGCGGGTGATGGGAGCGGTGACAAATATCAAGGATGGCTTTGGCAATACCAAAGCCATCTCCAAATTAAACTAACTAGTTCATTGGTGTACGGTCGCGTTTCTCTGCCCGTCTTGCCATATACCAAGAAAGGAAAGCGATGAGTGAAACACACAGTATGATCAGCGTCGCTAAGGCATTGATCTTAGGAGAAACTCCTAAACGTACCGACGAGAACACCACCATAGGCAAGGTCGTTGCACCAGGGCCTGAGGCAAAACTTGCGATCACTAAATCGTCTAAGGACAAACTGAATGACAACAACCAACCCGCCACCAGCGCCGGCGAGATCATAGGCACAGTGATCAAGAAGAAAGTCTTGAGCGGTGTTGCCCCTAAGTCCATTGCCGCCTCTTCGATTGACATATCAAGCTCGCGCAATCTTGAAGACACCACCACAGCCACATAGGCAGCACAAAATGTTGAGTGTGCAATCCACACTGTCATCATGCCACGCTCCCTAGGCCAGCCCAACAAATCTGCCATGTGCACAAACAGTAAAAGCAAAGACAGACCAGTGATCACTTCAGGCATTACCAGCGGTGCAGTAATCATGTTCGACAGGGTCAGTTTTGCCCATGAACGCTTAAAGCGTGTCATCACAAAGGCTGCCATAGTGCCGATAATGACCGCCATAGTTGAGCTATAAAACGCTATCCGCAGGCTGGTCCATACTGCATCTAAAATCTGTTGGTCTTGAAATAACTCGCCATACCATTTAGGTGAAAATCCACCCCATACCGTCACTAATTTAGAGTCGTTAAAGGAATAAATCACCAGCACTAACATAGGTGCATACAAGAAAAATAAGCCAAACCAGAGCATCACTGAAGAAAAGCTTAATTTTTTCATAGGTCTTTCTCCAAACTACGCGCCTGATAGCGATGGAATAAAGTGATCGGAATAATCAATAGACCCAACATCACAATCGCCAGTGACGAAGCCACAGGCCAGTCGCGGTTATTGAAAAACTCTTGCCATAACACTCGACCTATCATCAAGGAATCGGGACCACCGAGTAGCTCTGGGATCACAAACTCACCCACGGCAGGAATAAACACCAACATAGAACCAGCAATCACACCACTTTTTGACAGAGGGAAAGTGATTTTCCAGAAGGTATTCAAACGGCTCGAACCTAAGTCAGACGCAGCTTCAATCAAACTCATATCAAGTTTCACTAAGGTGGCGTACAAGGGCAAAATCATAAAGGGTAAATACGCATAGATGATGCCGATATACACGGCAATATTGGTATTGAGGATCTGTAACGGCTCAGAAATAATCCCCAACCACATCAGTGAATTATTGATGATACCAGTGTTACTTAAGATCCCCATCCAAGCGTAAACGCGGATTAAAAATGAGGTCCAAGAAGGCAACATAACTAACAGCAGCAGCACGGTTTGCAACCGCGCAGGGGCACGGGCAATGGCATAGGCCATTGGGTAGCCAATAATCAAGCAGCCCAAGGTCGAAATTAACGCCATTTTCAATGAGCTGAGATAAGCCATGTAATATAACGAATCGTCAAGCAACATCAAATAGTTACCCAAATGCAGGAAGATATTTAATACATCGTCAGCATATTGGAATGTTGCTTCATAGGGCGGGATAGCAATCGCCGCCGTCGAAAAACTCAGTTTAAGGACAATCGCAAACGGTAAGGCAAAAAACAGCAGCAGCCAAGCGTAGGGAATACCTATGGTCCAGAAGCGGCCCTTAAGCCACTTTACTTTAATGGGTTTCTTCATGATCTCAACACCACGCCACTGGTGTCCTCCCAACTAATGAACACTTCGTCATCCCATGTGGCATGATCAGCGCGGCGTTCACGGTTAGTCATACTGCACTGTACGATTTGACCATTCTCTAAACGAATGTAATAGACTGAAATACCGCCTAAATACGCGATATCATGCACGATTCCTTTCGCCCAGTTGTACTGACCTTCAGGCTGCTCACGGCTAATAATGGTCTTTTCGGGACGCACTGCTAGCCAAACATTCTTATCTTCAACGTTAGTCGTGACGCCATAACCGACATAGAAAGGTTGGGCCAAATCATTGGACTTAATGATCAGATGGTCGACTTCATCCACTTCAATCGCGCCACCAAACAAATTCACAGTACCGATAAACTCGGCAATCATACGACTGTTCGGGCTTTCGTAAATATCCATTGGCGAGCCAGTTTGAGCAATCCAGCCATCACTCATGATCGAAATTCGACCTGCCATTGTCATGGCTTCTTCCTGATCGTGGGTCACCATCACGCAGGTCACGCCGACACGCTCAAGGATTTCAACCACTTCTAGCTGCATTTGGGTACGCAGTTTTTTATCCAATGCGCCCATAGGCTCATCGAGCAGTAATAATTTAGGCCGTTTCGCCAGTGAACGGGCCAGTGCAACACGCTGGCGCTGACCACCGGATAACTGATGCGGTTTACGCTTACCGTATTGCTCCATATGCACGAGTTTCAGCATATCTTGCACACGCTGTTCAATTTCGGCTTTAGGCAGCTTGTCTTGCTTCAAACCAAATGCAATGTTTTGTGCCACTGTCATGTGGGGAAACAAAGCATAGGATTGAAACATCATATTGATGGGACGTTCGTATGGCGGTAAATCGGTGATATCTTCCCCATCAAGGAAAATACGGCCAGAGGTGGGCTTTTCAAAACCCGCCAACATGCGCAGTAGTGTTGACTTACCCGAGCCTGACCCGCCAAGTAAGGCAAAAATTTCGCCTTTATTGATAGTTAATGACACATCGTCGACAGCCCGCACGTCATCGAATAATTTGCTTACCCGCTCAATCTTGAGCAGTACTTTTTCTTGCGTCTTTGTTGTCGGTTTATTGGTGACGCTCGAGGTGATTGCCATAGTACTTCTCCACCCGAAAATGAGGCGTAGATACGCTCAAACTCTAGGTTCAACACGATTAATGAATGAAAAGTGGTTAAACAAACTGTGTCAAATCCTATACGTGGATTAACTATGCATAGGATTGGACATAGAAGTTTGCCAAGCTGGGGGCAAGCTAGGCTTGCCCCCTATCGACTATTGTCCTGACTTCACTTTGGTCCAAACACGGGTTAATACGCGCTGAATTTTCAAAGGACGAATTTCACCGATATAAAGTTTGTCTAACACTTCTTGTGGTGGATAGATCGCAGGATCGGTACGGATAGCCTCATCAACCAGAGGTTGAGCGGGATCGTTCGGGTTAGCATAGGCCACATAGTTAGAGATAGGCGCTATGACTTCTGGACGTAGAAAATAGTTAATCAGCGTGAGTGCATTATCAACGTTCGTTGAATCAGCTGGGATAGCTAACATATCGAACCACAGATTGGCACCTTCTTTTGGAATGGAGTAGCCGATCTTATTGCCATTTTTTGCTTCTTCAGCACGGGCCTTCGCCTGGAATACATCACCGGAGAAACCGTAAGCGACACAGATGTCACCGTTTGCTAAGTCAGAAATATAACGTGAAGAATGGAAATACGTCACATAAGGACGAATTTTTTCCAGTAACTCACCAGCTTTTTCATAATCTTCAGCCTTAGTGCTGTTAGGATCTAAGCCTAAATAAATCATCGCCTGTGGCACCATGTCGTCGGCAGAGTCCAACATAGCAAAGCCACACTTAGAAATTTTTTCAGCGTATTTAGGATTGAAGATCAGTTCCATTGAGTTAAATGGCGCATCTTCCCCCACAGCGGCTTTCACTTTATCTATGTTGTAACCAATACCATTGGTTCCCCATAAATAAGGCACGGCATATTGGTTACCCGGATCGGCTTTTTCAAGCAACTTCATCAGGGCTGGATTTAAATTTTTAAAATTAGGTAACTTAGCGCGGTCTAAAGGTTTGAAAGCACCCGCTTTGATTTGCTTAGCGAGAAAGTGGTTAGAAGGTACAACGATATCGTAGCCACTACGACCAGACAGTAATTTAGCCTCAAGCACTTCATTACTATCAAATACATCGTAAATTACCCTAATGCTCGTTTCTTTCTTGAAGTTTTCTAAGGTATCTTCCGCGATATAATCTGACCAGTTATACACGCGAACCACTTCTTCCGCTTGGGCCACTGCGCTCGCAAATACGCTCGCAGTCACCAGCGCTAATGTGGTCGTCTTATTAAATAGCTTCATGCTTTCTCCTTTCTCGGGTAGCAGAACTGCTTAAGCAAATTCTGACATTGTGTCACCGGGCTGCCCGGATATTGTTGTTATTTTCGACCAATGCTACACCTTAAAAACCGCATCGGCAGTCTCTACGGCATGATAACCATGCCTACTTTATATCTTGCTGCAATTTGTTAAGTATCAGGTTTCGTGCCAAATTTTCGAGGCATCGGTATTGCATTAACACTCAAAAAAATAGACTAGATATGACACTGCTTGTACATTTTGCAACATTAAGGCAAATGCCTCAAGTCCCTAAGCAATCGCAAAAAAACACTTAGATAAACACATTTTAAATATGACTAACAATTAGTTAGTAACGCTAGTAAGCGAACAACCTAAAATTGTTAAACCTATTTTACTTCCCTTGCAGACAAGCAATGGAATTGAATAATCACTTTAACGGACAAGCCATTAAAAACCATCATATTATTTAACAAGCGAGTTGCACCAGTTAAGTGCAACCTCACTAAAACAGTGCACGCATCAGTATCGTTATGGCCAACGTTAACCCCTTATTCCTTGGGTTAACGCGGCAACACGGTCAGTGCAATCAATCCAAAACATTACACAGTGAGTAATAGGAATTCACGTTCCCATGAGCTGACAACACGGCGGAAGTTTTCAAGTTCAGCCTGTTTTACCGCCACAAATCCAGTGGTGAAGGATTCGCCTAAATATTGCTTACAGGCATCACTTTCTTCCATCGCCGCTAATGCTTCCTCTAATGTCAGCGGTAAACAATGGGTATTATTGCTACGGCTTTCATTGGCTTTACCTTGCACAGGCGTCGAAGGTTTTAGCGACTCAACCATGCCGATATAGCCACACAACAAGCTCGCGGCAATCGCCAAATAACAGTTAGCATCGGCGCCGGGAATGCGGTTCTCAATGCGACGGTTTTGTGGTGAAGATTCTGGAATGCGTAAACCACAGGTACGGTTTTCATCGCCCCATTCTAAGTTTACAGGTGCCGAAGTGCCGGGGAGGAAACGACGAAACGAGTTCGCATTTGGCGCCATCAGTGGCAGCAACTCAGGAATGAATTTTTGTAGGCCTGCAATATATCCCAAGAATAGCTTGCTCTTAGTACCATCTTCATTGGTGAAAATATTCTTGCCCGTCTCTTTATTGATCACGCTTTGATGAATATGCATCGCACTGCCAGGCTCATCCGTCACGGGTTTTGCCATAAAAGTGGCGCACACATCGTGCTTCAGCGCGGCTTCCCGTAAAGTGCGTTTAAAGATAAACACTTGATCAGCTAAAGATAATGCATTGCCATGACTGAAGTTAATCTCCATCTGTGCGGGACCATCTTCATGGATTAAAGTATCGATATCTAAACCTTGAAGCTCACACCAATCGTACATGTCTTCAAACATAGGATCGTATTCGTTGGCAGCATCAATAGAGAATGACTGGCGACCCGCTTCGGGGCGACCTGAACGACCAATTGGAGGCTTTAAGGGTAAATCGTGGTCGTCACTACGACGAGTCAAATAGAACTCCATTTCGGGAGCGATAACAGGTTCCCAGCCCTGTTCGTCATAGAGAGACAACACTTTTTTCAATACGTTACGTGGTGAAAGCTCAATAGGATTACCCATTCTGTCGTAGCAATCGTGGATAACCTGTGCCGTGGCTTCGATGGTCCAAGGCAACATAAAGACGGCATTTTCATCGGGTACACAAACAAAATCGATGTCGGCTGCATCGAGCAAACTGTAGTAAATCTCTTCGTCGACAAAATCACCGGTCACAGTTTGCAACAACACACTTTCGGGCAAACGCATGCCTTTTTCATCGAGAAACTTATCGACTGGAGCAATCTTGCCGCGGGCGATGCCAGTCATGTCACTGATAACACATTCGACTTCTGTGATTTTTCGTTCTTTTAAAAAAGCGATTAGCTTATTCATTATTATTTCACTCGAGTTGTAGCCCTACGTCGGCATGCATCACCGAAGGCATTGAAAATGGAGAGGTAAAACGGATTCTCGCTCACCTTCCACTCTGGATGCCATTGCACACCGAGGGCAAATTCTTTAGTACCAATTACGGAGAAAGCCTCCACTAACCCATCTGGAGCATAAGCTTCTGGCCGCAACCCAACACCCAGGCGCTCCACGCCTTGAGTATGTACAGAGTTAATCTCTGCAGAGTTACGGCCCCAGGCCTCGTAAATAAGCCCCCCGGGCTCAACAGTAATACTGTGAGAAGCCCCATACTGCACATCTAAGGATGCGGTTTTATCTTCTCGATGTTCAATAAAGCCACCCACCTCATGGAGCTTCTGATGCAAACTGCCACCAAAAGCCACATTCATTTCTTGAAAACCGCGACAAATACCTAATACAGGTACCCCAGCAGCAATAGCAGCGTGGATCAGCGGCAAGGTTGTCGCGTCACGTTTAGGATCATGGTGTGTACCAAGCTCACTCGGCTGGCCTGCATAAAGATGGGGTTCTACATTAGAAGGAGAGCCAGTAAACAAAATACCGTCAAGACGCTCTAAAATAGCGTCTATCGGTAAATCGCCACCTAAAGATGGGATCACTAACGGCCAGCCTTTCGCGCCATTAACTACGCCTAAAAGGTATTTTTCACCAACAATATTAAAGGGGTGTGATCCCAATTGTTGATTGCATGCAATAACACCTATGAGGGGTAAATCGGCTGACATATCTCACCTTTAGAATTGATTTTACTAGCATAACGAACACTTTGCCTTTAAATGTTCATTTTTTCACACAGTACACCGAAATTTAGCACTAGGCAAGAGGTTAAACACTTGTTAAAGGTTATTTAATCCACTTATTCTTAATAAGCATAAATAACATGTAGTTAAATGTATATTTACCCCATTTCTCGCTAATTCATGTATATAAACCAGCGGTTACACCAGCATAAAGCTCACTTTTTACAGGGTAAATTAAACCGTATTCGAACCAAATTTGAACCAATATTATTTACACAAAGAAGAGGATATATAACCAATATGACAGGGTTAGAAAGTAGGTAATACCAATCGTATTAAATATCTGTTCATTCAGCGGGAGTTCAACGCGCTTTAGACAAGGCGAAGGCTTGAAGGCATAGTGGTGCTCTGTCGAAAGCCTTAAACGCAGTATAAAGTGCGTTGAAACCCGCCCTTCGGGAGCCTCACAGGCATCCCACTCCCGTGTTGCATTGACTTAAAAGGGAATGACCATTTCTGCGTCAATGCGCCTTGGATTGAAATGCCTGTGAGGCTCTGAACTGATTAGATATTTAATGTGATTGGTATAAATCCGCAGGAATGTTGAATAACAGTATTAGGCCACTCACTTTTAGCGAATAAGTGGCCTAATATGTTGAATAATAGGGTAAGTTAATGACTTAATTAGAAGTTTGCAGGCGTAGTCGCACTCACTAGGCGACAAGGTTCATCGAAGGGATTGCGGAATCTATGGGGCAATTCACTGTTAAAATAATAACTGTCACCCGCTTCCAAAATATACACTTCATCCCCAACAGTGAGTTCGAATTTACCTTCTATCACCATAGCGGCCTCTTCACCTTCGTGCTTTAGCATCTCTTCACCCGTATCTGAACCGGGTGGATAAATCTCATTCATCACTGACATTGCGCGGTTCGGGTAATCACGGCCAATCAGTTTGAATTCAAGTGGCCCAGTACCGATATTCAGTAATTCATTGGATCGATAGACGACCTTTTGCTCACTATCCGTTGAGGCTTCAATGGAGAAAAAGTCCACTAAAGACATCGGGATACCCGACAGCACTTTTTTTAAAGAGCTGACTGACGGGCTAACACTGTTTTTCTCGATCATTGAAATCGTACTGTTAGTCACACCAGCACGTTTGGCTAATTCTCGTTGAGATAAGCCTTTCATTTTTCGAACAGTTTTGAGGCTGGCTCCAATATCCAAATTTCACATCCCCCTAAAGGCTCGGGTCAATCCCGATAGATGACGAACAGGTTGTTCAGGATAAACACCATCCAGAACGCATTTTCGCCCAAAAAGCGCGTGTTTTACTGCTTTCATTGTATTCTACATAAAAAGCGTGTTAAATAAAACGAACACTTTTTTGCGTCATGTTAAAAGTGTGATGAGTATACTGAGACAAGTCCAATTTACAATAAAAACAATTTTTGGGAGCCATAATGGCAAGCAAACCTCCAGTGCACAGTGAACAGTATCCACACTCTTATTATGTTGATACTGCAAAAGAAATTTACGCTCACCCACAACTCGAAGGCAATATCAGTGTCGATGTCTGCATAGTGGGCGGCGGTTTTAGCGGTATCAATACCGCCATAGAACTCGCACTGCGCGGTATGAGTGTTGTGCTGTTAGAAGCGAGGCGAATTGGCTGGGGCGCATCGGGGCGTAATGGCGGCGAACTCATTCGCGGCATAGGCCATGACCCTGCACAATTTCAAAGTGAAATCGGCACTGAAGGTGTTCAAGCAATTCAACAAATGGGCTTTGAAGCCGTCGAGATAGTGCGAAATCGCATACAAGAACACCGTATCGACTGCGATCTGCAAATGGGTTACTGCGACTTAGCGGTTAAACCTCGTCACATGGATGAGCTTGAAGAAGAATTTAGCGCACTCAAAGCCATGGGTTATCAGCAAGAAATCAAGCTGTTAACTAAGCCACAATTAGGTGAAGTCATAGGCTCAGATTTTTATCAAGGCGCGCTAGTTGATATGGGTAGCGGCCATTTACACCCGCTGAATCTTGCTCTGGGTGAAGCTCGCGTCGCCCGTAATCTCGGCGCTAGGTTGTTTGAGTACAGCGCTGCTGAAAAAATCATTCAAGGCGCCAAACCTAAGGTCATTACCGCTAAGGGCGAAGTCACATGCCAATACTTAGTACTGGCGGGCAATGCCTATATCGGCCACAAACTTAATAGCTTTGTAGGGGGAAAAGTATTACCTGCAGGCAGTTATTTATTGGCGACAGAGCCCTTAACTGAGGCCCAATGCGCGAGTATTATCCCGCAAAACATGGCCTTCGCGGATATGCGAATTGCCCTAGATTACTTTCACTTATCGGCAGATCGTCGTTTGCTGTTTGGCGGCCTTTGTACCTATTCGGGTAAAGATCCGAAAGACATTGAAGCGGCACTGAGACCGAATCTTGAGAAGGTTTTCCCGCAATTAAAAGGGGTACGTATCGATTATGAATGGGGCGGCATGATAGGTATCGGTGCTAACCGTATGCCACAAATTGGTCGCCTTCCCGATGCAAATAATATTTTTTACGCCCAAGCCTATGCGGGACACGGCGTGAATGCCACTCACATGGCGGCAAAACTGCTTGCCGAGGCTATTTGCCAACAGGCGGGACATTTCGATGTGTTTGCTAAAATCAAACACATCACCTTCCCCGGCGGCCCGACGTTCCGCTCACCTATGCTCGCGGCAGGCATGCTGTATCACAGATTTAAGGACTTGTTTTAAGTCGCTTGTTACGCCTTGCCCACAGGATAAAAGGGATAGACCCAAGATAATGCACGACTAAAGCCACCAAGACGCCAAAGCCAATACCACTAGAAGTTAAAGGTATCCCTGGCTTAAAGTTACTGATGGTTTTCTCAAGATAATCAAAGCGAACAGGGTTAAACATATAGGCAGTTTTCTCAAACAAATTGCCCGTATTAAAAATCGCCACGCCCTGTGTTAACGCTTTATAAAGCGTCAGTGTCTGTACCTTTTGCTCAGCGTCGGCACGCACACTTGGCTCCTCATTTTGCTGGTGGCGGGCAATCATGGCATCAACATCGACGTAATGATATTCCTTAGCCGTTGCCTCGTAACCTTCTACCTGCCATCGAGTCGATTCATAAAGGCCTGATAAAAATTGCTGATAATGATCAGCCAGTTGTGGTAACTGTAAGGCAATCACTAAAATAAATCCAAATACCAACTTATCGATCAATCTCGCTATCAAAGGTTTCTCCTTGGCATTTAGCCAAACGACGTAGAAGTCACATGATGTTCAACAAAAACCACGCTAACTTAATTAATCTACAGCACTAATTTCAATGGTGATACTCAATTAACACTCTATCGGCAGATCGTTACGGCTGCCCCAATCCGCCCATGAACCGTCATAGAGGATGGGATTTTTATGCCCCGCGGCGACCGAAGCTAAGATCAAAATACACGCCGTAATCCCAGAACCACAGCTGAATATCCTTGCGGATTTATCCGCTGCCAGCCCTTGATAAATAGACTGTAGCTCACTGACCGTTTTGATTTTATTACCATCGAGCACTTGAGCGAAGGGTAAATTAACCGAGCAAGGAATATGCCCAGAGCGCACACCGGGGCGCGGCTCACTCACTTGCCCTAAAAAGCGTGGCGCACCACGGGCATCGACAATCGCCGTTCCGGCATCTTCAATTCGTGATAACACGGCCTCGGCATCCATCACAAGCTCGGGGTGGTATTGCAACACATCTGCCAAAGTATCAATATCCGTCGGGCCATAATCGACGCCTTCGGCTTGATAACGCGATGAGGTAATGCGGTCTTCTTCAATCCATTGAGGCAAGCCACCATCAAGCACATAGACTCGATTAAAGCCCATGACTTTAAAGGTCCACCACGCCCGTGGAGATGAATAAATGCCTTGGTTATCATAGATAACAATAACACTGTCGACCTCAATCCCAAGTTGGGCTATCCCTTGGCTGAATTGCTCAAACGTCGGCAAGGCATGAATTTGGGTTGAAGTCTTATCGCAAAACACATTTTCCAAGTCGAACCGACGTGAGCGCGGAATGCAAATAGGCTCATCGTAAACTAAGGGTTCTTTACCAATAACGGTTTCCATACTGGCATCGAGCAAGACTAAATGGGGATCGGTGAGGTGTACTTCGAGCCACTGCGTACTAACAAGTGGGTATTCCATAGCGGGTCCTTTTACTGTTATCCAAATCTGCCGATAGTCTCTCACCAAATGCCGTAAAGCCCAAATATCAGCTTAACAAATTGTCTGCTTTGGGATTTTATTTAAAAGCGTCGACTCGATTTTATGCGCTCAATCATTAGTGCATTCAATCATTAGATTGCGTCGAAGCCGCGTTTTGAAGAGAGTGCTTTCAAACTGCTCATTTTTAATGATGCTGCTTTCAAAACGATCTTTTCGATATGGCCGTGTTCGAGATAGCCCTTTCGCAACAGTTCTTTTCGAGACAACTGTTTTCAAAATAGCCGCTATTTAATGACTTCTATTTTCACGTCAATCAAGCCAGAAGAAGTATTGCCTATACTACTGAACGCCGATTTAGACAGATCAATAATGCGGCCACGCACGAAAGGCCCTCTATCATTGATTTTCACAATCACACTTTTGCCATTATCGACATTGGTGACCTTAACACTCGAGCCAAAGGGTAACTTTTTATGCGCTGCTGTCTTTAATGTATGTTTGTAAAGTTCACCACTGGCCGTCTGCTTATTTTGATGTTTATCCCCATAAAATGAAGCCTGACCAGCTTCCGTGAATCCCACCCAGTTTCCATTCTCACCCGTCTGCATTGAAGAACAGCCGGCCAAAAAGCTTAGCAATGCCAGTACAGCTAGTTTGACGACATTGAACTGCCTAATTGGGTTTTGAAGTGCATTCACATGACACCCTCTCTAATGAGTGAACGCTTTGCTGACGAGTGATTGGCTCAGCAAAAATCACAGGGAAATAACGAACAACCTTAGATGACAAAGCTCAAGACCTGCATCCTAAAAGATCAAAATAAGAAACAATAAATTTCCACGAGGCTACAGCAGTTGCACCCTAAAATCACATATTTACAGGTGAATGCCCTTACTTTGAGATAAAATATGCAGTCATAACGAGGCTTTGTTTCCTAATTTAGAGCGGTAAACAAAGCCCTAACGAGTTAACACTTCATGGATAATCTCAAATTTGGGTTCTTTACCACTTGGCCATGTAGGTTTCTTTATGGGGTTTTCAAAGGTGGTCAGCCAAATATCAAGATCACTGGAACCAGACAAACAACCCATAAACGCAAAATACATTCCACTATTTATCATGTGACGGGCAAACTGAATAGCGTCTTCAAGAGTGCCCTCTTCCCAGTTATGTGTGAACGTTTCATCATCCCATACCCATTTAATGGGGACTCCACTTTCATCACAAGCGAAGAACCTTACATTTCGATAACCTTTACTTGCTGTTTTTAGAGAATTTATAAAACTTTCTCTGGTGTTATCGAATCTTTTTTTGAACTCTTCAATATCTAGATCTTTGCTAATAAAGTTCTTCATACTTGCCCTAGAGGTAAATACTACCAACGGTATGGCATAACCACACACAAAAAATTCTATCCAATGAGCCCAGTGACTGATGTCGTTTAGCTCTGTTAGAAGCTAATTATGCCAAAGATTGGTATTCATTGCTGCCATTATGAAACAACCTAATTTCGATACTTTTTATTTCTTTTTTAGAGGAAATCAATTGCTCCACCAACCAAATATAACCGATTTCATATAGCTTATTTTGTAGGGAGAACAAATCATCTTCTGGCATATTGTCTATATCAACATTCAATAATTGATACCAATTAAAGGCTTTAAATTCTGAAACATCCTCAAACTCACATACTGCGGTTAAAAGCCATGCGCCATTCATCATAGAGGCTATATCGACAAAAAAATCGCAATATGCCTCACCTTGATTTTTACAAGAAATCGCATATTCCCTAACAAGTTCCATAAAATCGGATTTGTAACTATCGAGAGCTTTACTGACGATTGCCCCAAACTCTTCTACATTGTGCATACTTGCCTTCTTATTCAATGATCTAAGCACCCTATAATATCATAAATAACTTACAACACTTTTCACACTATGCCACTACACTATGACTAAATGCATTAATGGTAATGTTGAAAGCCACAAATTTATAAGCGATAACTTACGATATTTATGAAGCAGATAAAAATGGAAGTAAATTGAGATAATAATGGGAGTGTTTAAAGTCAATATTCTATCGGGCATAAGTGAGCAATAACATTACGAATCAAGACGGTAACATGTTATTCACGACAACAGATACAGATTTTACAAGTGAAATATGGCTTAGAAAAAATGGGTACGGCTTGAGCTACAAAAAATAAAAAACCTCTTTCCATGTAATATGAAAAGAGGTTTTAGTATTGAGCGAAAGCGGCTCCTTCTCTTATATAGACAAAACTGAGCGGTTATAACACGATCCAGGTCGCTTTCAGTTCTGTGTATTTGTCGAAGGAGTGCAAAGATTTATCTCGGCCATTACCAGACTGTTTATAGCCACCGAATGGCGCTGTCATGTCGCCGCCATCGTAATGGTTGATCCATACCATACCAGAACGCAGGGCTTTAGCGGTTTTATGGGCCTTGCTGATATCCGATGTCCACACGCCAGCGGCTAAACCGTAGATGGTATCGTTGGCTATTGATATCGCTTCTTCCATGCCATTAAATTCAATAACAGATAACACTGGGCCAAAGATTTCTTCACTGGCAATTTTCATCTGATTGTTTACGTTAGAAAATACCGTTGGCTGCACATACACACCGCCAGTGTCGGCCATAACTTGGCAGCCACCGTGGACTAAGGTTGCACCTTCATCTTTACCCGCTTTAATGTAACTGAGCACTGTGTCTAACTGTTGTTTATCAACAACGGCGCCGCTCACAGTAGCGGGATCGAGTGGATGCCCTGGATGCCATGAGGCTAACTCCTCTGCGATAAGCGCAATAAGCTCATCTTTCACCCCAGATTCCACCAGCAAACGCGAACCTGCGGTGCAAACTTCACCTTGGTTAAAGGCAATGGCTTCGGCCGCAGCTACAGCAGCGGCTTTCAGATCTGGCGCGTCATTAAAGACGATATTGGGGCTCTTGCCTCCCGCCTCTAACCACACGCGTTTCATGTTCGACTCGCCAGCGTAAATCATTAATTGTTTTGCGATTTTGGTGGACCCCGTGAACACCAACGTATCCACATCCATATGCAACGCTAAGGCTTTACCCACGGTATGACCAAATCCTGGCAACACGTTGAGTACGCCTTGTGGGATCCCAGCTTCAATAGCCAATTGCGCCATACGGATAGCCGTTAAGGGTGACTTTTCAGAGGGTTTTAACACCACACTATTACCCGTGGCCAGCGCGGGCCCGAGCTTCCAACACGCCATCAGCATTGGGAAGTTCCACGGAACAATCGCGGCCACAACCCCCACAGGCTCACGGGTGATCATGCCAATTTCATTGTGAGCGGTTGGCGCGAGTTCATCGTAAATTTTATCAATCGCTTCACCAGACCAGCGAATCGCACGGGCAGCCCCCACTACATCCACAGCCTTGGAGAAACGAATCGGTTTACCCATGTCGAGGGTTTCTAACAGCGCGAGTTCATTGGCATTTTCCTCCAGTAACTCGGCGAAACGTATCATCACTTGTTTGCGCTTTACCGGAGACTGCTGCGACCAAACACCAGACTCAAATACGCTGCGGCCATTAGCAACCGCAAGATTAGCATCTGCAAGATCGCAACTCGCCACTTTTACCAACAAGCGACCATCAATAGGACTAATACAATCAAAGGTGTTACCCGAAACGGCATCTTGGTATTCGCCATTGATAAACGCCTTACCATTAATAGACAGGCTGGCAGCCAGACTTTCCCATTCGCTGCGTTTCTTCGGTGTGCTCATGATGACCTCTTAATAATTCGTATAGGTGTGGTTTATCGTTCATCGACAAGAAAATAGTGGCCCGTGACGACTTTAGCGCAAATGCTAAACATCACCACAGTCATAATCCGACCTTCAGGTTACGCTGTTTAAGCAATAAAATTCAATATTTTTTACAAAAATAGCTTTTTTGCCACAAATAACTGCACACGGCTCTTCCATGTTCATTATTTCTAACATAGCATAGCAAATATTAGCCGCCCTAAAACAAGACCTGAAAATACAGGACAAGGTAGACACTATGGCCGATTTGCCGCTCAATTCCTCAAGCGTACCCTCACTTGAACATTTCTGGATGCCTTTTACCGCTAACCGCCAATTCAAAGCCAGTCCGCGGTTACTCGCCAAGGCCGAAGGCATGTATTACACGGAGATTGATGGTAATAAAGTGTTAGATGCTACCGCAGGTTTATGGTGTTGTAACGCAGGCCATGGTCGCAAGGAAATCAGCGAAGCGGTCAGCAAACAAATTAAAGAGATGGACTACGCGCCCTCCTTCCAAATGGGTCATCCTATCGCCTTTGAACTTGCCGAGCGTTTAGTCGAGCTAAGTCCAGAAGGATTAAACAAAGTCTTTTTTACTAACTCAGGTTCTGAGTCCGTCGATACTGCGCTTAAGATGGCACTTTGCTATCACAGAGCCAATGGTCAAGCCTCACGCACCCGCTTTATCGGGCGCGAAATGGGTTACCACGGTGTCGGCTTTGGCGGCATCTCTGTGGGTGGATTAAGCAATAACCGCAAAGCATTTAGTGGCCAATTATTGCAAGGCGTCGATCACTTACCTCATACCTTAGATATCCAAAATGCGGCATTTACCCGTGGACTCTCGCACTTTGGCGCTGAAAAAGCCGAAGTATTAGAACAACTAGTGACCCTGCATGGCGCCGAGAATATTGCCGCCGTAATCGTTGAACCTATGTCGGGTTCTGCTGGGGTAATATTACCGCCACAAGGTTACTTAAAACGTCTGCGTGAAATCACTAAAAAGCACGGCATCCTACTGATTTTTGACGAAGTCATTACCGCTTTTGGCCGCGTTGGCGCCGCTTTTGCGAGTCAGCGTTGGGGCGTTATCCCAGATATAATCACCACGGCTAAAGCCATCAATAACGGCGCCATCCCTATGGGCGCAGTGTTTGTGCAAGATTTTATCCACGACACTTGCATGCAAGGTCCCACAGAACTGATTGAGTTTTTCCACGGCTACACCTATTCAGGTCATCCAGTGGCCGCGGCCGCGGCGCTTGCCACCTTATCGATTTATGAGAATGAGCAATTATTCGAACGCAGTTTTGAGCTTGAACGCTACTTTGAAGATGCAGTGCACAGCCTCAAAGGGTTGCCGAATGTGATTGATATCCGCAACACAGGATTAGTGGCGGGGATTCAATTCTCCCCTAACGCTCAAGGCGCGGGTAAACGTGGTTACGGCGTGTTTGAACACTGCTTCCGCCACGGCACTTTAGTTCGAGCAACGGGCGATATCATTGCCATGTCACCGCCACTGATTGTCGATAAACGCGAGATTGACCAAATGGTTAATAGCCTAAGCGATGCCATTAACGCCGTTGGATAATCGCGCTAGCGGTTCGTTCCACTCTCACATTTAACACCCCGCTGTGGCGGGGAACTTCAAAGGTTAACTATGCTCAAGATCACTCATTTTGTTAATGGTCAGCACACCCCTGCCAGTATAAGAACCCAAGATATTTTTGAACCTGCCACGGGTGAGCTACGTGGCCAAGTCTCACTGGCAAGCGAAACCGAAGTCGGCGAAGCCATCGCAATCGCAAAAAATGCCTTTGAAACCTGGTCGCAAGTCACGCCGCTCAACCGTGCTCGAGTGCTTTTTAAATTCAAAGCCTTAGTTGAGCAGCACCTAGATGAAATGGCGCAGCTTATCACCCGCGAGCACGGCAAAGTGATAGACGATGCTAAGGGCGAGTTGATCCGAGGTCTCGAAGTGGTCGAATTTGCCTGTGGTATTCCGCACTTGCTTAAAGGTGAACACACACAGCAAGTGGGTGGCGGTGTCGATTCTTGGTCAGTTAATCAAGCTTTAGGTGTTGTCGCAGGCATAGCCCCCTTTAACTTCCCCGTGATGGTTCCCATGTGGATGTTCCCAATCGCGATTGCCTGCGGTAACACCTTTATTATGAAACCCTCGGAAAAAGACCCAAGCTCGGTGATGCGGATTGCCGAGCTGCTTAAAGAAGCGGGTCTTCCCGATGGCGTGTTTAACGTGATTAACGGCGACAAAGAAGCCGTCGATACCCTACTCACCCATAAAGATGTGCAAGCGGTGAGCTTTGTGGGCTCAACGCCGATTGCCGAATACATCTACAGCACAGCCTCTAAACATGGCAAACGCGTGCAAGCCTTAGGCGGCGCGAAAAACCATATGTTACTCATGCCAGATGCGGATTTAGATCAAGCCGTGAGCGCCTTAATGGGCGCAGCTTATGGCAGTGCTGGCGAGCGTTGTATGGCAATTTCAGTCGTGCTGGCGGTAGGCGATGTGGGCGACGCGTTAGTGGAAAAACTGCTACCGCAAATCCAAACCTTAAAAGTCGGCAACGGCCTAACGCCGGAGATGGAAATGGGCCCGCTGATCTCCAAACAGCACCTTGCCAAGGTCACCCAATATGTTGAAGCCGGTGTGCAAGAAGGCGCAGCGCTGCTGGTCGATGGCCGTAAACTGAGTGTTGAAGAAAATCCACAGGGTTATTTCCTCGGCGCCTGTCTATTCGACCATGTCACGCCTGAAATGAGCATCTACCGCGAAGAAATCTTTGGCCCAGTGCTGGCGATTGTGCGCGTGAAAGATTACCCAACGGCGCTTGAGCTGATTAACCGACACGAATTTGGTAATGGCACGGCGATTTTCACCCAAAGTGGTGAAGCGGCAAGGCATTTCTGTCACCACGTGCAAGTCGGTATGGTTGGAGTGAACGTGCCGATCCCGGTGCCGATGGCGTTCCACAGTTTTGGCGGTTGGAAGCGTTCACTGTTTGGGCCTCTGCATATGCATGGCCCCGATGGCGTGCGTTTTTATACCAAGCGTAAGGCAATTACTGCCCGCTGGCCCGCGGGTAAACAGACTCAAGCCGAGTTTGTGATGCCAACGATGAAATAGCCGAATGTCAGCTCAACAAGGAAATCGCAAATGACTGTGAGTATCAACGCCATTATTCGCTTTGCTACGGCGCAAACACCCGTCGAAACCTACCAGTTACCGACGGAAAAGTTGTTAGCTGGCAATCCAACTCAAGGGCTAGAGAATCATTATTCTAGCCCTTGTGATCAATTTCACAGTGGAATTTGGCAAAGTGAATCAGGCGCTTGGAAAATAAACTACACTGAATACGAGTACTGCGAAATCCTCGAAGGGATGAGTGTTATCACCGATCTTCAAGGTCAATCGCAGACGTTCACTGTGGGTGACAGGTTTATCATACCCGCGGGTTTTCAAGGCACTTGGGAAGTCGTGGAGCCCTGCCGCAAGGTTTACGTCATTTTCGAACAAAAGTGAGATCAACGAGGCTGATGTTAGCCTCAAAAAAGCTAAGTTATCTTAGCAATAACTCGCCATGAGGTCACAGCAACGGGTTTTCCTAGGCTGTTGTTTGGCAAACCAACGGATGCACTGGCGCGATTGAATAACAATGGTCGCCAGTAACACGTCCGAGTCAACAAAGAAAATGGGAGAAATACCGTGCATAACAATCTGAAAAAAAAACGGCTGGTACAGCTTGTCGGACTCGCGCTAACCACGACCCTATTCTCCGGCATTGCCGCCGCCGAAGTGACAGGGGAAATTAGTCTTACTAACGACTATCGTTTTCGCGGCGTATCACAAACCGCTGGCGATCCTGCCCTGCAAGGCGGTATTGATTGGAGCTTCGACTCAGGTTTCTCTGTCGGCGCTTGGGCAAGTAACGTGGATTTTGATGAGCCAGGTTATAACGGCCCAGCGATCGAATACGATTTCTATGTCGCCTATGGTGGTGAGATCAACGAAGATCTGACCTACGACATCACCCTTAACCGTTATAACTACTCAGGCGAGAGTGATATAGGTTATTTCGAAGTGATTACGGGTATAGAATTTAAGGGCTTTCGCCTAGCCTATTGGTTTACCAATGATTACGGTGGTACTGACTTAGATTATCACTATGGAGAGCTAAACTACTCCTACGAATTTGTTGAAAACTGGAGTCTCGATCTGCACTACGGCTATAACGTGGGTGATGCCTTAGATGATGGTGAAGGTTTTGATAGCTACTCTGATTACTCTGTTGGCGTATCGACCGAATTGGCAGGCTTTGGGCTTTCTCTCGCTTGGTTAGGCACAGATCTCAGCGGTGACCAAAAAGTCTCTGACGGTGCATTTAAAAACTCAGATACCGTGCTTGCGAGCGTAAGCTACGCGTTCTAATTTCGCCTTAGCTTGATCCAACTAAGACACAAAAAAGCCCTCATCATCGAGGGCTTCTTTTTAGCTGTTCAAACAGACTTGACTACCAACTACGCATTTTATGGCCTTTCACCGCGTAGAAAAGGATGAACAAGTAGCATGGCAACATCACAATATAACCACCCTGCATGCCCATATCTGTCGCCGAACTCATTAAGCCCCAAGACACTGGACCAAAGGCGCCACCTGCAATCCCCATGATGAGAAGCGCAGAACCTGTACTGGTCAATTTACCCATACCAGACAAAGCTAGCGGCCACACCGCAGGCCAAACAATCGCATTAGCTAAACCAAGAAAAGCAATCATCAACAAAGTATCGGGCAGTGCCACACCGCCAAAAGGCACTAACAAAACATTAGCAATAGCGTAGGAATTATTGTCGCCAAACAAAATACCGCATGTCAGTAACAAACCCAGAATAGCCGACACCATCAAAGCCTTAGGTTGTGAAATAAAACGAGGAATTAACAGGATACCTAAAGAATAACCCAGCACCATACACACCATAGTATAGGAAGTCATAACACCGTATGACTCTATGCCTAAAGACAAAGCAAATGTACCAATGGTATCGCCAGCAATAACCTCTACAGCAACATAAACAAACAGCGCTAACACGCCAAAGGCTAAGTTAGGGTGAGATAATGCCGCTTTAAGTTGCCCTTTATCAGTATTTTCAGCAGCTTCATCTTCATTCAACAACTCTGGCAAAGGTGATTTTTTTACCGCGAGCGCTAAGATACCGATAAAAATGGCCATGCCTAAATAGGGGAATACTAAACCGTCAGCCATTTCTTCAATTTGTACTTGAGTTAGCTCAGTACCAATACGGTCTTTAAAGCTGTCTAAAATCAACGCCGAAAACACCAAAGGCGCAATCACACCCGCACCTTTATTCAAAATACCCATCACACTGACACGGGCGGCCGCAGATTCTTCAGGCCCCAAACGCACCACATAAGGGTTAACCGCAGTTTGTAATAGGGTTTGACCTGCGCCCATCACTAATTGGGCGAAAAGGAATAGGGCAAATATTTGTGTTTCCGCAGCAGGGATAAACAGTAAGCCCGCCAACATCATCACACCCATGCCTATCGCCATACCATTCTTATAGCCGACTTTGCGAATAAGCCAAGCGGATGGCAAGGCAGTAAAGGTCACTGCAATGTAGAAAGAAAACAGGATCAACGACGCTTGAAAGGGATTGAGTTGCAATATTTGTTTCAAATAAGGCATCAAAGAACCATTCAACCAAGTGGCGAATCCGAGGATGAAAAAGAGAGCGGCCACTATGGCCATGGGGAGAAAGCTGCTTTTCTGCTGGCTTTTATCGAGTGTCATTTCCATAAACCTGCTTCTTATAGTAATTAATTATTTAGGTGATAACGGGGTTTAAATTAATGCCTAAGTTCCCGAATATCCGTATCGCGACTCGTCCGCAATGGCTAATGTTATCATCCAAACGCACCATTGTTTCAGTGATGTTAAAACAAATAACACAAAAAGACAACGCTGTCATTTAATAAATTCTCGCGAATATTCCCTCGTAATCGTCAATTGGCCGACAGCTAAGTTGTAAGTAAATGATGACTCACATCCAGAAAATAATGTAAAAAAAGCCGCAGACACTGAGTGTGTGCGGCTCAAGCTATTAAGCGAACAGATTAAATTCTGACAAAAATATTGCGGCGATACATCCAATATAACACCAGCCACTGCACCGCAAGTAAGCAGATAACCGCAGCTAACGCTTGAGCGCTTTCAGGCAAAGCCATCACTAAGCCGCCAAACACGCTTTGGGCGATATATTTCCAATCCACTAAACTCGACGCTAGGTAAATAATGATGGCATTGGTGCCAATCACCACAAAGAAAAATGCGGTTTTTTGCCACTTAAGCACATCGACTAATGCATAGAATGCCGCCAGCAGGATCATGCTCCAGCCCGACGTCACCAGCACAAATGAACTGGTCCACAGCTCTTTATTGACCGGAATAATAAGATCCAACAGCCAACCTAAGGCTAAGCAAGCACCACCCGCTACGGCGAGTAATCCCACTTTGACCCACTCACCTTTAGGATGGGATTTAACAATAAAGTGGCCGACAAACACACCCGCTAACGCATTGACTATGGCGGGGATGGTCGACAATAAACCTTCAGGATCGGGCGTGCGCCCCTGATAGCTTATGCCGGGTAGTAAAACTGAATCGACATAGGCATTGATGGATTGCGTTGGCGAGAGCACGCCCGCCTGTCCACCGGGGAAAGGCAACCAAAGTTGCATTGCGCCATAACCGAGTAAAATGCCCAAGGCGACAATAACTTGCGTTCGTAGACTCGTATGCCACACCAGTAATGCGGCAAAGAACCATGCAAAGGCGATTCGGCCTAACACACTGGCATAGCGAATTTTTTCAGGATCGGCAGGCGCGCCCGTACCCCAACCGTGATTGTATAAAATGCCAAGTAGCAGCAATAAAAAGAGTCGTTTAATCCCATGCCGATACACAGGTAATCGATCCTTCATCAGTAATTTATCTAAACGTTTGGGAGATAAACCTAAGGCCACACCAGAGAGGAAAATAAACAGCGGAAAAATCAAATCGTAGAAATGAAAACCATGCCATTGGCTATGGTGCATTTGTTCATCGCCCCATTGCCAACCTGCCCAGCCCGTTAAAATAAGCAAGCCACCAAACAGGGCCTCACCGCCCAAAATCCAAAACATATCGAAGCCGCGCAGTGCATCCAGAGACATCAACCTAGGTTTATTCACCTTTACTGGCACAATCGCGTTTGTCTGTGTAGTCCCCATGCCATCATCCTTTATTATTGTTATTAAAAGCTTTTATAAAAGTTGAGCAAAACTAATACGGTACAAAACTAATACTGAATAAAATGAGTGCTGTACAATAAAAAAACTTAGCCCCTGTCATCAAAATACGACAAGGGCCAATTGTTAAAAATCACCTAAACTGCAAAAGCAATTTAAGGGTGTACCCCTATTGCCTGGCCCGCATAAATCGGCCCTGAATAGACGGCCCGTCCCGCAATGTAATTTGCCTGCACTTTGTTATGCGCATCGAGCAAAACAAAATCAGCCCTATGTCCCAGTGCTAAACGGCCAGCTTTATTGTCAATCCCGAGGAACTGTGCGGGATATAACGCCGCCATTCTCAAGGCTTCCGCCAAAGGTACACCCAACAAGTTCACAGTATTATTGACCGCAGTTGCCATATCGAGCACACAGCCCGCCAGCTCACCTGTCACGGCATTTAATCTGTCGCCGACTCTCAGCACTTGCGTACCGAAGAGCTCGAAGCTAGTCTCACCGTCCATACCCACAGGCGGCATAGCATCGGTGACTAACATCATTTTGCCCCTCGGTTTTGCCCGTAATGCGACCTTTGCCGCAGCGGGATGCACATGGTGACCATCGACAATCAAACCACACCAAGCGGTTTCACTCTCAATCGCCGCGCCAACCATGCCCGGCTCGCGGGAACCTAGAGGAGACATCGCATTATAAAGATGAGTAAAGCCCGTCGCGCCTGCCGCTAATGCCGCAACCACAGTATCGTAGTCGGCATTAGAATGACCCAAACACACCTTAACTCCCGAGGCGACAAGCGTGCGGATCACCTCTGGTGACACATTCTCAGGCGCAAGCGTGACCACTTTAATCCCCAGATCTTGACGACAAAATACGGCGAGTTCAGCCTCTGTGATTTCGCGAATAAAGCCCTGTGGATGCACACCTTTTTTAGGTACAGATAAATGTGGCCCTTCAAAATGCACCCCTAAAACGCCAGCGCTACCTTTGACTAAAGCCTCAGCCACGGCATCGGCCGCATTGGCCATCACGCTGACATCATCGGTGATAAGTGTGGGTAAAAATCCTGTCGTGCCAAAACGCGCATGGGCACGGCCGATAGTCTCAATACAATCAACACTCGGATTGGCATTGAATAACGCCCCACCGCCGCCGTTCACTTGTACATCGATAAAACCAGGCACCAGCGTTCCGGCTTGGCGAATTTCCTTCGCGCCAAGAACCGTATCAAACGCCAGAATGTGCCCGTCTTCAACAGTCACAGGCACATCTTGATGGAAATATTCACCATCAAAAATATGCTCAGCGATCAAGGTGATTTTCATCGCAAACCTCTTTCAATAAATAACGCGGTTAGCTTAAGGCTTAAATTAGGTTAACCGCGTGGGCTTAGCTGCAGATGCTTAATCGTGCAGCCTACCTAAACCTCTTACACTTTGCCGCTTAAAGCTAGGCAGCTTAAAGCGTTTGGGTCACTTTTTTAAGGCCAGCCGGTTGATCAGGATCGATACCGCGGGCAATCGCAACCGCAGCCACATCAATATAAAAACGCTGTAACAAGGCTAACGGCGCCACACGAGGGTGAATGTCGGTCGAAGTTTGATTCAGATGCACTAAATCGGCGCCGCGTTGGCTCACGTTTTCAATTTGTTCAATATGGCTAGCGTAAGATTCATCGCCAATACACACATCGACGATAGTGAGTTTTTTCTCGACTAAGGTCACAGGACCGTGGAGGAACTCGGCGCTACTGAACGCTTCGGCATGGATTGAACACACTTCTTTTAACTTAAGCGCAATTTCCTTGGATACTGCATAACCTAAACCACGGCCGAGTACGACTAAGTTTTTCACGTCGGCAACCGATTCTGGCGTGAGCTGTGGCTCAGCGTCCACCGCCATTTGCAGCGCTTGGGGTAAAGACGCTACGGCGCGAGCAAGCGATTCGCTCTGGGTCCAAGCGGCGGCAAGTTGTAAAATCGCCGACAGCGTCGCGAGGTAACTCTTAGTCGCAGCAACGGCTTTTTCTTCACCGGCACGTAAAGGTACAACGACATCGACGATATCTTTAATCGGTGCGGTTTCATCATTGACTAAGGCAACACAAAAAGCGCCAGCATTTTTTGCCATACGCGCCTGCGCCAAAATATCAGGGCTACGGCCAGATTGTGAAATCACAATCACTAATGCGCCTTCGAGTTTCAAGGTCTTACCATACACACTCGCCACTGAAGGGGCGGCGGCAAACGTCGGTACGCCCGCTTCGATTTCAAATAAGTACTTAGCGAACACACCCGCATGATCCGATGAACCACGACCAACGATCATTACAAAACGAGGGGCGAAGGCGCGCAGTTTCTCACCTAACTGCTGCATGATTTCAGCGTTAGCTTCTAACTGGCCAGCGATTTTTTGCGGTGCGGTGCGAGCTTCTTGCTCCATAATAGTGTTTGTCATGTCTTTTACCTTCACGTTCAAATACAGGATTTGGCTTCAGTGCCTATGTGCACTGACAACGACTTATTAAATTCTTGCTGGGCGAAATACATAGCACCGAGTTCGGGTGGTGCTAAGGTTTCTGAAATCTTAGCGACCACATCGGCACCGAGCCAGGCTTGTAAAGGCTCTGCAAGGCCACCGATCATCGAAAAGCGCACCGGATTTAGGCTAAATAGCTTACGCGCCATGTCGCTAATATAATCTGCGCCTTCTTGCACTATGGCAGTCGCGACTGCGTCACCTTCATTATTGGCGCAATCGAGCACACTTCTGGCTAATGCGGCGTAGCAACCTGATGATTTACCGGCTAGATTTTCGACAATGCCGAGCGCATCGGTGACGTTAAAGTAGCTCAACAGCATGTCAGTTAATCGCGTCGGTACGGCAAAGCCATCGAGTGCTAACAACACGTGTTCGGCAGCTTTTAATCCAAGCCAAGCACCGCTGCCCTTATCGCCCAAGGCAAAACCATAACCACCAATACTCAAGCTGGTATCGCCAACATGGGCATAACCGCAAGAGCCAGTACCCGTGATGATCACAGCGCCATCGGCACCACGGTGGGCACCAATACAAGCCGTATGCAAATCGGTAGTGACATACATGGCCGCAAAAGGATGCTGCCAGTTGATAACGTCTCGATATAACCTAGGGACATTTACGCCAGCAAGACCAAGACCCGCCACCAGCAAGTGACTATCGCTCTCGTTCATGCCAGCATCCAGCAACGCCAGGCGAGTCGATGCTTCAATGGATTCAAATGTTTGTGTGAGACCATGCAGTGGATTTGCGCGTCCAGCAACACCTGTCCCTAAAACGGTACCGTCTGCGCAGTAGATGGTGGCTCGGCATTTACTGCCACCTCCATCTACACCTATAAACAGTGGTTGATCTTTTGTCTGGACTAACCCCATGACACCCCTCTTCATCTATCAATGCAGCGCTACCGTTGCTTATTATTTGCCGTTAATACAGCGCTCAACTTTAGTTAACTCAATGTTACAGTAAAAATGACAGCGTTGTCATTTACTTTTTTAAGTGATTTATGATCTAAAATCAAATTTAGGAAATCACTGACACAGAAAAACAAAAAGGCTGTATTTTATCTTTAAAATACAGCCAGATATAAAAATTTATTTAGTTAACGATTAAACTTCGGCCTTTACGAATACCATCGGCCGCAATGGCGCGGATCTCAATCGGTGCAGTGACCGCCAATCCCGCTTGATAAACTTGCCATTGGCCATTTAGACTTCGGTATTCAAGTTTGAGCCCGGGATAGGCAATATTAGCAAACAGTTTACCGTCACGGATCTCGGCGCCGACCGTCGGTACGCGATAATCAATCCCCGCTTTATCTAGCTTGATAAACTCTTTGTGGCCCAAGGTATTCGCAAGTTGTTGCCACTCCTTTGCCTGTGCATCACGCATGGCTAAGGTAAAAGCCCCAGAGCTTTGGTTATACACAGCGCCTTGATACTGATAAGGCACTTCCCACACGGCTTGATGCCAAGCACGCTCGGCCAGCATCAACAAACGCGGAAACACCATGTATTCAATCGTATCGTCACTGCGAATCGACTCACTCCAAACCTGCCCTTGCAAGCCAGTAAAGGGTTTGCCTTTCTCCCTTGGACCCGAGACTTTGTTACCCGCCTCATCAAATTTTATTCTGTCATCCGCTTCGAATGGCTGATTTTCAATATCGGTCCATTGCTCGGCGTTAGCGGCTAAATTATCAGGCATAAAGCTAAAGACTTTATGGCTATTGGTCGCGCGGCTCGCCCAGTAATAACCATGCTCTTTAGGATCGGCCTCATAGGGGAAGTCAAAGTACAACACCTCAGGATTAGAGAGCACCGTTTCCCAGCCGAGATTCGCCTGCAGATTGGCGCGCGAATGACCTTTGTGGGCAATCACATCCCAAATATTAGACTGCACCTTAGCAGGCATATTTTCAGAGCGAACATGGCTCATGCCATCGCTCCATCCTGCTGCTTCAATACCTTTTGCCGCTAACATAGTCGAAATTCGTTCAATAAAATAAGCGCCTAAGTCATCTATCGACTTAACGCCTTTATCGTTATTGGCGACAAATGCTAAACACTGCGGAGATTGTTTCCAAGCTCCCGCCGTTTCATCGGCACCAATATGGTAACGCGTCAATGGTTGACCCGCGGCTTGGTGTAACTTGGCAATTTCATCAATCACTTTATCGACAAAGTGATAAGTCGACTCCATACACACGTTAAGCGTATTGTCGTCGTAATATTGCACTGAAGAATAAACCGTTTTGTCGTTTGCATCGGATAACAAATATTGCTCAGCTGCAGTGGTTTTCCCTTCAGCTTGCAATTGACGAGCGCCCGCATCTAACGCTTTTACCGCTGTACTAGCTTGATTTGCCGTTTCCTGCACAGGGACAACCTGCACTTTGCCCGTATTTTTAAGCTCTACGTCTTCAGCCTGTAATCGACGAAAACGCGCATCCATCGCTTTAATCGCGGCGCGGCTGTGACCCGGCATATCCATCGATGGGATCACTTGAATTTGACGCGCCTCGGCATATTTCACTATGTCGATATAGTCTTGTTTAGTATAGAAACCATTAACGCTCGACTCCGCAAAAGGACCACTGCCCAGTTGCGGTAACAGACAGGTATTTTCAGCAAGATCATGGCAACGTTTACTACCGATGTCGGTCAGCTCAGGTAGCCCGTCGATTTCGAGTCGCCAACCTTCATCATCAGCCATGTGTAAATGCAGTTTATTGAGCTTATAAGCCGCCATTTGGTCGAGCAAATCCAGCAACAATTGTTTGCTGTGGAAATTACGAGCCACATCAATGTGCATGCCACGGAACGGATAGCGTGGGCTGTCTTCGATGGTCATGGCATTCATTTTCAGCGAATTCACATCCACAAGGCTTGCTAATGATGACAAACCGTAAGAGAAGCCCGCCGCATCATTGGCAGCGATCACAATTTCAGTTGGCTGAATATCTAAGCGATAACTGCCCTCATCCCCTTTTTGGCTGGCAAATTTCACCGTAATGCCACTCGCAGATTCAGCCACACCCAGGCGAGCTAAACGTACCACCGCCGCCGCAACTTGACTCTTTTGCTCTGGGTTATCTTGCTGATATTCGAGCTTAATACCACCAGCAAGGGATACTGGTGTATCGGTTGAATAGATCTTCACCTTTTGTGGCGTTGGGATGATGGTATCCACAGCCAAGGCAGCATCTTCACTCACGCTTTGATTAGCTTTAAATAATTGCGCGGCATCGGCTGGCGCGAGTTTATCCGTTTCAGTGCGTTGATATTGGGTTTTAAAATTCGTAAACCCTTCAACATACGGACGCGTCTCTAAACCCGTTTCGGCATCTTTACCCACTTGAGTGCTGGCGATAATGACGGGTTCTAATCCTTTTGCTGCGAGGTAATAGTTTGGCATAGCGTCGGTTTCAGCCAATTGCCACGGCTCACCACGGAATGTCAGTTGCTTTTTCTCGCCCTTAACAAATCCCTTAAAAGCGGCCGTTGGCGTAATACGATGTAAATCGCCTTTAACGTGCGTTATCGTCAATTCACCGCTTTCAACCGATTGCACTGGGCGCATTTGGCTTAAATAAATTTCCCAATCTTGGCTGGCTAAATCCATACCGGGCACGAAATCAATTTGAGCGACAAAACAGCGACCATCGGCTTTATCTTTTAGGCACTTATCGTCTGGCACATTGGTCACAACACGGTAAGTTACGACTAACGAATCCCCGAGTTGTTGTAACTGCGCTTGAGTTAATGCGTCCTGAGCTTGCTGTGTTTGAGCCACAGCCTTATCGGCTGACGCTGCGGAAGGCGTCACAGGCGCCTCGGAACAGGCCGTTAATCCTAAAGCCAGTAAAATGGCGCTTGCTGAGAGTGTTTTTTTCATGATTATCCTTATCTAGCTCCAGAAATGGCTACAATCTGAAGGAAGTTACTAACGTCCGCAGTCTTTCCCCTTGGTGAAACAGTCGCTCGCTCGAGTGCGCTAAGTGCTCGCTATCGAGTGAGGCTGAACCTGAGACATTGGCAAGATCATTTAACGTACGAGAAATTGCTTCGGTGACGCAGGTTTGCTCCTGTGCCGCATGGGAAACTTCGATGTTCATATTACTGATATTTGAGACTAAATCAGTCACTTTAGTGAGTACTAACTTAATTTCTTCTGAGCGGTTAACGCCCTGAGTTGAGAGGGCTTGGCTCGCTTTCATCACAGTGACCGTTTCGGCCACGCGGCTCTGGACCTGCTGGATCATTTTCTGGATCTCACCAGTTGCCTGTTGGGTTCGGCTCGCCAGCGTACGCACTTCGTCGGCAACCACAGCAAAACCGCGCCCTTGTTCACCCGCCCTCGCCGCTTCAATCGCAGCATTAAGCGCCAGTAAGTTGGTCTGTTCAGCAATACTGTTGATGACTACAACGACTTCATCAATCTTTTGCGTTTCTTGCTGTAACTGTGAAACGAACAATGCCGAGCGAGCTAATTCAGATGCCAGTTTACGAGTAATGTCTAATCCCGAATCGAACTGACGCTGACTGTCATCGACCGCTTTATCGGCCTGACTCGCCGCGTCCGCGGTGCGTTTCGCATTAATGGCGACTTCATTGGCACTGGCACTTAGCTGAGTTACAGCCGTCACTGCCGCCTCGGTTTCTTTTAATTGGGTTTGCACACGATCATTGTTGGTTTGCGACAATGAACCAAGCGCTTTGGCATCGCCCAGTAATTGCCCTGAGGTTTCGTGCACTCTGGAAATCGTGCAGTGAATTTGCTCAACAAAACCATTAAATGCCTTGGCAAGCTGACCAATCTCATCCTGACTCTCAACGGGTAATCTGTGGCATAAATCGCCGTCACCGCTGGCAATTTCTTCCATAGCACGGACCACATTCCCAAGTGGATTAATCACTAAACGTTTAAGAATAATGAAGATAACAAATAAACTGCCACCGAGAATTAACAACGCCTGCAAGAAATAACCTAAGAGTAAATCTGACAACTGAGCGCGAATAGGCAACATAGAAAACTGAATGACCAATTGGCCCGTTGGGTTACCTTGCTCAGCAAATTGAATTTCACGTTTCACTAGATACTCATCGGCCACTGTTTGAGCCTGTTGACTCTCGGCTAACACTTTACCGCGATGGTCACTCACGACAATATGATAAATCTGCGCAGATTTAAGCATCACAGATAGCACTGCACGGATCTGCTCATAATCGTAGGTGAAGATGGGCTGCGCCATGGTCACTTGTAAATTGGCGACGGTATTTTCTTCAAACTCAGTTTCACTGGCAGCCAATTTATCGCTCGCCAACCAGTAAGATGCACCGAACAGAACGCTAACAATCATAAAAATTGCTGCCGCTAATCCAATCTGTACTTTTAAGGCTAATGTTTTCATTATTTTGCACCTTGCATACTAAAAAGATCTAACCATAATTCTGTGCGTTCTATTGGTGTTAATGGACTTAAATCAGGTGTATCAAGACGGATAATCACCCGTTGTTCAAACTGAGCCTCACGGTACAGCTGCTCAATTTTAAGCTCGCGATTGAACATCTCATCAAAAGATCCGTCCCTTACCATACTTTCAAGCCCGGCTGAAATGGCCGCAGCAAGTTCAGGGCGCTTAGGGGAAACAAAGAAATAAGCTGGCGAACGATATTGCAGCAGGATATGGCTATCGACCTTAAGTGCAGGATCGGGGTGATTTGCGAGTTCTTCGCCAATTTCCTGGGCGCCGAGGGCAAGATAATCGAAACGCCCGCCTTCTAACATGGAGTATAAATTGGTGTACTGATAGCTAGTGACGACGGGTAATCCATTGGCTTCTAAAATCGTGGCATCGGGCCAATAACGATTTTGCCCCGCCTTTAACTGCCTAAAATCCGCCATGGTTTTCACATTAGCAAATCGTGCCTCATCCGATTTACGGATAATCAGCAGCCGATTACCGAGTAACCCTTTAAACAATGGAATGCGCACGGGAAGCACAGTTTCTTCCAATTCTTTTGAGGTCATGCTCCAAAACACGTCTACTGTCCCAGCGAGTGCTTCTTCGACCTTGCGCTTTTGATTCATTTGAGTCGACATTTCTTGCACTTGATAACCCGAATCCGAGCGCCGCAGTGCTTCTTCAAGTAACTTTAGCAACCATTCCTGCTGTATCGCGGTGGTGATTTTTTTTGAAACCTGTGCAGACGATTTAGACACATCAGAATTTGAAGCTAAATGGTTTATAGCTGTGTCAGTAGCAAATACAGCAAAAGAGGAAAATGCTGAAAAAAACGCTAATGCCATTATAAACAGGGGTATGCCAACCGTTCTTCTTGTCATGATGAGTGCGGTGATATGGGCAATGACACTCGTCATGCCAATTGCAATGACACGCATCACAGCCGTTAAATGAATCGCCATAAATTGCAGCCTCTTTTATTATCTGGTTTATACCAGTGAGTTTTATTTATCTATGCCGCTAACGTTCAAGTGCTGAGGTAGGCAGTTGAGTAATACCGTAAAAACATCCTAAAAAAATGGCTGGGCACTGCTTACAGTACCCAGCCCACGCTAGTTTCTGGGGAGAGACTATCAAAATATCAAAGACAAACGTATCGCCGCCCGACAGCAATACTCCTGCCAAACACATGATAAGGAGACCTCATCCTCTCATGCAGACCTTACAAACAACGCGTCACACAAGCAGATGACAGCGTTGTCATTATTAAAGTACACAAGAAAGAACAGGATTTCTACATTTTTTTGACAATTATTGTTATTTTTTATGAATAGACATAATTAATGCAAATTATTCAAATACTTAAAATGTTTATTTTATTTATTCAAGCTTATGTGACAACGCTGTCTTTCATTGATAACATAGCGATAACATGACAAAGATCACGGTAGCTATTGATGAATCCCATTAACACACTTGTGCCCAATAATACCCAGCCTGCTCCGCGCTTAAATCGGTATTACCTAAACCTCAGTTTGGTATTACTACTCTGTGGAGCTTGGTTATTTTGGGCTAACCATTTTCATTCGCTATTTGATCTTATCCAAGAATATGGACGCTTCGTTTTTCTAGGAATCACAGGAGCGATATTTGCTAACTCGACAGGAGCTGGCGGTGGAGTAATCTTTATTCCGGTATTTTCGAGCCTCAACTTTAGTGAGTCTCAAAGTGTCTCGACTTCATTTATGATCCAATGCTTTGGCATGACAGCAGGCGCGATTTCATGGTCACTGCATTATAAAAAGCACCACCGAGAAGATGATGCATGGTCTGGTTTTGTAAAAGCATCATTACTTGCAGCCTTCTTTTCTGTCTTAGGTTTCTGGAGTAGCCAATTACTACAACTCAATTCGCCCTCTTCGCTACACACCAGCTTTAGCATTTTCTCGATTGTACTCGGTATCGCCATCGTTATTAGTAGCAAAAGTAGCACACAAATCACTCGCTCTATAATGCCGGTCGATTTTCTTTGGCTCGCTCTCATTGGCTATTTCGGCGGTATTATCACAGCTTGGTTATCGGTAGGCGTCGGTGAATTAGTCGTCATTTATCTCATGATAAGGGGACTATGCGCCAAAATGTCGGTCGCCACTGGCGTTGTTGTTTCTGCGATTACAGTCTGGTCGGCAAGCCCTATCCATATTTTTTCAACAAATAGCCATGCCCTCTTTGAGTTAGTGTTATTCGCAGGCCCTGGCGCCATTATCGGAGGATTACTCGCTCGTAAATTAGCACTCTTTCTCCCAGTAAAAGTATTAAAACTCTTTTTCTCCATTTGGATCATTTTGACGGGTAGCGTCATGTTGGCGAGTTAGAAATTTATAAGTGATTCATATTCATTACTTAAATTTAAAGCTAGCATAAATAAATCGTATAATTTGATGCCACCAATACAGCATGACACCATTCTTTAAATGTTATTTATCCATAACTAAATCAATTAAACTAAGAGAACAAAGGTGTGCATAAATCACAGAATAAAATCCACGTTTTGCAAAATCCAGCATAACGCTTTCGTCTAGTTCATGAATTTTTTGTTCATCAACGGTATAAATACCATTAATGTTGGTCTTAGTACAGTCCAGAGCATTTACTGTTAATGTTCTAGGCTGTAATAGCTCATGCTGTATTAAAGTCTTAATAAAATGTTTTGTCATTTCCTGATAGTCAGCCTGAAGACTGGCCAACTCTAGCTGCGTATTGAGATAAGCAGTATTATCGCCATCAGCTGTAAACAAAGAATTTTCACCGCTTTCACACACAGACGAGTTATTTAGATCAATTCCAATAATGATTTTATTATCAATATAACTCGCACCAAAAGGATACAATTGAACTTGAATAGGTAAATAACGAGCAATCCATCTACCATTTATCATCAATTTGTTCGAATTTTCTTTTAAAGATGTAACTGCTACAGGTAAGAATTCACCTGTTTGAGAATTTTTGGTAAATATAATAGGAAAGCTCGTCGCTGCTGACATGAACTCTTGAACCTGAAGAGGCAACATGTGCATGTTTTCAAAAAATTTATAGTCAACAATATTTTTCACTTTTAAGTGTCTATGAATAGAATCATTCAAAGGGACATAATGTGTTGTCATCTTTATTTTCCTTGTTAATATTTTTCTATATAACTCGTACAATTCTATATAGATTGCAATCCGTAGAGACGGATTTTATCAAGTAGTTCTCTATGATCTGGCAACTCACTTATCATTTTACTTTTTAACAACGTCATCTTAGCCAGATGTTGAACAACGCGTTGATCAACTTCTGCATTGCTATAAGTTGGTCGAGTAGAATATTTCATACCGTAAAGCACATATAAATAATTTTCTCTGTTGAACACTTCAAACTTTGAAGGAAAATCCTCTGCGATTGGAATAAAATTCTTGCCACATTTTAAGACGTTGTTTTAAGCCTTCAGGAATAGTTTCATCGGTGCGATTATCACGCCAGAAAGCAGAGTCTGACCTGTCGGATAAACAATAATGTAACTTAGCAAATTCAACGACTCTCTCCCACGCTTGAGAAACTGTTTCATTAAAGCGCTTAGCAAGATAATCAATATCATCTTTATCGGAAGGAAATCGCTCCGCAAGAAAGCGTGCAGAAAAGTCCGTCAATAGAATAGATGTCGCTTCAATCGGTTCTAAAAATCCCTGTGCTAAGCCTAATGCAACACAATTTTTACCCAAAACTGCTGACGATAACCAACCTTCATAGCAATTTTTCTATGTGAAAGATCGGCAAGTTGACCACCTAAGTACTGATCAAATGCATCTTCAGCTTCAGCATTACTCATATAATCAGTCGAGTAGACAAAACCAGTTCCACGTCTTTGCGTGAGGGCAATATCCCAAATCCACCCTGCCTGATGAGCCGTTGCAATCGTAAATGGCGGAATTTGATCTAAAGCCTGTGTGGGCACTTGAGCAACTAATGCTGTATTAATGAAGAGTTGGTGTGATTTATCAATAAATGGTACATCAAATCTTTTTGCTAACAAAATAGATTCAAAACCACTGCAATCAATATAGAAATCAAAAAATAACTCCCCTTTATCTGTCAACAATGAACAAATAGAACCATCTTTCTCTAAAGAAATATCATTTACCGTTGCATAAATATGTTCAACATTAAATCGTTCAATGGCATTTTTAGCTAATAACTTAGCAAACTTTGCGGCATTAAGATGGTAAGCATAACCCATAACGCCACCATCTAGCGAATCCCCACATAAATTCGATGGGATTCAAATAAGTAGACACGCATGATGCTGTTTGATCTAATCAATTTCGCCAAAAACCTACTAGATCCAACATCATGCGTGATATCGACATATTACACGATTTACTCAAAAAACAATGCCCTCAAATACACCAAAAACGCCTTAATTCTCTGATGGTTGCTACTGAGTCTTTACTCGATGGCAATCAACTCTCGTTAACCCAGTTAGGACGGAACATA